>DPCJ01000126.1:0-27998 GCA_003516705.1 Prolixibacteraceae bacterium | reverse complement strand
CGTTTTAACTCGTTGTCGCGTATCTTCCTACCAATCTTTTCGTTACGTTCGTCAACGACGGTGCGAATATCGGAAATATTTAATAAATCTGAAACTTTTTTAGCATAATCGTTATACTTTTCACTGATTGGTAAAACTACCGCCTGCTCGGGTGTCAACCACAACGGGAATTTTCCGGCAGTGTGTTCAATCAAAACAGCAACAAATCTTTCCATTGAACCAAACGGCGCGCGGTGTATCATCACCGGACGGTGACGCTGATCGTCGGCGCCAATGTATTCAAGCTGAAAACGTTCAGGCAGGTTGTAATCAACCTGAATGGTTCCCAATTGCCAGCTTCGGCCAAGTGCGTCTTTAATCATAAAGTCGAGTTTCGGCCCATAAAAAGCGGCTTCACCCAACTCGGTTACCGTGTTGAGTCCTTTCTCCTGACAGGCTTCAACGATTGCCTGTTCAGCCTTGTCCCAGTTTTCAGGAGTACCAATATACTTTTCCGGTTTTTTCGGGTCACGCAACGAAATCTGTGCGGTATAATTTTCAAAATTCAACGCTTTGAAAATGATAAAAATAATATCGATAACTTTTTTGAATTCCTCTTTTAACTGATCGGGACGACAGAAAATATGTGCATCGTCTTGCGTAAAACTACGCACCCGGGTTAAACCATGCAACTCACCACTCATTTCGTAACGGTAAACTGTACCAAATTCAGCCATACGAATGGGCAAATCTTTGTACGATTTTGGTCTCACTTTGTAAATCTCGCAGTGATGCGGACAGTTCATTGGTTTCAGTAAATACGATTCACCTTCAACCGGGGTTGAAATTGGTTGAAATGAGTCTTTTCCATATTTTTCATAATGCCCCGAGGTTTTGTATAATTTCACATCGCCAATATGTGGAGTCATTACCTGTTCGTAACCATATTTTTTCTGAACTTTCTGCAGAAAATCCTGTAATTGCATACGCAGTTGTGTTCCTTTAGGCAACCAGAGTGGCAAACCCTGACCAACAGCTTCAGAAAAAGCAAACAATTCCATTTCCTTGCCCACTTTCCTGTGGTCGCGTTTTTTTGCTTCTTCAAGCATTAACAGGTATTCTTCGAGCATTTTCTGCTTCGGAAATGTAATCCCATAAATGCGGGTGAGCATTTTGTTTTTTTCGTTGCCCCGCCAATAAGCTCCGGCTATCGACGTAAGCTTTATTGCTTTAATATATTCAGTATTTGGCAAGTGAGGCCCACGGCAAAGATCGGTAAAGTTGCCCTGGTTGTACAGGGTGATTGTTCCATCTTCGAGTTCACTAATCAATTCGAGTTTCAGTTCATCTTTCTTCTCGGTGAACATTTTCAACGCATCAGCTTTTGAAATTTCGGAGCGGACAATATCATTTTTCTGACGGGCAAGTTCCAGCATTTTTTGCTCAATTTTTTGCAGTTCCTTATCTGTAAGAACTTGTCCGGCAGGTAAATCCACATCATAATAAAACCCATTATCTACTGTTGGCCCGATTCCGAATTTAGTTCCGGGGTAAAAATGTTCAACAGCTTCAGCCATCAGGTGAGCCGACGAATGCCAAAATGTTTCCTTGCCTTCACGCTGCTCCCAGGTATTCAGTTTAACAGTTGCATCAGAATAAATCGGGCGCATTAAATCCCAAACTTCGCCATTCACTGTAACTGAAAGTACTTCTTTTGCCAGGCTGTTTGAAAGCGATTTGGCAATATCCATTCCATTTACCGGTTGGTCAAAAGACCGTACACTATTATCGGGAAGCGTTATTTGTATCATTTTGTTACTACTTTACAAGTTTTGAAAAAAGTGTGGCAAAGATAGTCAAACATTCTTAATCACAATCCTGCGAACCAAAGCTTAAATCACAAATAAGACTGAATTTACTTAACCACATTTATTGCAAATATATCTTCAAAAATATAACCTAACATTTTGAACTCACCAGAATACAAATATATTAATTTTTACATTTCATTAACACAATTTATTTTTATCTTATATATCTCTATTTTAACTTATTACACATATTAATTATCTAATAATTCAATATTTACAATAAACATTTGTTCTTTTTAATTTCAATTTTAGCAAATAAATTATTTATATTTGCACTGTAGTTATTAAACTTTTATTCAAAACAGTTATGAAGATTGCGATTACATCAACCGGTGACAATTTCACCTCAAAATTTGATGACCGATTTGGGCGGTCGAGTTGGTTTTGTTTGTACGATAATGAAAATGGCAACATTCAGTTTATTGAGAACAGCAACAAAAATTTAAGTGGCGGAGCCGGAACAAAAACAGCGGAGATGATTGCTGAACTTGGTGTTAAACAGGTAATATCGGGTGATTTTGGACCAAAAGCCAAATCGTTACTTGAACAATTAAGGATTCAAATGATTATTCTGGAAGAAAGAGACCAAACCATCCAGGAGTTGTTAAACCGTCTGAAACACTAAAATTTAGTTCAATAACTAAAAACAGATTATTTGCATTGACATCAATGCTGTATTCAGGGTTGATGCCAAAATTTTAGGAATATAAAAATAAAAAAAATGCCAGGATTTGACAAAACCGGCCCAGCAGGACAAGGTCCAGCTACCGGAAGAAGAATGGGACGATGCAGAACAGAAAACGCATCTGCAACCGATGAAATTTCAACAATGCGCGGCCGTGGAATGGGTCGGCGGTTGCGACATGGAAACAATTCAAACGCTACCGGACAAGGAAACGGATCTGGTAGAAAATTTCGTGGAGGAAATTAGTCTTACTCCCTGCTTTTAACAATTTAAAAACACTCAGTTAAGAATAAAAATATGAATAAAAAAATTGCTGTTCCGGTTGGAGAAAACGGAATTTTGGATGGCCATTTCGGGCATTGTAAATTTTTCGAATTGATTACTGTAGAAGGAAATACAATTTTATCGAATGAAAAATTGATTCCCCCGCCCCATGAACCGGGTTTGTTACCAAAATGGCTTGCTGAAAAAGGAGCTACCGATGTACTTGCCGGGGGAATGGGCAACAAAGCCATCCAGATTTTCAACTACAATAACGTAAATGTTTTTGTGGGCGCACCACAATTAACGGCTACTGAACTTGTAACCGGATTTTTAAATGGCAGCATTGAGTTTAATGCCAACTATTGCGACCACTAAACCGGTACAGTTACTTTTATTCTGTGTTTTTCTCTTTACATCATCAAAAGAAAGATGATGATTTAAATTGTTTTATATGAAAATTGCAATTGCCAGCGGAAAAGGTGGCACAGGTAAAACAACCGTTTCGGCGAACTTGTATTACTTTATCAACAAATTAGTAACCCCTGAAATTCAACTGATTGACTGCGACGTGGAAGAACCTAATGATGCGCTGTTTTTTCCGGATGCAAAAATGGATTCAGAAAAACAGGTGTATCAGCTCATTCCTGAAATTGATACTGAAAAATGTACGTTTTGCCGGAAATGTGCCGACTGGTGCGAGTTTAATTCAATTTCGATTGTAAAGAACCTCCAATTTGCCAGCATAAACCCCGATTTATGTCATTCGTGCGGAGCATGTATTGTTGCCTGCGAATTTGGTGCGATAACTGAACATCAGCAACCTCTCGGGGTGATTACGCATTTTGATACCGGAATTGGGAAAGGACTGACCGAAGGTCGTCTGAAAATTGGTTCTGCAATGCAAACTATGCTTATTAAAGAGGTAAAGAAAAATACCCATGATTCAGCAGAAATTATAATTTACGATGCGCCACCCGGAACCAGTTGTCCGGTAGTAGAAACTGTAGCCAATGCCGATTACATAATTCTGGTAACAGAACCCACCCCATTTGGGCTGCACGACATGAAAATTACTGTTGAATTGCTAAAAGACCTCAATAAACCTTTTGGCGTGGTAGTGAATAAAGCCGGACTTGGAAACGATGCTGTTTATGAGTTTCTCAATGAAAACAAAATTGATTTATTAGGAAAAATACCTTTCTCGAAAGAGTATGCTGCCAATTATGCCAGTGGAAATATTCTGAAGGACATTCCAACAGCAATTGAAAGCATCTACAGTGAGATTATTGAGAAATTATTTATTAAAACCGGATTAAAATGAAAGAAATTACCATTTTAAGCGGAAAAGGAGGCACCGGAAAAACCAGTGTTACTGCAGCTTTGGCATCGGTAGCTAAAAATGTAGTCTTTTGCGATAATGATGTGGATGCCGCTGATTTGCATCTGATTTTTAATCCCCAAATAATGGAAAGTTATGCTTTCGACAGCGGAAGCAAAGCAGTAATAAATACCGACGACTGTTTAAATTGCGGGTTTTGCGTTGACCATTGCCGGCTTGATGCAATTCATCTTAATTCTTCCGGGCAGCTCGAAGTAAATAATTTTCAATGCGAAGGGTGTCGATTGTGCGAACGGGTTTGCCCTGCTGAAGCAATTTCCATGATTGAAAACAACAACAATTTCTGGTATGTTTCAGAAACCCGTTTTGGCACCCTAATTCATGCAAAAATGGGGCCCGGCGAAGAAAACTCAGGCAAACTTGTTACCGAAGTGCGGCGAAAAGCCAAAGAAATTGCAGTCGAAACAAAAGCTGATTTTATTATCAATGACGGTCCTCCCGGAATTGGTTGCTCGGCCATTGCTTCGGTTACCGGAACAGATTTGGTTTTGATAGTAATTGAACCCACATTATCGGGACTTCACGACGCCTCCCGTTTGGTTGAATTGGCAGAATCATTTAAAATTCCGATTCAGGCGGTGATTAACAAATTCGACATCAACCCTGAAATTACCGGAAAGGTTGAAAAATATCTTTCAGATAAAAATATTCAGTTGGCCGGAAAACTTCCGTTTGAACCAAAAATGGTGGAATCGATGGTGGCAGAAAAAACCATTATTGAATTTGCTCCCGCCGAAAAAATCAGCAGGGAGATTTATTCGATTTGGAAGAAAATAGCTGTGAATTTGACTTAAACAAAAAGTAATGTACAAATATTTGTTTGGTCCAGTTCCCTCACGAAGATTGGGCATATCTCTCGGTATCGACCTAGTACCGCATAAAATTTGCTCGCTGAACTGTGTTTATTGTGAATGTGGCCGAACAACAAAACTCACTACCGAACGAAAGAAATACGTTCCGGTTGATGAAGTTGAAAAAGAACTCATGCAATTCTTAACCAATAATCCTGCACCTGATTACATCACTTTTTCAGGTTCAGGCGAACCAACTTTAAATTCAGGTATTGGTAAAATACTTGACTTTATTAAGGAGAAATATCCCAAAATTCCGGTAGCTGTTTTAACCAACGGAACCCTTCTCAGCATTAAACAGGTAAGAGATGAAATATTGAAAGCCGACCTGGTTTTACCTTCGCTTGATGCAGCCACCGACGCAGTTTTCCGCAAAATAAACCAACCTCCAAAAACCCTTAAAAATGAAAATTGCATCGAAGGGTTAGTCAGTTTCAGAAATGAATATTCAGGAAAAATAAATCTTGAAGTTTTTATTCTGACTGGTTACAACAACAGTTTGGAGGAACTAAATGAATTAAAAAAAGCTATTCTGAAAACAAAACCTGATATTGTTCAACTCAATACACTCGACCGGCCAGGAACCCTACCCAACCTGGTTGCTGCAACAAAAACAGAGCTTCAAAATATTGCCAGTTATTGGAACCTTGAAAATGTTGAGATAATAACTTCAGCACCCGAAAGAAAAAAGATTGAATCGTACAGGCAGGATTTTGAAGTTGCAATTCTCGAAACCATTGCCCGCAGGCCGTGTACACTTTCCGACCTCTCAATGATTTTAGGAAAACACATAAACGAAATTAATAAATACCTCGATGTACTTGAAACAGAAAAGAAAATAACCACGGTAAAACTGGAAAGAGGATTGTTTTACCAAACTTTAAATAAATAACTACTACCATGAAAAAATTTGATGTTATTATTATCGGTGCCGGCCCTGCCGGAATTATTACAGGAACAACCGCTAAAACAGCTTATCCCGAAAAATCGATACTTATGTTTAAGGAGGAAGAAAAAGGATTGGTTCCGTGCGGAATTCCTTATGTTTTTCATGCTTTGAACGGTGTGGAGCAAAACATGATGGGACCGAAACCATTCATCGATATGGGAGGAGAAGTGATAACGGACAAAGTGGTTGATGTGGATGTAAAAAACAGCACATTAAAAACCGAATCGGGTCAGGAATTTGCCTTCGAAAAACTTGTATTCGCAACGGGTTCGAAAGTGATGGTTCCCACTTTTATTCCGGGGTACGACCTTGAAAATGTTTTTTACATCAAAAAGAGCTTCAATTACATCAAAAATCTGTTCGAAGTACTTCAAACGAAAAAAGATATTGTGGTTATTGGAGGTGGATTTATTGGTGCCGAAGTTGCTGAACAACTGGCACTTCATCCCGATAAAAGAATCACTTTGGTTGAAAGCGAAGAATACTGTTTCTCGAAAGCATTTTCGCGTGATTTAAGCATTATTGCCACAAAAGCGCTTTCCGAAACCAAAGTAAAAGTGATAACCTCTACCCGTGTTGAAGAACTAAAAGATTCAAACGGAATTGCAACTTCAGTTATGCTAAACACAGGAGAAACAATTGCTTGTGATGCAGTGATTATGGCCATCGGATACCGGCCAAACACCGAACTTGCACAAAAAGCCGGACTTGAATTAAATAAACGCGGCGCTATAAAAGTTGATAATTATGAACGTACCGAATTTCAGAATATTTGCGCCGTTGGCGACTGCTCGCAAACCACAGGTTTTTTAACCGGACGGTCTGACACAGTGATGCTTGCATCAACAGCAACTGCCGAAGCGCGGGTTTTGGGGCACAATCTGTTTGGCGTAAAAATCAGGAAAACATTTAACGGAACAATCGCTGTATTTTCAACCGAAATTAATGGACTGGCCATGGCAGCAGCCGGAGTAAACGAATCGAATGCAAAGGCAGCAAACATTAAAATTGTTTCTGCACAGTTCAGCGATTTCGATACCCATCCGGCAGTATTTAAAAACACGTCGGCGCTAACTTTAAAATTATTTGCTTCACCATGCGATGGCTCAATTTTGGGCGGCGAAGTTTGGGGAGGCAGAACCGCAGGCGAAATTATAAATACAATTAGTCTGGCCATTCAAAAGGGAGTCTCAGTTTTCGAACTCATTTCGTACCAGATTGGTTCGCACCCACTGCTAACGGCTGCGCCAACAAAAACCTTACTGATTAAAGCAGCCGAAAAAATTATAGAAATCATTGAAAGTAATAAAGCTTGCGACAAAACTAAAAATGCTTAATAAAAAATGGAAATACAAACAATAGAGCTGGTTAAAGATGAAATTCAAAAAATTTATCACCCCGCTATCAACTTAACGCTAAAGTAGTTAGGAATAGTGCAGGATGTAGATTTATGGTACGACACTGTAATCGTTACGTTTGTATTTCCATTTCCGAATATTCCAATAGCCGACAAATTGATTGGATCGGTAAAGAATGTGGTTGAAAAGATGGGACTGCAATTGCAATATATCGTCAGGATGATGAAGGATGAAGAGAAAGAAGCTTTTTTAAAAATGGAAAAAGAAGCGTGGAAAGATTTGTAATATTAAATTCACTTCATTTTAAGAATGATTACCATGAAAATAACATTTGCAGTTAATAATCAAGGCTTTCTCGAAAACCAACACTTTGGAGAAGCCGAAAACTTTGCGATTTATGAATTCTCTGAGAATGAATTAAGTTTAACCCAAATTCTACCCAATCCGCGGAAGTACGGAATTGAAGAAACTGAACACGGATTGAAAAGTAAAGCGCTTCAGATTATTTCAATTCTGAAAGAAAAAGATGTTAATATTCTCGTTTCCAAACAATTTGGAAAAAACATCAGCATTATTAACCAACATTTTATTCCGGTAATTATACACGAGGAAAATACTGAACAAGTAAAAGAGATTTTATGTAAAAACATTCTTTGGTTAAAAGACGAACTTAAAAACCGGAAATCAGATTTTATGCTTTTCAGGATTAAAACAGGGGTTTTAAAATCGATAGTGAACAAATGAAACATCAGAAATAAGCACTGAAAATTTATTGGGAAAGATCCGAAATTGACATGGATAAACAACTTTAAAACTTAAATCATCAACATCTCAAAAGTTCAACAAAATTAAGCATTCTTGATTTTTAATCGATTAACAAAAATGAAGATTACAATATTAACTGAAAATGTAGCCGGAGGCAAATTTCTGGCCGAACACGGACTTTCGTACCTCATCGAAATTGATGGTGAAAAAGTTCTTTTCGACACCGGGCATACCGATGTTTTTCTTAGAAATGCTGAAAAACTCGGGATTGAAATTCATTATGAGGTTAAAACGGTGGTTCTCAGTCACGGACATTGGGACCACGGCGGTGGTTTACAGTACCTCGAAAACAAGAATCTGATTACGCATCCTGATTCATTTTCGAAACGATTTGGAAAAAGCAACCACCGATCTGTTGGTCTAAAACTATCGAAAAAAGAAATTCAGCAAAAATTCAATTTAACCGAAACAATCAAATACTATCAAATCTCAACTAATCTCTTCTTTTTAGGCGAAATTCCACGACTGAATGATTTTGAAAGCCTGACAACTGCCTTTGAATTTGAAAACGGAGAAGATGATTTTGTGCCCGATGATTCGGCACTTGCAGCAGTTGTAAACAATGAACTTGTAGTAATTACCGGCTGCTCGCACTCAGGCATTTGCAACATTTGCGAACACACGAAGAAAGTAACAGGAATTTCAAAGATTTATGCCGTAATCGGAGGGTTTCATTTGAAACACAATAACCGGCAAACATTGGAAACCGTCGACTATTTTAAAACAAATCAGGTGGAAAAACTCTACCCTTCGCATTGTACCGAATTGCCTGCATTGGCGGCATTTCACGAAGAATTTAAAATTGAGCAGGTAAAAACAGGAATGATTCTGGAATTTTAGTTGGCTTGCTGAAATACGATTTCGCTGATTCCGGCTATTTTTTCGTTGGTTTCATCAATATTAATTCTGACTGTCAGCTTTCCATCGGTTACTTTTACCACCCTTTCCGAAGTCCAGACAAACTGCCCTTTTTCGGTAGCAATTGCTCCGGCATCAACTTTTTCAAAAGCTATCTTTTGCCACGATTCCATTTCAACATCGCCCAAACGGGCCCGAATCCTGTAAGTTCCATTTGGAACGTGTATTTCATAATCGAACCAGTTATTGGGGTTTTTAGCTTCTGCCACGGTTCCTTCAAACAGCACTTTTCTCAACCTCACATTTCCTTCCGCTCCTTTCGATGCAGTTTCCACTTTCTCTGCAATATTCCAGTCTCCGGCTATCCAGCCTTTTCCTGTGTATTCTTCAAAAACAGTGGCATTTTTCTGATTGCCATTGTACATTGCTGGTTTTCCAAAAAACAGCCTTCCTTTGCGGTAATTCCGGCTGTAAACTGCCGAAGATTGAAAGTACAATTCGAAAAAATGTGGAAAGGCATTTATTAGGTTACCTGCGCAAATTCCGGGTTCAGGCAGTGAATCTGACTTAATTACAGTAAAAGTAAGATGTCCCCAGTTGTTGTCGCCCCAAATAGTTCCTAAAATTTCACCCTTATCAATTGTCTGACCTTTTTTTACTTCCACTTTTTTGTTGTACAAATGAGAATACAGGTAAAAAATATCGGGGTGCGAATTACTTTGCAATAAAATACTTGCTTCATTTTTCAAATTTTCATCTTCAAAAACCCAGGCAACTGTGCATTTCTCAACAGCCACAATCCAGTGTTTTTCAATCCCTCTCGCCTCCTGCAAATCAAAATCTATTCCTTCGGAAAAACAAGATTGCCGCGATTTTTTATTGTGATTTTTAAACGAAAACAGATAACTGTCTTCATCACAACTCCACACGAATCCATCGTTAAAACTCACTGGAAAAGTATAGTCAAACGAATTCAGTAGCGGCTGACTGGCAAACGAAACGCAAATAATTGCCTCCTTTTTCAATAACCCGTGAGCTTCCTGAAACTCAGACAATGATTTAATTTTGAAATTGTCGGCAACAAAAATACGCAACCCTTTAACCACAACAGGCGGAGTTCTGCGACTAACCCGACACTGAATTGTATCGTCACCAACCATTATCCGGTTGAACTGATTTTTTATTCCGAGCAACTTTATTTCTGTATTTCCGAAAAGAACCGTTTCGCCGGAATTCATATTGAAATAAGAAGCATTACCAAAGGTAAAATCGGGCTTTGTATTGTTTTGAGAATACAAACCGGACAAAGGATTTGCCAGGAAAATTAATATGATGAATAGTCTTTTCAAGGAATAGTTTCTGTTTTCAAACATAAAAAAAAACAAAGCAAACAAGAATCACGAAAATACTGAATTGAATCAGAAATTTCGATATTTGCCGCATGATTCAGGCAAAAATTATTATTGCAATCTATTTTCTTGCTGTCCTGGTGGTTGGTATTTACTCTTTTTTTAAGGTAAAAACATCTGCTGATTATTACATTTCCGGTAAAAGAGCGGGCCTTATTTCGGTTACCGGAAGTATGCTCGCCACTATTTTAGGTGGCTCTGCAATTTTAGGTACCATTGAACTCAGCGGAAACATTGGCTGGCCCGCAGTCTGGTTTCTTATTTGCGCCGCATTTGGCCTTCTGTTACTGATACCATTAACAAAACGAATAAACCAGATTGGGCAGTTTACCATGCCTGAAATTCTGGGTAAACTGTACGGATCTAAAGCTCAAATAATTGCATCAGTTATTATTCCAATTGCCTGGATTGGAATTGTAGCTGTACAAATAATTGCAGCAGCAAAAATACTAGCCGGCCTTGGGTTTTTGAGTTATAATCAGTCTGCCGTTTTATCCGGGTTGGTTTTCATTACGTTCACGCTGTTTGGCGGTCAGATTGGAATTTTAAAAACCGATACTTTACAGTCGGCCATTCTTTTAATTGGACTTTTAGTTGTTTTCATGTACTCCTTTCTCAACAGTGATTTACAATCGGCTGAACCGTTTAGTTTTGATGCACTATTTAACTCTTCCTTCAAACCATTTGATTTGGTAATCTTAGTTCTCACCTATTCAGTAACATTTGTGGTTGGCCCCGATATTTATTCGCGTGTGTTTTGCGCACGAACTGAGAAAATAGCCACCCAATCAATTCTGATTACAGCAATTTTATTGGTTGCCATTGCTTTTGCTCTCACCTGGATTGGCTTTTTTTCGGGTAAAAGCAGTAATTCAGGAGAAATAAATTTCACAGCACTTCAGTTGCCGGAATGGATTTACGGCCTTTTTATAGCTGCGTTACTTTCGGCAATAATTTCATCGGGAACCACTTTATTAAATGCTTCAATGATTTTAAGTGAACTGACAACCGGAAGCCTGCAACACAAAAAAGCACTCGTTTTCACAAGTATTTATGTAATTCTTATTGGTCTGATAAGTATTGGAATCGCGTTGTTCATCTCAAAAATTATTGAAACACTGCTTTTTGCGCTCACCTTTTTCTCTGGGGCTTTTATCATTCCTACCATTGCCGGATTGCTTAATTTAAGGGTTAACAAAGCAAATGTGGTACCAGCAATACTTTCAGGCGGAATATTGGCACTATCAGGAAAAATTATTACTGTTTTTTACCATTCTGGTGCGGGCAATTACCTTATCATTCTGGCTTACATAATTAATGCATTGTTCATTTTTTGGCCTATAAAAAAGCGGATTCTCTAATAAGCATAATTTAAATTTGCATAATTGCGTAATAATGATTTAAATTTGTCCCAGGAACCATTAAATTATTACCCAAATGACCGAACCGGTTTTTATCTGTTTTTCGCAAAAAAACAGTACATTAATTAATCTGATATGTGATTTGCAAGAAGTTTTGAAAGATTCTGCAAATCAAGATGCATTCTCCCAGGTTGAAGATTTACTCCAATCGCTCAAATTGAAGGTTCGTAACAATCAATTACCTGTAGCAGTAATACTTGACTTTGACGACAATATTCAACATGCTTCTGAATTAATTTCCCGAATACGTCAGCTAAAAAGCAGCCTATTTATTCTGGCCATTGGTAAGACGAATATTTTAAGCAATTTACAACGCGCTTATTTTAACGACTTTGCCATTCAGTATTTACCAAAACCATACACAACTGAAAAATTTTTACTGGCTTTCAACTCAGCAATAAATGCAACAACTGTCATTCATAAACTTGAACTTCTTGAAAACAGCGACAAACATATTGAAGAAAAGGTAAACGAGAGCCTTCAAAAACTGATAGATGCAAACATGGCCAAAGACCAGTTTCTTTCGATTATTGCCCACGATTTGAAAAGTCCTTTTCAGGCATTACTTGGGGTTTCTGATATTTTGCTGAACGATTGGGAGAACCTGGATGATGAACATAAACTGGAGCTGATTGGAGATATTCGACGGACATCGAATGACACTTTTAAATTACTTGCCAATTTGCTTGTGTGGACCAAGATTCAAAAAGAAAAGCTTCAGGTTTCTATTGATGAGGTAAATGTGCATGAGTTGGTGGAAACGACTTTGAAAATTTCGCATAACCATGCAAGGGTAAAGGGAATCAGGGTAAATAACGAAATCAGTAGCCAGTTAAAAGTACATACCGACGAAAATATGATGGCTACTGTGTTCAGAAACCTGATATCGAACGCAATGCAATACACCCAACCTGGAGGTAAAATCAACATCTCGGCATTCGAAACCAGCGATGGCTGCACTTTTTGTGTTGCCGATAATGGCCAGGGTATCGAAAAAACACATATTCTCGATTACTTTAAAAAAGGTAACAGAAAAAAATTAAACGGCAATGCAACTGCTTTCAAAGGGTTAGGCCTTTTAATATGTAAAGATTTTGTTGAGAAAAATGGTGGCGAAATATGGCTCGAAACTGTCAAAGGACAAGGCAGCAAATTTTACTTTACAATTCCGTGCTGATATTTCAGATTTCTCTCGTCAATTCATCCAAAAAACCATGTAAATTGTCATTCAACTGTGGTTTCAACTGATTGTTCACTTTTCTGTGATATTCATTCAGCCAATTGATTTCTGTTGTTGTAAGTAACTCGCGAATCACAAGCGAAGTGTCGATCGGACAAAGCGATAGCGTTTCGAAACTCAAAAAACGTCCAAAAGGAGTAATCTGTTTCTCTACGCAAACCATCATGTTTTCAGTTCGCAAACCATATTCGCCTTCGCGGTAAAATGCGGGTTCGTTTGAGAGTACCATTCCCGGCTCAATTTTGTTTTCGTTGTATTCCTGTCTGATTGCCATCGGCCCTTCGTGCACATTTAAAAAATGACCAATGCCGTGACCTGTGCCGTGTCCATAATTCATTCCATTTTCCCACATCGGTTTTCGGGCTAAAATATCGAGATGGCAACCTTTTGTGCCGAAAGGAAATTCGGCTAACGTTAATCCAATCATTCCTTTTAATACGATTGTGAAATCCTTTTTTTGCTGTTCGGAAACCTGGCCGAGTGCCACAGTGCGGGTAATATCGGTAGTTCCGGCAAGGTATTGTCCGCCAGAGTCGAAAAGCAGAATTCCTTCAGGTTCTATTTCGAGTGCATTTTCTTCAGTAACCGACAAATGCACAATTGCCCCGTGAGCTTTGTAACCCACAATCGGGGTAAAACTTTCGCCCTTAAAATTGGGTTGTTTCGTCCTGAACTCTGCCAGTTTGCGGCCCACCGAATATTCAGTTAACCTTGTTTTACCCAAACTATTTTTAAGCCAGAATAAAAATTCAACAAGCGCCACACCATCATAAATCATGGTTTGTTTGAAACCATCAAGTTCAGTTTGATTTTTGATTGCTTTTTGCAGCGCAATCAGCGAAGTCCCTTCAACCATTTCATTTTCAGCACATAATTCGCTGAAGATGGAATAATTGGCTGAAGATGGATCAATAAAAAACCTTTTGCCTTTAATCTTGGAAAGAAACGGATAAAATGTATCGTAATCCCAAACCTGTACAGCGTTGGTTTTCAATTGCGAATACAATTCATCCGGCAATTTTCGCGGATCGACAAACAAATGCATTTCATTTTTACCAACTAATCCAAATCCAGTAAAAACAGGGTTATACGTAATATCCGAACCGCGCAGGTTAAAAAACCAGGCCAGCTCATCAAGCGTTGAAATCACATGAAAATCAGTTCCGTTCTTTTCGAGAAGTGCAGCAATCTGTTTGTGTTTTTCGATTCTTGAGTTTCCGCAGTACTTTGTTGGAAAGTCGAAAACCAAATCATTTGAAAGCTCAGGCCTGTTTTCCCAAATATTTTCGAAGAAGTCGGCAGTTTCTAACAGATTGATATTCTTTTTGCCCAGCATATTTTTCAACTGGCGAAATCCGTTTACCGAAATCGTTTGTGGATCGATGCCAACCACGGCGCCACTTACAAGCTGTTTTGCAAGCCACTCTTCGGGCGAAACAGCCTCAGGAACACGCAGTTTGTGCAGCTTTATTTCTGTTCCGGCCAATTCGTTTTCAGCCTGCAAAAAATAGCGGGTGTCGGTCCACAATCCTGCTTCGGTCTTTGTAACCACAACAGAGCCAAACGACCCGTTAAATCCCGAGATAAACGACCGTGTTTTCCAGCGTGCTGGCAAATATTCGCTGGCGTGCGGGTCGGTTCCCGAAATGTACCAGGCATCTACATTTGCTTTTGCCATTTCGGCACGCAAGGCTTTTAAACGATTAGCTATCTTATTCATCGGTTAAAAAATTCTTTTACAAACTGTTTCATTGAAGGGGCGGGAATATCATCGTAGTCAAAATCATTTTCAGCGTAAAACTGGTATTCGAGAATGTCGTCCATCGGCTTCAGGTTTTCAAGCGATTCAGCAATCACTTCAAAAGCAAAATCGATGGTAAAAACAGTAAAACCGGAAAAAACATACTCGTTGGGTGCCGAACCAAGGTAACGAATCGATTTGATTTTCAGCCCGAGTTCTTCCTCTAACTCCCGATGCACTGCATTTTCAACAGTTTCGCCCGGATCGACAAAACCACCCGGCAAATCGAGTTTTCCATAATCCGGCTCAACGCCACGTGTAACCAGCATCAATTTACCTGCTCCGTCGGTTACAAGCGCTGCAACCGCTGCCGAGGCATTAATAAAAAAGTGAAAACCACAGCTGCTGCATTTCAACGATCGTTCGCCCGAAACTTTAAATTCAGGAGAACCGCATTTAGGACAGAATTTCAGCACCATTAACGGATGAGTCTCCTTCATTTACCCGATTATTTTCATGGATTTCAGCCAGTTGTAAAACAAATCGGGCCACTGATCGGCGGGCTGGTTCTTTTTTGTAATACCAAAACCGTGTCCACCCTGCTGAAAAATGTGCATTTCGGCTGGCACATTATTTTCTTTTAAGGCGAGATAAAATCTGATTGAATTTTCAGGAATCACAGTTTTATCGTCATCTGCCAGAATCAGAAAAGTTGGTGGAGTTTCGGCAGTTACATTCAGTTCGTTTGAATATTTTTTTGCGAGGTTCCAGTCATTCCCCTCTCCAATCAGGTTTTTGCGCGAACCCATATGACCGACCGATTCATCAAAACTGATTACCGGGTACAGCAATAACATAAAATCGGGCCGACAGCTCATTTTATCTTCCGGAGTTGTTCCGTCCGGATTTCCTTTGTCGAAAACTGTTCCGGCAGTTGAGGCAAGATGACCGCCTGCTGAAGAGCCGGCAATTCCGATTTTATCAGGGTTGATTCCCCATTTTTCAGCATTCATACGCACAATCCTCATGGTCTGTCTCGCGTCGCCCGACGGAATATCATGATGACCATAAGGCAAACGATATTTGAGCACGATACCGGCAATTCCTTTTGACTGCAACCATTTTGCCATATCAAAACCTTCATGGTCCATGGCTTCAATCCAGTAACCACCGCCGGGGCAAATCACCACGGCTGCGCCTGTGTTTATCGCCTTTTCAGGCAGATAAACATACATTTCAGCTTCAGAAACGTTGCGAACCCGCACACCGTCGTATTTCTCCTCTGGTTGTTTCATGCCGTTGTCGTTGGGTGCGCCGTTTGGCCACACTTTCAGCGTAATATCCTGTGCATAAATACTGAACGAAACTGTAAGGGAAGTAATAACAAAGAAAAAAGTTTTCATATCATTTGGTTTTATTTGGTTTTAGCGCCTACAAAGTAGTCTTCCTTGTCGTTAAAAAGAATATTAAATGTGGTCAGCGAGCCGTAAATCCGGGTAATGTACTGCTGTAAATCAACTTTTTCCTCGTCAGTAAGTACAGCGTGGCTGTTAATATTTTGTTCGAGCACCCGCAACCGGTCGCGAAGCATTACTATTTTATGAAAGAAAACTTCAACTGGTATTTCCTTGGGCTGCAACGATTTGTTGGCAGGTTGCAACAGCATGGTCCCGCCAATCCATTTTTCACCCAGCGGCACCACTTCGTTCAGCGATGCGTATTTATCCAATACATAACACATTACCTTTTCAATCTCTTTAACCGAAATACCATTTTTGGGCATTTCCGGGCCTTTTTCGATTATCGATAAATCGGTATTTCGCTTTGTAATTTCCATTTTGCCGCCTTTTTCAAAGAAAATTTCGTACGCGGTCAGGTTGTTTTTACTCACAATTCCTTCACCATAGCGTGGGTGATCAACGCGGGTTCCTGGTGCTAATTCTTCCATGTTGGTTCATTTAAAAATGAAAAATTATAAATTCAAAATTTAACGATTAACTATATAAACTATTTTAATGGCGACTTTGGTTCTTTGGCAAATACCCTGTAAAGCGCACGATCAACAAGATCGGCCCACAATTTGGCCACAAAAACCACCAGTTGTCCATCCACAAAATTGATAATAATTTTCCGCCTTCTTTTTTCAATACCCAAAACAATACGGCGGGCACATTCTTCCGACGACATCATTTTGCTTTCATCGCGCGGCGTTTCGCCCTGTAAAGTTCCATCGGCTGTGAGCGCATTTTTTCTGATTTCGGAAGCCGTAAAACCAGGTGCAGCCACCAAAACGTGCAACCCCGTTTTCATATATTCAATCCGCAGCGTATCTAAAAAACCACGAACAGCAAACTTCGAAGCCGAATAGCCGGTTCGTCCGGGCAAACCAATGTATCCGCCC
Organism: Prolixibacteraceae bacterium; assembly: GCA_003516705.1. Classification (GTDB taxonomy): domain Bacteria; phylum Bacteroidota; class Bacteroidia; order Bacteroidales; family Prolixibacteraceae; genus Draconibacterium. The sequence continues at coordinate 10,747 of DPCJ01000126.1, read as the reverse complement.
ACCGAAATCACACCCACCAGCGAACCTTTTTGCTTCACAAGATGAGGTATTGCAAATTTCGAACAATACACTGTTCCCCAAAAGTTTACGTCCATCAGTTTTTGCAGCACTTCGAGTTCAACCTGGTCGAAAGTGGCGCGCATCGAAATGCCTGCATTATTGATGAGAACATCGATCCTTCCAAATCTCTCAATCGCTTTTTCAATCAGATTGCTGCAATCTGCCTCAACCGAAACATCAGTTTTTACTGAAAGAATTTTAGCGTCAGGATTTTCCTTTTCAAATTCGAGCAATCGCTCAATTCTGCGCGCGGCCAAAACCAGATGCCAGCCTTTCGAGATATATAATTCAGCGAGCGATTTTCCGATACCGGAAGATGCCCCGGTGATAATCACAACTTTGTTTTCTATCATTTGTAACATGTCTATGGTGTCTGGTTGCAAATGTATCGATTTGTAATTATTCAAAACAGCGAAAGAATGTAAATAAAAGCTGTTTCAAAATCAATTTATTTGCCGAGCAGATCTTTCAACCCTTTCCCCAGTTTGTTAAGCGAATTCTGGATTTCGCCTTTAGCGGCTTTGGTCACCACTTCACGGGTTTCGGTTAAATCGAGTTTAACCTCCGGTTTGCCTACCGGCCCGGTTAACATCACGCCAGCCGGCAGTTGCTGAATTTTATCGTTGCCGGGAATTGCACTCAGAATGTTTTTAATATCCTGTCCGAAAGCCTCGCGGCTGATGATAAAATTCATTTTCATGTTCAGAATTTCTTCGGTGCTCAGCGTTGCAACCACTGTGGTTTCCTGTCCGGCAACTCGTGTTTTAAACGGTTTTAGGTCGATGTTACCATCGACTACTGTTACTAAGCTTTTAAAATCGTCGATGGCCACATTTTGCAGCAAAGACGGGTTGATCACCGATTTTAACTCCTTAAAAACCTGCGACTCCACGATTTTCAGCCCGAAAGTGGAAATGGTGGCATTCCCGTTTACCGACGACGAAATCATTTTCAGGTCGGGCCGCAGTTGTCCACTCATTTTCAAAGCTGTGCTCAACCTGCCTTCGCTGTGCCCCATTACAGGTGCAAATTGCTGAATGCCGCTGAATGTGCGGAAAGTGGAAGGAATATCAAACTGGTTAATATCGAAAGTGAAATCGAAAAGCGGCTGGTTTTGTGGTGTGTTTTTGTATGAACCCGTTACCTTCAAATCGCCGCCAAGCGTTTTCATTGCCAGTCCGCTGAGCGAAAGTTTACCATCGGCAATTGTAATCAACCCATTAATATCTTTCATTTCAAGGTTATCAAAAACTGCCCGTTGAATGGCCGACCGGAAGGTAAAACTGATGTTTGAAGGTACATCAAAAGCCAGTGTTTTTGTTGTTGGTGAAGTACCTGCAACCTGTTCATCCTCCTGTTTTTCAGCTTGTTTTTCACCCGATTTTGCAACCGGCTTATTTTGCAACTGCATCAATTGCTGCACATTCACAAAGTCAGACTGCAACTGCAAATCGCCCTTCAAAACACCCTTGCTGAAAAAATAATTCAGATAATCTTTCACCTGTCCGTTCATGCTGAAATCACTTTCGCCTACTTTCATATCCAATTGCTTCAACTGAATCGCTGCCGGAGAAAATTCCAGCTTCCCTGTCTCCACTTTAACTTCTTGCGATAAATCCGTTGAACTATACACAAAATCGTACATGTTTACTGTTCCTTCGGCTTTAATTTTTTCGTAGCTGCCTTTTTCGACATCCGAATAAACACCATTAAATCTGAGGTTTGCATCAATCAATCCAGCCAGATTCATACTGTCGGCTTTTAAAACTTCTTTAATATCGGTAAAGTTGATTTTGCCAACCAGCGAGCCTTCAAACTGCGGGTCGGTCATCAATTGTTTCATTTTCAATGCAAAATCAATCGGGTTTCGTTTTATTTCCGCATGAAGTCCTGAAATATTCAGTTCTGTTAAATCAAACGATCCCTGTGGTTTTTCCAACGCAATCAAACCGCTTATTTTTTCAATTTTCTCCTGAAAATCCTTGTACTGCACAGTTCCGTTTTCAACCTGAATTTTTACCATCATTTCGGGATAAACCTCCTCAAACCAAAGCCCGTTAAAACTCCCCGTAATATTAGCTGAACCACTTGTTTTCAGGTTCTCGAGATAACTTGTGTATTCAGCCGGAACAAGCGCAAGAAAATTTTCGAACTCCGATGATTTGGTAGCGAACTGCAGATTATACATCTGGCTGTCAGCGGGTATTTCGATGGTTCCTATAAGTTGTAGCGGCAACCGGTTAACAAGAAGTTCGTTTTCGGTGATGGCAATTTTCATTGTCTCGTAATCGACTGCCAACACAGTTTTTGTTTCGAGTGCAACATTCGAGATGTATTGTACACTGTCGTATTCAACTCTGAAATCACCGGCTTTTCCAGTCACATTCAGGGTGGTTTCTGTGCCATACATTTTGCCATCGAGTGCCAGATTAATTCCGGTCAACCCCAAATTCAATGCGGCGGGTATATCTCTGTAAACCAGCTGTCCATCGTTAATTTCGATTTTATCCAGCCTGATTTCAAAAGGCTTCTCAGATCCTGCCGCTGCATTTTGGGTTGCAACTTCTTCCTGACTTTCTGGAAAAGTAATGTCCCAGTTGGCCTTTTCGCTGCTGTTAACTAGCAAATTCAACAACGGTTGTTCAATAACGATTTTTTCGATTCCACGCCCCGAACTTTTCAACATCGAAAAAAGGTTCATGGAAGCACTTACCGAAGATGCGCTAAAAAGCGTGTCGCCGGCAAAATCATCTTTCCCGGTAACTGCTACCTGCTCTAAAACCAGCGTAGCATTCGGGAAATTGCGAAACAGCGAAATTTTAAGGTTGGCAAATTCAACGTTGGCATTTACCTGTTGGTTAATAGCCGTTTTCACAGCCTCCACCATTTTCGGTTTAAAAACAACTGGTAGTGCAATCAGCAAAACCATAAGCGAGACAATCACTGCTACTATAATGATAATGAGCTTTTTCATAAAATTCTGTTTTAAATAACAAATATTGTTTACAACCTGATATCCAAATCGAAATCGTTGTTGCGCTTCTGTAAAGGCGTTTTATATTAACGTTGATTGGTTATCAGTAATTCTGTTAGTTTTCCTCTTTTTTCAGCATTCGAATTTACCATTCGCGATGCGAAAACCCTTTGAATATTAAACTGCTGGTAAATATCGTCAAAAAAATGGTTGTCGGCATTCTGATTCTTAACATCTGAATTACTTAAAACAAATGTGTGCCCGAGCGAATCTATTTTTTTACAGAAATTGGCTAACCTGATTTGTTCAACATCACCAAAATCTTCTTTTGCATAAGAATTAAACCCCGAAGTTTTGCTTAATGGTTTATACGGCGGGTCGAAATAAAAAAAGCTGTTTTTACCGGTGTATTTCAGGGTTTCTTCAAAATCGCCCGTCAGAATCTCCACTTTTTGCAAAAGTTTACTATCGGCCAGAATGGTTTGTTCGTCGCAAATTTTAGGGTTTGCATAGCGGCCAAAAGGAACATTAAAAAATCCTTTGCTGTTCACTCGATACAAACCGTTAAAACAAGTGCGGTTCAAAAAAATAAACAACGCTGTATTCTCCAGCGATTCTGGTAATTTTGTGTTGAACCGGTGCCGTTTATCCAAAAAGTATTGCTTTCTTTTCTCCTCATCCAGCGGTAAATATTCATTCTGAATCATTCTCAGCCAATTGATTAATTCTGACGGATTTTCTTTAACTACCTTATAGGCAGTTGTTAAGTCGGGATTAATATCGTTGATAATAGCTTTTGATATGTTCGGATATCGTTGTAAAATTCGGAATAATACAGCTCCACCTCCCACAAATGGTTCGATGTAAGTTAAATTTCCATATTCAGAAAATTTTACGGGCAACACCATTTCAAGTGCGTCAAGTAACTGGGTTTTTCCACCGACCCACTTTACAAATGGCTTTGCTTTAGGATTCATATATTTAATTTTCAGAAAAAAATCTAAATGAACTTTATAAATCTATCTAACACAATTGTTACTGGTTAAAAGCTTGTTAACGCCTTTTACAATTTCATTTTAACCCGTCCAAAATTACCTTTCTTAAAAACTGTAAAGCGGTTTGACCTGAGCGCAAAATGTTTCGTTCGCGGTTATCGCCAAAAACAAATTTTTGGGCCGAAACCGCTTCTTCAGTCGCAACCGCAATCCACACAGTCCCCACAGGTTTGTCGGGTGTTCCGCCATCAGGGCCGGCAATACCAGTAGTGGCAACTGTAAAATCAGCATCCAGTACTTTCCTTGCTCCGACAGCCATTTCACAGGCCGTTTCCTCACTCACCGCACCAAATTTTTCAAGCGTTTCAGCCCGAACGCCCAATACATTTTGCTTCACCTGGTTGGCATACGCCGTTACCGAACCATTGTACCAAACCGAACAACCCGGCACCGAAGTAATGAGGTGCGAAATAAAACCGCCGGTACAACTCTCGGCCACACCCAGTGTTTTACCAGCTTTCAAAAGCAGCTTTCCGATGGCTTCGGCCATGGTTTCGTTGCCGTAACCATAAATGGCTTCGGGAATGATTTGCTGCAGTTTTGAAACCTCGGTTTCCACAAGTTTTTCAAGCTCATTTTTACTGGTTCCGGTAGCCGAAAGTCGCAAACGCACAGCCATCGGGCTGGGAAGATATGCCAATTTAACGTTGTCAGGCAGGTTGTTTTCGAAATCTTCAATCTTCATGGCCAGCATCGATTCAGGAATTCCTTGTGTGAGAATGGTTTTGTGGTAAATCGCTCTTGTTTTACCGGTTTTTACCAATCGCGGCAAAACCTCGTTTTCAACCAGGTACTTCATTTCGAAAGGCACGCCAGGCAACGAAACAAAAATTGTATTGTTAGATTCGAACCACAACCCGGGTGCGGTGCCCAGCTGGTTGTACAACACCGTGCAGTTATCTGGTACAAGCGCCTGATCGCGGTTGAGCTTGTTGATATCGATATTTCGTTTTACAAAACGGTTTTTGATATGTTCAAGTGTTGGCTCGTGCAACACAAGTTCCGACCCGAAAAATTCGCAAAGCGTTTTTTTTGTGATATCATCTTTTGTCGGGCCGAGGCCGCCGGTCATTATAACCAAATCAACTTTTTCAGCTGCATTCTTCAACGCTTCAAGAATGTGTTCGCGGCTGTCGTGCACCGAGGTAATCTGATAAATTTCGATGCCGTGAATATTAAATTGTTCGGCAATCCAGGCAGAGTTGGTGTCAACAATTTGCCCGATTAAAATTTCGTCGCCAATAGTTATGATTTCTGCTTTCATGGGAAAAGATAGTCGGAAGTCGGAAGACCGAAGTCCGAAGTTTTTTTAAATTATTTCAATAATACGATGATCTCAGCTATTCTGCAGTCAAAAATCGTTAATCATTATTTGTTAATACTCATCCTAACTTATTTTAACTTTCTCAGGTGTTCGAGCCGCTGCAAAAGTGTGGGGTGCGAGTAATGAAAAAAAACATACAACGGATGCGGTGTGAGGTTACTCAGGTTTTTCACCGACAGTTTTTTCAATGCAGAAGCCAGCGCTACGGGCTGGTAGTTTTGTGCAGCAAAAGCATCGGCTTCATATTCATTTTTACGCGAAAGGATATTCATAAAAATACCGAGCACAAAGGACACCGGCGAATACAAAATGCCAAAAGCCACAAGCCCGATATGAAAATTGGGTGTTTCTACGTCCAATGCCCTGCTCAGCAAAGGATTGCCAATGAGCAACGAAAAAACAAACAGGATAGCTCCTGTATGTAACAACGAAATAATCACACCCTGCAGAACATGTTTCTTTTTGTAGTGACCAATTTCGTGGGCCAGCACGGCTACAATTTCCTCGATTTCCATTTCTTCAATCAGCGTATCGTAAAGAACAATGCGTTTTTTTGCACCAAAACCAGTAAAATAGGCATTGGCTTTTGTAGAACGTTTAGAACCGTTAATCACAAAAATGTTGTCGAGTTTAAATCCAACCTTTTCCGAGAATTTATGAATAGCATCGCGCAGTTCGCCTTCTGGTAACGGAGTTTGTTTATTAAACAGCGGCACAATGAGGTTTGAATAAAAAAGTAACATAAAAACCGAAAAGGCTGAAACTATCAGCCAGGCATAAATCCAGAACAGGTTTTGCGTTTTCTGGTAAATAAAAATAATAAGCGCCAGCAAACCACCACCAATAACGGCGCCCAGCAGCCAGCCCTTGATTTTGTCGAAAACAAAAATTTTCGGGGTGGTTTTGTTAAAACCATATTTTTCTTCAATTACAAAGGTGTCGTAAACTTCAAAAGGTGTTTGCAAAACGTCGGATGCAAACATGAGTAGTCCAAAAAAAATCAGAGCGGCTAATATTGCATTTGCTGTAAAACCCCATGCAAGCGAATCGACAAAAGCAAACCCGGCAAACAAAAACATAGCCAGTGTAACAGCAAAACTGAAAGTTTCAGAAATCATTCCGAAGCGATGGTTTTCGCGTTCGTAAGCTTGTTGTTTGCTGTATTTTTCCTCGTCGTAAATCCCTGCTAATTCTGTGGGAAGCTTGTCGCTCCAGCGTGTTGTGTTCAGGTAATCGAGGTATTTTTCAAAAAGAAAATCGAGGACAAGAATTACGATGATAATCCAAAAGAGTATTTCGTGCATAATTGAATTTTAAATGTTTCAAAGATAATATTGAGCATTAACTTTTTAATATTCAAAAACGGGTATCACTATTTTTTGTTTATGAATTACTTCTTTAAATCGATCTACCAGGGAAATTTTTGGGATTCTTATCAATGCCGTCTGGTGAATTTTATGAGATTCCCTTTAACGGGAGTCGGACTTAAAAAGTCCGACAAAATAGCTTTGAATAGAAAGTCACAGTCCCGAAACTTAAATCTGTCATTGGCTGCATAATAAAATGAAGTGAAGAATCTATTCTATAAATTCCTTTTTAACCGGACAACAGTGATTATTTGTTAAAAAACTGTTCTAAAATCTGCTGATGATCAAAAGCGAGTTCCGGAAACTGGTTTATCGTAAACCATCCAGCGAGTGCTGCATCGTCACGTCCTTCAACATGTACCTTTTCGTTTAATTGAACAGTAAAAACCACAGAAATAGTGCGGTGCCGCGGGTCGCGATTGATTGTATCGAAAGCTTTAAATTGTGTCATCGCTTCCACTTTCAGGCCTGTTTCTTCAAAAAGCTCGCGTTTGCAAGCTTCTTCGAGCGTTTCATCCATGTGGATAAAACCACCCGGCAACGCCCACTTGTCTTTAAAAGGATCTTTCCCGCGTTTGATTAGCAACACCCAAATTGATTCGGAATCAGTTACATAAACAATTGCATCGACTGTGAGGGCTGCCCGCGGATATTGATATGTGTACATTTTTAATGTTTATAACGAGTTAGTTATTGAGTAATTGGGTGATTGCGTGATTGGGTATATGAAATTTGGACTTTTCTTTTCTATCTGGTTACCCATTTTACACATTCAATTATTCACTCAGTTTACTCAGTTACTCATTCACTCAATTACTTATTCCTCAGCTTTTCCTGCCGGTTTTCCAGTATTTGATTACAAGGTAAATGGCCACTGCAAGAATTACGATTAATATGAGCAGTTTTGTACGTTCCATCTATTTGATAATCTTTTTCATAACCCTCATTTTGTGGGTGTAACGCTGTGTATCAATATTAAAAATTCCGAACTGATCAACATTATCGATGCGTACTTTGCCCGATGCATGAATAATTTTATTTCGTTTCCAGATTATTCCGACATGAATAATGCGACCTTCATCATCGTCAAAAAAAGCCAGGTCGCCTGGTTCGGCTTCATCAACAAAACTCATGGCAGTTCCGAGTTTTACCTGTTCGCTGGCATCACGCGGCAGTTTTATCCCAATCATTTTATACACAATTTGCGTAAGTCCGCTACAATCGATTCCAAAAGGAGTACGTCCACCCCACAAGTAGGGGGCATTGAAATATTTCAGGGCTTGCTGAATCAGCAGTTCCCTCTGATTTTCTATAATACCATAAGCCACTTCGCCAACCGACGAATAATTCTCTTTACCCACAGAAAACCTGCGTAAATTCCGCCGCCAGACCGGCAAAGTACTTCCGGCAACCAGCATCAGGTTTTGCTCATTATTTACCGGAATTATGCTGATTATGTCAGTGGTTACTGCTCCGGGACTTCTTTTCATCCGCGACATCCATCGTTGCTGAATAGGAGTAATCATTTTCGAATCAACCCAACCTTCGTACCCATCGTATTCGAGTTTTACGTTGGTCCAGCCAACCATTTGTTCACGAATTTCGAAATGTTCGCCAAACAAAATCTGGGTAACCATTTCACTTCTTTCAGAAGGTTCTTTGCGTACCGGAATGATACTGAGATTGCAAATTCCGTAGTTCATTCGAATTAATTGTTAATTTTATTTTTTTAACCGGATAGTCACAAAACTATGAAAAATTAGGTTTTACAAATTAGGCCCTGCATTTTTTTGTTTTTATACTTTTAAACAGTACGGTTTTTAGCAGATTATCTGTAATATTGATAAACAAGTGCAATTAACATGAACGATTTAAATAAAAATGTGAAGCACATCCCCCTGATTATTTACTGGTCGGTTTTAATCGTAGGAACTGCTGTATTGCTTTTTTATATATTGCCTGGTGAACCAAAATTTAAATATGAATACCGCAAAGGATTTCCCTGGCAACACGAAAACCTGGTTGCACCATTCGATTTTGCCATTTTAAAGTCGGACACGGAAATCGAAAACGAAAAGGCCGGGCTTTTAAAAGAGGTAATTCCCTATTTTCATTTTGATACTGTAATGGCGATGCGTAACTCGGCTAAAATGGGCACCGATTTACGTGCAGCAGCTGGCATTGACAATCAGGAAGTTAATCGTATTATATTGATTATCAAGAAAAACCTTCATGAAATCTACCAGACCGGTATTTTGCAGCGCGGGATTGAATCATATCCCGAACTTGACGGGAAAAGCGAAATTAAGAGACGGATTGGTTCTGTAGTAACGCCTGTGGCAATTGAAAAACTGTATTCTGAAAAAACTGCTTACAACCAGATTTCGGCAGTAATCGATGAAATAATGGACCAGAAACCTGCTGAAAGAAACTGGCTGTCAAATATTTCACCCGAAAAATACATTACATCGAACCTTGAATACGATAAGATAACTACAGAAAAGGAAATCGAGGAAAAAACTGTAAATATTTCGCCATCACGCGGGATGGTACAGGCTGGCGAACGCATAATACTTGAAGGCGAAGTAGTTGATAATGAAAAATTTCAGGTACTTGAATCGCTGAAAACCAGTTTCAGACAGCAAAGCAATACCATCAGTAACCCGTTGATGCTTTCGCTGGGAAAAATTCTGTTCATCCTTTCAATGCTTGGCCTGGCAATCACATTTATGTTTATTTACAGGCAGGATGTGATGTTCAAGCATCGTAAAATTGCGTTTCTGTTGCTTTTTATGGTGTTGATGGTGTTTATTTCGATGTTTGTAAATAACATTCCGAAACTTCACATTTACCTTGTACCGCTTGCAATTTTCCCAATCATTATCCGCACTTTTTTCGATTCGCGAACCGCAATTTTTATGCTGTTTGTAATCACGCTAATCATCGGATTTTATGCACCCAACCATTTCGAATTTATTCTCGTGCAGTTTTCGGCTGGCGTGGTGGCAGTTTTCAGTCTGAATAAAATTCACCGCAGGGTTCACCTTGTTAAAGCAATGTTGCTTGTAATGCTCACTTATTTGATTGTGTATTCGGCTCTGACACTGATTCACGAGGGAACCATCAGCGGATTCAATTTCGTCATGTTACGCTGGTTTGCACTCAGCAGTCTTTTTATTTTACTGGTTTACCCACTGGTATTTATTTTCGAAAAGCTGTTCGGGTTTGTTTCTGATGTCACGCTTATCGAACTTTCCGACAGCAATCAGCCACTGCTGCGAAAACTGGCAGAAGAAGCACCNNGAAATGAGTTATATAAAAAGCGCTGAAGTGATTATCGACCATGTTCGGAACGGTGTTAAAATGGCTTACAAATACAAGTTACCCGAACCCATTGTTGAGTTTATTGCAACACATCACGGTACCACAAAAGCCAATTACTTTTTCTTAAAACAACGACAGGAGAATCCCGGCGAAAAAGTAGATGAAGATTCATTTGTTTACCCCGGTCCGCTGCCAAAATCGAAAGAAGCAACGGTAGTAATGCTGATTGATGGAATTGAAGCGGCCTCACGAAGTTTGAAAGATAAAAACTACAATAATCTTAAAGAACTTATCGACAGTATGATTAATGAAAAAATAAAATTAAACCAGCTCGATCAATCAGCGCTCACTTTTAACGACATTAACATTATTAAAGAAACTTTGTTAAATAAATTAATTAACATTTATCACGTAAGAATTGAATATCCGAAAGAAGAAGGAAAGTAAAAAGAACTTACTTTTATCGCACAAAATTTNNAATGGAAGACGTATATCTTTGGTACAATACACTTCCAACGATTGACATTAATTATGAATTCGATTCTGAAGCTTATTTTGAAAAGTTACTCAACAGCGAAGACAAATGGTCGTTTGTAACCGATGATATTGAAGCGCTTGAAGGAAGTTTTGAGGGCAAAGAAAC
>DPCJ01000059.1 GCA_003516705.1 Prolixibacteraceae bacterium | reverse complement strand
CGAAAGTTTGACACCGTAAATTTTGTTGAAACTTTCGGTTATTCTCAGTAAATCATTTTTTCGGACTGAAAAAGTCAATTCGCATTTTTCCTCGAATCGGGTATTAACAACAGTCAAATCTTCCTGTTTGATAAGGTTCATAACATCCGACATTTCGTTGTAGGAAAAGTGAAGTAAACAGTGTTTCTCAATAGTTTTTTGAACGATGATTGCGTTGGCCAATGCATCGGCAGCAGCGTTCCGGTAAGCATTAATCAATCCGCTTACACCCAGCAATGTGCCGCCGAAATAACGAACAACCACAATCAGCGTATTTGTAACATTTGAACTGAGTAATTGCCCGAGAATTGGTTTGCCGGCAGTTGACGATGGCTCTCCATCGTCGTTACTGCGAAACTGAATTGTTTCAGTTCCCATTCGCCATGCATAACAATGGTGTCGGGCGCTGTGATGTTCCTTGCGCAAACGCGACAGGATATCTTTTACTTCAGTTTCTGATTTTACAGGATAAGCAAATGCCAGAAACTTACTTCCCTTGTCTTTGAAAATTCCTGTACACTCTGTGGCGATAGTTTGGTAAATGTCATCCATATCGATTAAAACCACTGTTTGTCCTTTCGCTTTTCATAAAAAAAGCACCCGGTCTATCGGATGCTTTTTCTTTACATTTTCAGTTTCTTTTCGATGTCTTCGACGTATTGCCTGAAATTTTTATCGGTATCTTTTAAGTTATTCACTGTTTTACAAGCATGTAGCACTGTTGCATGATCTTTTGCACCAATTTGTGCACCAATACTTGTGAGCGAATATTTGGTGAGGCTTTTTGAGAAATACATGGCAATCTGACGCGCCTGCACTACTTCGCGTTTCCGGGTCTTTGTCTGCAAAGCATCAACCTGCATATTAAAATAGTCGCAAACCACCTTTGAAATGTACTCAATAGAGAGTTCGCGTTTCGAATTCTTTACGAGTTTATTGATGAGTTTTGCAGCAAGCTCAAGCGTAATTTCCCGTTTGTTCAACATCGACTGGGCAAGCAACGAAACCAGTGCACCTTCAAGCTCGCGAACATTATTTGAAACATGGGATGCAATGTATTCCAGGACATCTTCGGAGAATGAAATTCCATCCTTATAAACCTTGTGTTTCAGAATTTGCATCCGGGTATCGAAATCTGGAACCTGCAAATCGGCAGTTAATCCCCATTTAAACCGCGAAAGCAGCCGTTGCTCCATTCCTTTTAATTCGATAGGGGGTTTGTCTGATGTTAAAATCAGTTGTTTCCCCATTTGATGCAAATGGTTGAATATGTGGAAGAATGTTTCCTGTGTTTTTTCTTTGCCGGCAAACTCCTGAACATCATCAAGAATCAGCACATCAATCATTTGGTAAAAGTGCAGAAAGTCGTTGCGGTTATTATTTCTAGTGGCTTCGGTAAACTGGGTCTGAAATTTATTTGCATTTACGTATAACACAGTTTTATCGGGGAAACGTTCTTTTACCTCAATTCCAATCGCCTGCGCAAGATGTGTTTTTCCCAAACCTGAGTTTCCGTAAATCATCAGCGGGTTGAAAGCTGTTCCTCCCGGATTTTGGGCTACTGCAAATCCGGCGCTTCTTGCCAAACGGTTACAATCGCCTTCAATAAAATTATCAAAAGTATTATCGGGTTTAAGTTGAGGATCGATTTGCAGTTTTTGAATTCCGGGAATGATGAACGGGTTTTTAATCGCGGTTTTTTCTTCCGACTTTAACGGGATAGTCAATGGATTATTGACAATTTTTACATTGTTGTTTGTAGGGTATGAAACAGTGTAAGGCTCATTGCCGTTTTTGTCGCCCATAACCACGTTGTATTCCAGTTTGGCACCGTTGCCCAGTACCATGCGTAACGTGCGACGAAGAATATCAATGAATTGTTCTTCGAGGTACTCGTAAAAAAACGCACTCGGCACCTGAATGGTAAGTACTTTATCGGTAAGTTTTACGGGTTCAATAGGTTCAAACCAGGTCTTAAAACTGCTGCCGGGAACATTGTCCTTAATCACGTTAAGACATTTATCCCACACAGCCCTATGTTCTTCATTCATCGATTAATTTGGTTTTTCGAGGTTCTACAATTTTTTTTTCAACATTATTCCCAAAACAAAAGTTGCGAAAAAAAAGCTAAAAAAAAAATGTAAAAACTATTGATTATTTCACGGACGATGTATTGCTGTCAGTTTCAATTGATTAAAAAAATAAAAAATATTAAAATAATTAAACCGCTGAAATTCAGTTATTTAATAATAATCAATTGATTCATAGATTGCTAACTGGTAGGTAGTGGCAGGTATTAAATTCATACCTCAAAAGTTATTAACATTTCACCCGTTATTACCTTGCCGATTTCAGCACTTTTTCGAGCTTTATCAGTTTCCCGTTTTTAAATGCTACTACTGTGGATTCAGGAAATTTCTTTTTGGCTTGTTCCTGAATTTTAACTATTTCTTCGTAAACCGATGTATTTCCTGTAAGGTACGAATAAGCTCCGTTTGCCTTGTACTCCTCAATTTCGCCCAATCCCTCAAAATATTTCGAGTCGATAGAAACAGGTGTTTCTGTTGATACCAAATGTACTTTGAAGACTACGTTTTTATCAGAGACATCGCCTGATGTGTTGATGTAATATTCTTTTCCGAAATCAATGGCCGAAAACTCAAGATACCTTTTGGGGTTTACCTGGATGTCGTTAATCAAAAACGAAAGGTTTTCGGAAAGTTCGGTGATGGAGAGATATAATTGGTCATCGTTTAGCAAAAGTCCGGCAGTATTTTCTGAACTGTTCAGTTTTTGTAGTAGTATGAGAATCTGATTTGATGCTTCTGAAATATTTTTAACAATTGGCGAAACCGGCAGCTGGGCCAGCGTGTCGCTTAATCTCGACAGATTTTTTATTGTATTATCCAGTTCTTTTGAATTTTTGCTGAGTGTTCCGGTAATATCTTTTACATTTTCCATGGTAAGCTGAATATTCCCTTTTTGTGACGAAACAATCTGTTGCAAATCTGAGGTTGTTTTTTCAATGTTGTCAATACTCCGGTTAATATTGGCAAAACTCTCCGAAAGATTTTCGCGGGCGTCTTCATTCAATATCACAGTCAATGTTACAATGGCCGAATCGATGGTATTCAGGAGCTGTTCAGCTTTGTTTTTAAGTGGTAAAACCTGCATGCTCACCTGTTCCTTCAAATCGCTTTCAATTGCCCCGGGAATGGTATCGCCCGAAGCGTAGAAATTTTTTTCACCACTGAAAATCATTTTTATTGAGCGTGTTCCCATAATATCGCTGCTGATAATCTGGGCTACAGAATTTACCGGAATTTTAAATGTTGCATCCATCATAAGGGTGACCACAAGTTTTCCACTGTTATCAGGAGTAAAGCCGATGTTGTAAACCTGCCCAACCTGGTACCCATTCATCGTTACTTTGTTCGATTCAAGCAAACCGTCAATCCGGTCGTAAACCACAAAATAGTAATCGTTTTGTTTAAAAACGTCGTTTCCTTTCAGATAACTAAGTCCCCAGATTAAAATAGTAAGCGAGATTACAATCAGAACCCCAAGTTTCACGTATTTCGAATATTTCATGCTATAGTTTTTTGGTTGGATCTAATTTATCTGTAATTGCAATTTAACAACACAACCTCTGTTTTGTGATATTGTTTTAAAGCTCAGGTAAAATTAGATAATTCAGTTATCACATATATTTTTTACTGTATCTTTTTTATTGAACCTACTGTTCCATTCTCAAATACAACCACAAATGAATCAGGAAATTTCTGTACTATACTTTTTCTTCCTTTTTCTGCTTCATTTTCAGAGCCGAATTTGCCTGAATAGTACCTGAACATTCCGTTTGTTTCGGTTCGAAACACATTTTTAAGACCTTTAAAATTGGCGGCATTGGGTTCGAGTTTCTTTTTTGAAGCAGCAATCTGAACCGAGTAATAAAAATTATTTTCCGTTTGTACCAATTGCGTATTTTTTTCAACATGAGAAGGTTCCTCAGTAAGTTCAGTTTGGGCAGAAACTAATGGTTCTTTAATTTCCTCCGTTTTGTTTTCGGTGCGGACAGCAAAACTACTGTGGTTTTCGATTTTGTGTTTGTACTCTTCAAAAGCATTAAAAATTGCATCTGAAAGTTCGCTTTTCCCATTTTCACTTACAAGATAATTCCGCTCTTCAGTATTTGAAATAAACCCTGTTTCAACCAAAACGCCAGGCATTGTAATCTGCCTCAGAACTAAAAATCCGGCCTGCTTCACGCTGCGGTCAAATCTTTTTGCCTTTAACCTGAACTGATTCTGAATAGCTGAAGCCAACATGATACTTTGGTCAAGATACTCGCTTTGAACAGCCAGAAACATGATATTTGACTCAGGAGAGTTAGGATCGTAACCTTCATAACTTGTTGTATAATCGTCTTCGAGAAGAATCACAGAGTTTTCTTTTTTTACCAAATCAAAGTTGTCGTTTTGCCTGTCTTCGCCCAATACAAAGGTTTCTGTTCCGTATGGACTCCGGCTTTCCGCCCCGTTTACATGAATCGAAATAAAAAGATCAGCTTTATTTTTATTGGCAATCCGCGCTCTTTCGTGCAGTGGGATAAAAACATCGGTACTTCGGGTGTAAATTACTTTTGTATCAGGATATTTGCTTTTAATAGCGTTGCCCAGCCGAAGTGCCAAATCGAGCACAATATCCTTTTCGCGTGCATTTCCAACCGATGCCCCAAAATCTTTTCCTCCATGTCCCGGATCAATCACCACAACCGAAACCCTTGCTTCATTTTTCTCCGGTCTTTTGCAAAACGCTGATTTTGACATGCTGATGATTGCAATGCAAATTGAAATGATAACTAATGAATTATTTCTCATGGCACTTAAATCGAATTAACAACAAAAATAGAATTATTAGCATTATTTTGCATTTATAACGGTTTATCAATGCCCCTTATTTTTATTTTTGTCGGGGCCAAAATGCAGGTAATTCAGAAAACGCGTTGTATAGAAATTTAATAACATATCTCTTTCTACTGTTTCCTTTTTTGATTTTCAGCCAGGAACCGGAAAAGTTCACCTTAGGTAACTTTAACGATACTATTAACGAAACGCCAGAAATTGCTTTAATTGATACGATTGCTGCCGACACACTAATGATGGATTCTGTTGCAATCGATTCAATTAAAAAGCCGATAATCGAAGACCCGATTGTTTACAGTGCCGAAGATTCAATAGTAGTGTCGTTTGATGGGCAACGCGTGTTTTTGTATAAAAATGCCTCAGTTAAATACCAGCAGATCGAACTTACTGCATATTATATTGAACTTGATTTGGAAACCAAGCAGATTTATGCCGAAGGACTCAGGGACAGTACCGGTACAATGTCGGGCAAACCGTTGTTTAAACAAGGAAGCGAGGAATATGAATCGGAAACCATGCGGTACAATTTCGAAACAGAAAAGGCTTTTATTACCAAAGTTGTTTCGAAACAAGGCGAAGGTTTTATTCTGAGCGACAGGACAAAAAAAATAGGTCCGGAAGTTTTTATTACCGAAAAAGCAAAATATACCACCTGCGATGCCGAACACCCGCACTTTTACATGCACCTTACAAAGGCTAAGGTGATTTCGAACAACAAAATTGTAACTGGTCCGGCCTACATGGTTTTAGAAGATTTTCCGTTATATTTTCCTATTCTTCCGTTTGGCTATTTTCCAAGCACGCCAACCTATTCATCGGGAATTATTGTTCCAACCTATGGCGAGGAAGCTAACCGCGGATTCTTTCTGCGCGAGGGTGGTTACTACTGGGCAGCCGGAGAATATTTCGATTTGGCATTAAAAGGCGAAATTTATTCAAAAGGTTCGTGGGGAACACAATTACATACTAATTATAAAAAACGTTATAAGTTTTCAGGCGGATTCGATTTCAGGTACAATGTCAACGTTTACGGCGAATCGGGACTTGATACTTACACCCGTACTCCTCAATACCAGGTGATGTGGAGCCACAGTCAGGATCAGAAAGCCAATCCCAGCCGTACTTTTTCTGCCAGCGTAAACCTTTCGAGCAGTGGATACGACAGGCAAAACTCATACGCGGGGCAGACCGGTGGAAACAACTACCTTCAAACTCAAAAGTCGTCGAGTATTTCTTATTCACAAAGGTTTGAGAATACACCTTTCAGTATGTCGGTCAACCTACGGCATTCTCAAAACTCAAGAGATACCACTATCACATTGTCGTTGCCCGAAATGACTTTCACAATGGCAAAAGTTTACCCATTCAGAAAAAAGAACCGTTCCGGTCCTGTAAGATTTTATGAAAAATTCGGGATTAACTACACAGCAAATATGCGAAACTCTATCAGCAATGTAAAAGAGTACGATTTACTGAAAAAGTCATTTCCTAACGACTGGAAAAACGGTATTAAACACAACATTCCGCTGGCTTTCCCCGGATTTAATCTTGCCAAATACATAAATGTAAGCCCAAGTATCAGCTACGACGAAAAATGGTATTTCAAAAAATACACATATTCTTATGATGAAGATCAGATATTTACCGATGAATATGGACGAAAATCACATATCAATCAGGATACAATCCCGGGATTGAGCCGTGTTTACGATTACAGCTATAGCTTAAGTGCTTCGACTAATATTTACGGTATGTTTATTCCGCGTAATCCAAATTCAAGAATAAAAGGAATCAGACATAAACTTTCGCCCTCCGCAAGTTTTAGCTATCGACCCGATTTCGGACAGGAACGTTTTGAGTATTGGCAGAAAGTTCAAATTGATTCATCTGGAAATTTTGGTTATTACGATGTGAACCAGGGTGGAGTTTATGGAGGTTCACCAGAGCGTGGCGCATCGGGTTCAATCAGCCTGGCGCTGAATAACAACCTCGAAATGAAAATGATTGATACAAAAGACACAACGAGTAACAGTAAGGAAATAAAATACAAAAAGGTAAAACTGATTGATAATTTTAGTTTGTCTTCGTCATACAACCTCATTGCAGACTCGCTGAATATGGCACCCATCGGAATCAGGGCGCGGACTACTGTAGCTGGCGTTAGCATAAACATGGGGAGTGTTGTTGACCCGTACATGGTTAATGATAATTACCAGCGTATAAATCAATGGGCATGGAATAACCGCAGCGGGATTGGTAAAATCGGAAGGCTAACCAGTGCCAACCTCTCGTTTGGAATGAACTTCAACTCAAAAAGCAAAAAAGACAAAAATAATGTGGCGGGCGACGGAGAGGGAGAAGAAGGAGTGGAACCCGGCAGACCTGCAATTTACGATGAATATGCTGATTTCAGTTTACCCTGGAATTTTGGGTTCGATTACAGTTTTAACTATTCAGGACCTTCGTCGGGTGCGCCCGATGGCCGCTTTTCGCAAACACTCGGAATGAGGGGAAATGTAAGTCTCACAGAGAAATGGAAAATTGCCATGAATACCAACTTTGATATTCAGGCCCGTGAATTTTCTTATACCTCGCTCAACATCAGCCGTGACCTGCATTGCTGGCAAATGACTTTCAATTTTGTTCCTTTTGGGTACATGAAAAGTTATAGTTTTACAATCAACGCAAAATCGGCCATGCTGAAAGATTTAATGCTGAAAAAGCAGGAAAGTCATTACGATAATTTCTAACCAAAACAAATTGAATATGAAACGGATTATTGCAACAGAAAATGCCCCAAAAGCAGTGGCTGCTTACAGCCAGGCAGTTGAAGTGAACGGGATGCTTTTTATTTCGGGGCAGGTGCCACTCAATCCTGCAACCGGGAAAATGGTGGAAGGAGGAATTGAAGAACAAACTTTGCAGGTGATGAAAAACATCGGTGCGATTCTGGAAGCTGCCGGTTATGGATATCCTGACGTGGTAAAATCGACGTGCTTTTTGAGCGACATTGCCAATTTTAAAGCCATGAATGATGTTTATGCACAGTTTTACATCGAAAACAGACCAGCGCGTTCAGCCTTTGCAGTAAAAGATTTACCGCTTGGTGCTTTAGTGGAAATTGAAACCATTGCAATGAAATAGAAAATGGATGTATCCGGGAGTCGGCTTTCCAAGCCGAACATTCTAAATTCTGTGAGTTGTATACTCACAGTCCTGTAACAAAAAAAGGGTTTCCGAAATCACGGAAACCCTTTTTTGATAATATAAAAGCTTAATGCTATTCGGCAACCACTTCAAATTCAACTTCGATGATAACTTCTTTGTGCAATTTAATTTTTGCAGTGTAAGTACCAATTTCTTTGATATGATCTTCGGGCAGCATAATCTGTTTGCGATCGATTTCGAATCCTTTTTTGTTGATAGCTTCTGCCAACTGGATGGTGTTTACTGAACCGAAAATTTTACCCAGTGTGCTTGTTTTAGCGCCAATGGTAATTTTCTTGTTCACCAGCTGATCTGCAATTTTCTGAGCTTCATTTTTCAATTTGGCTTCTTTGTGTGCACGCTGTCTGATGTTTTCGGCCAGCACTTTTTTAGCGCTTACTGAAGCTTCAATTGCTTTTTTCTGAGGAATGAGATAATTGCGGGCATACCCGTCTTTTACCTTAATCACATCGTCTTTACTTCCCAGACGTTCAACGTCTTGTTTTAATATAATTTCCATTTTGTGTCCTCCTTATTTCATGTTGTCGGTTACAAACGGCAGCAATGCAATCAGTCGGGCGCGTTTAATAGCCTGACCCACTTTGCGCTGGTATTTCAGCGATGTGCCTGTAATACGACGTGGTAAAATACGTCCCTGTTCATTCAGGAATTTTTTCAGAAATTCAGGGTCTTTGTAATCAACATACTTGATACCGTTCTTTTTGAAACGGCAATACTTTTTCTTTTTAATCTCAACTGACGGCGGGGTCAGGTAACGGATTTCGCTTGAACTTTGTGCCATGGTTTAACCCTCCTTTTCTGTTTTTTCTTTTTGAAGTCTCTTTCTCTTGTTGCTGTACTCAACGGCGTATTTGTCGAGTTTAATCGTCATAAAACGAATCACTTTTTCATCGCGGCGGAATTCAGTTTCCAGCTTGGCAACAAATGCAGGTTCGGCTTTGTATTCAAACAATTGATAAAAGCCGGTAGATTTCTTTTGAATCGGGTAGGCCAATTTTTTCATTCCCCAATTCTCTTCATGGAGCAACTCACAACCGTGGGAGGTGATGTAGTCCCTGAACTTTTTTACCGCCTCCTTTACCTGTGGCTCAGATAAAACGGGAGTGCATATGAAGACGGTTTCGTACTGATTCATCATAATCCTCTAATTTTTAAATTATTAATAACATTTCCCAAAAAATTTGGAAGCGCAAAAGTAGAAATAAATTGTTATTAATCAAATCAATCGCTGA
>DPCJ01000022.1 GCA_003516705.1 Prolixibacteraceae bacterium | reverse complement strand
AAAAAAAAGAGGAAATGAATGCTCATTTCCTCTTTGCTGATAAAACCTTACCGGTTAAACTTCGATAATGATGATTTTATCTATAATATCACCCTGCCTGATTTGGTCGATTACTTCCAGTCCTTCATAAACTTTTCCAAAACAGGTGTGATGACGGTCGAGATGTTGTGTGCCACGACGGTTATGGCAAATAAAAAACTGCGAACCACCAGTGTTTCTTCCGGCATGGGCCATTGAAAGCACTCCTCTATCGTGATACTGATTGGCACCGTCAAGTTCACAATCAACAGTCCAGCCTGGCCCGCCTGCTCCAGTACCGTCGGGGCATCCGCCCTGAATAACAAAATTTGGAATTACCCGGTGAAAAGTTAGCCCGTTGTAAAAACCCGATTCGGCAAGACGTATGAAATTTGCCACATTTTTTGGGGCATCTTCCTCGTAAAACTTCAATTTCATAATTCCTTTGGAAGTATGAATTTCTGCACCTCTCATTATTAAGTATTTTTAAATTTACGACAAAAATAGAAAAACTTGTTATATAAACCTGTTTTGTTGAAAACCATATTTTTTATATTGATATATTTAGGACCACGAACTTAAAGCTGAATGTGATGCTGAATAACTCAAATGTCCTGTCGCGCGCTGATTTTTTACGAAATTTTTCCTTACTCACAGGGGGTGCAATTTTAACTTCGGCAATGTTGAGTGCCTACAAAAAATTGGAAGGTTCCGAAATGCAACTCGGACTTGTGACCTACCTCTGGGCAAAAGACTGGGATATATCCACAATAATAAAGAATTGTACTGAAGCCGGAATTGGTGGGGTGGAATTACGGGTTGAACATGCACACAGGGTAACGCTTGAGTTGAGCAAGGAACAACGGAACGAAGTAAAAAAACATTTTGCAGGCAGCGCTGTAAAAATTATTGGCATGGGTACAAACGAGCAATACGATTCACCAGAGCCTGAAAAACTGAAATTGGCGATAGAAACAACCAGGCAATGGTTGCAGTTAAGCGCCGATATTGGTGGTTCGGGTGTAAAAGTAAAACCCAATCAGTTTCATAAAGATGTTCCGAAAGAAAAAACACTTGAGCAAATTGGAAAAGCACTCAACGAACTTGGGAATTACGCGAACAATATGGGGCAAAAAGTAAGGCTCGAAGTTCACGGAGAGGGTACGCAGGAGTTGCCAAACATTAAAACTATTATGGATTTTGTTGAAAATGATGGTACTACTGTTTGTTGGAATTGTAACGATCAGGACTTGATTGGTAAAGGATTTGAATATAATTTTAACCTCGTTAAAAACAGGCTCGGTGATATTACGCATGTTAGGGAATTGAATATTGGCACTTATCCGTACCAGCAGTTGATGGACATGTTTGTTAAAATGGATTACAAAGGTTGGATACTGCTCGAATGCCGCACCGACCCAACCGATAAAGTTGCCGCATTGAAAGAGCAGCGCCAGGTTTGGAAAGAGATGGTTGCCAAAGCTCAGGCAAAACTATAGAATAATTATGCCACTTTAGCTCAGCTGGTAGAGCAGCTCATTCGTAATGAGCAGGTCGCGGGTTCGAGTCCCGCAATTGGCTCTTGAGAATTATGAAAGCCGCAGTAAAAATGGCGGCTTTTCTTTTTCAATGGATGTAGCAGCTGTTTTTCGTTTCGTTCAATGCGATAATCTGGTCAATCAAATCTGCCTTTTCAAAGTGCTTTTCATGAGTGAAATTTAAATACTTCAGTACCTTAAACGCATTGAATTGGTAAAAAAACCGGGTTTGAAATGTTTTGAGATTTGAGCAGTTTTTGTTGAGGTCGGCTAATTCGGCGTAAAAATTATCAGATTCAATAAAACTGCTGATTGCATCAGGGAGATTTCCAATGATTTGTTTCTGTTCAGTTTCACTCACCTTAAACAGTTTTTCTTTGATGTCGAAAAATTCTTTCAGTTCGATAAAAGCCTGAAAATTATAGGTTTGTGTAAGGTCTTCCGTGCCATCAATCCATTTTTGCATTGCAGCGCCGGTGCCAAAAGGCACCCGGTTCGACGATCTGGCCGAGGGGTAAACTTTTGTCGAAGTAATTTCACCCACCGTTCCCAATTGAACCAGGTTTTGCAAGAAATAGAAATCTTCACCGGCCTGCCGGCGGTTCATTCCGCCTCTTTTTACGTAGGCTTCGGCAGAAACTGCGAAAGCAGAACCAACTGTAAACATCGAAAACGGATACCCGGTGTACGATAAAGCATCTTTGTAATATTTAAGGTACTGTTCATAGAGTTCAATTCCCCGCAGTTGTTTTTCCGAAAGTCCCTCTTTTTGATGTTCAAAAGCAATGGTTGCTCCCACGTGTGTGTGGTTTTGTTTAAAATGTTTCTCGATTTCAATAAGATAATTTTCAGCAACCAGTGTATCAGCATCGAGCGAGACAACGATTCCCCGTCTGTTGTTCAGAAAGTTGAAACGTGCAACAGCTTCATCCATTCCTGTTTTTCGGGCGAGGCCTACTCCTGCCCACTTTTCACGAAGTTCAACAGGGCCAATTACAAAGAATTTCAGTTTTTGCGTATAGTTTTCTGTTATCCAGGCTGATACTTCCTCTAAAGTTCGTTGATTTTTTTCTTTGATTTCAGTTTCAGCTTTTTCCGAGTGGTTGATAATGATCAAAACTTCGGTAATACCCGCTGGAGAGATACAGTTCTTTAATGATTGCAGTGTATGTAAAATGTTGGGTTCGTTGTGGCAGGGAATAACTACAATGGTTCTGCAATCAGCATCAGGGTTTTCCGAGATGATTCGGCTCCGGTTATTTTTCGACAGGTAATCGTTTGCAAACATTTGTATTAGATTATTAGCAAAAAAAATCCGGACTTTTCTGGTCCGGATTTCCCATGTTTTCTGTATTTATTACTTCGTTGCCGGAGCAATGTATTTGTCATTCATCATTTTAAGTACTTCGGCGGTTACATTATCGCCTTCGTTACCATCAAGAATACTGGCTGCATTTAAAATGTAATCGTATTTTTTATCAGCATTGTATCTTTTTATGGTATTCAGCAAACTGTCGAGTACCTGCTGGCTGTTGGCTGTCTGTATTTCACCGAGTTTCCCAGAAAGTTCCTGATCCATTCTAAGGATTTCCTGTTCAACACCAGCTAAACGGTTACGTTCCTGAACTGCTCTTTCTTCGCTTAAGAAGCCACCTCTTTGCAGTTTTTCCTGAAAAGCAACAGCATCTTTTTCAAACGATCTGCGTTTGTTGGCATATTCACCGGCGTAAGCTTCCTGTTTTTTTGTAAAATCATCATGTAAAACTTCCGATAATTTGTAATTCAAAATAATTGAATCGGCTTTTACATAGGCAATTCGTACTGATTTTCCGTCAGTGCTGCTGGCTGAGAGATTTGCTTCTGACGTTTTTGTGCCACCTCCGGTAAAATGTAAAATGTACAGACCCGCTATCAATATAAAAAGTACAATGCTTACAATCAGTGATGTCCCCTTCATTCTATTCAAATTTTTAGTTTGTTTTTTTAAGTCTGACAAAGATAATTTTTTAGTTCAATCAGAACCGGCTCTGTAATATTTTTTTCAATAATTTAAGAATCAACTACTTCTGTTCAAAACCTGTGTAAAATCATAAGCTGTGGCTGATAAACATCATTGAATCGAAAGTATCTGCAATACTACTTTTACAAATTATTACTAAAAATCCAGCGATACTATAAAATGATAAACAAACTGATTGCAAACCTGCTTCCCCACATGCCAAAGAAACTGATTTGGGTTTTTTCGAAAAGATACATTGCCGGTGAATCCATAGAAGAAGGCATACTTGCTGCCAAACTGCTTAACGAGAAAAATATAGAAGTTACAATCGATCTTTTGGGTGAGTTTATAACCACTCTTGATGAGGCAAAAGTGAATCGCGACGAATATCTTGAAATAATCAATCGGTTTACAAGCGAAAAAGTGATTGGGAATTTCTCGTTAAAACCCACAATGTTTGGGCTTTTGCTTGACAAGGAAATTTGTTACCGGTACATTCGTGAAATTGTGGCGCTTGCTGCAGAAAAGAACTCGTTTGTACGTATAGATATGGAAGATTCTGCTTGTGTTGATCTGGAAAATGATTTGTATAACAAGTTACGCGCCGAGTTCCCAAAGAATGTAGGGCTTGTAATTCAGGCATATCTTCGCCGTACAATGGATGATATTAAAAGATTTCATGTGATTGATGCCGGTGTAAATCAGCTCAATTTTCGCCTTTGTAAAGGAATTTATGTGGAACCGGCGCAAATAGCTTTTAAAGATTACCAGGAAGTTCGTGATCATTATCTTGAAGATCTCGAATTTATGCTAAAAAATCACATTTACGTTGGCATTGCCACCCACGATAAATACCTGGTTGAAAAAGCCTTTGGGTTGATTGATAAATATAAGGTTCCGGCTCATCGGTACGAGTTTCAGATGTTGTATGGGGTAACGCCCGAACTTCGCCAATCGATTGTGAATAAAGGGCACAAAATGCGTGTTTATGTACCCTTTGGAAAACAATGGTTTAACTACTCAACCCGCCGGTTGAAGGAAAATCCGAAGGTTGCTTCTGATATCATTAAAGCACTTTTTGTAAGAGGTTAATTCTGTTTTACATGATACTGAAAGGATGGCTGAGGTCATCCTTTTTTGTTTATTGTTAAGGAAAGGTGGGAAAATAAAAGTGCATTTTCGAATTAATTTTTAGTTTTGTGGAACAGAACAGAACACTGCCTGGCTAAATAAGACCAAAAATGAGTGATTTTAAACTTACCGTTGACAATAATTCCAACATCCTGAAATTTCAGCAACTGGTTGATTCTATTATGCATTCCATCAGCCATGATGAGCTAAAACCCGGCGATATGCTGCCATCTGTGAATCAGATTATGAGCGAGTGCCAGCTCTCGCGCGATACTGTTTTTAAGGCATATGCCGAATTAAAGCGAAGGGGAGTTGTTGAATCAGTACCCAATCGCGGCTATTTTGTAACACAAAAAATCACAAAAGTTTTTCTTTTTCTCGATACATTTAAAGCGTACAAAGAGGTTTTATATGGTTCGTTTCTGAAGAACCTGCCCAAAAATGTGATGGTCGATTTGCATTTTCATCATTATAATATCGATGTTTTTGAGAAAATCATCTCCGAAGGTCTGGGAAAATACAGTAAATATATCGTTATGAACTTCGACCATCCAAATGTTTCGGAGATTATAGGGAAAATACCAGCCGAAAAACTTTTGATAATCGACTGGATGATCCATTCAAAACCTGAGCATTCTGTGGTGTATCAGGATTTCGGTGCTTCAGTGTACAACTGCCTCGTCGGGCAGATTGAGCGGGTTAAAAAGTACAAGGAGTTTGTTTTGTTTTACCCATCGTTTACTTATCATCCTATCGAAATCAGCGAACACTTCACCAGGTTCTGTGCTGATAATAAAATCAAACATTCCATAATTTTTAAAGACGATGAATTTGATGTGCGAAAAGGCAAATTATATTTGTTAGTAAGCGACCGTACATTGGCCATGTTTCTCGATCAGTGTTTTGATAAAGGTCTGGAACCTGGCATTGATGCCGGAGTTATTTCGTATAACGATACCCCGATGAAAAAATATGTAAAAAATGGAATAACTGTAATTTCAACTGATTTTCAATTGATGGGAAAAACAGCAGCCGGATTTATTTCGGGTGATCAGCCTGTCAGAGAGCAAATTCCGACAACTATAAAAATTCGATCTTCTTTGTAAAATCTCTTGAAAATATTTGCTTGATGTAAGAAAAAGAATTTATATTTGTTGCCAGCATAACAGAACAGAACAGTTTGAATTAATAAACCAATATAAAACTAAAAAATGTACCTACTTGGATTTGATATAGGCAGTTCATCGGTAAAAGCATCGCTGATGAACGGTGAAAATGGCGAGTGTGTGGCCAGTTCGTTTTACCCGAAACAAGAGATGAAAATTACTGCCCACCAGGCTGGATGGGCTGAACAGGAACCCGAACTTTGGTGGGCCAACCTGAAACTGGCGCTTGCCGATGTTTTAAATGAATCAAAGGTCAATACAGATAATATTCTTTCCATTGGTATTTCGTACCAGATGCATGGTTTGGTGATGGTTGACAAAAACCACCAGGTTTTGCGCCCGTCAATTATCTGGTGCGACAGCCGCGCAGCAGCTTACGGCGACAAAGCATTTCAGGAAATTGGCGGTCAGCGCTGTCTTTCGAGCCTGCTTAACTCGCCCGGTAATTTTACCGCATCGAAACTAAAATGGGTGAAAGAAAATGAACCTGCCATTTTCGACCGTCTGTACAAAATTATGCTTCCCGGAGATTTCATCGCAATGAAACTTTCAGGCGAAATAAAAACCACAGTCAGTGGATTGTCAGAAGGAATTATGTGGGATTTTAGGCAAAATTCAGTGGCATCATTTCTCTTTGATAACTATGGATTCTCAAGTGACATCATACCCGAAATAGTTCCAACATTCTCGGTTCAGGGGAAATTATCTGAAGCTGCGGCAAAGGAACTTGGCCTTTCAGCAAAAACTACCATCAGCTATCGCGCCGGCGACCAGCCCAATAATGCACTCTCGCTTAATGTGCTGAATCCGGGAGAAATTGCTGCAACCGCCGGAACTTCGGGAGTTGTTTATGGCGTAAGCGAAGAAATTAAATACGACCCGCAATCGAGAGTAAATACTTTTGCACATGTGAATCATGCTGCTGCAAATCCCAGGTTGGGTGTGCTGTTATGCATCAACGGAACAGGGATTCTGAATGCATGGCTCAAACGAATGTTGGGTGAATCGCTTTCGTATGAAGAAATGAATCAATTGGCAGCAGAAGTTGGCATTGGCTCAGGTGGACTTTCGGTTTTGCCTTTTGGTAACGGAGCCGAACGTGTGCTGAATAACAAAAATATTGGTTCGGTTTTAAGCGGAATCAATTTTAATATTCACCAGAAAGGGCATCTTTTAAGGGCTGCACAGGAAGGTATCGTTTTCTCGTTTAAATATGGGATGGACATCATGCAGCAAATCGGAATAAATGCTTCAGTAATCAGGGCAGGCAAAGCAAATATGTTTTTGAGCCCTGTATTCAGGGATACATTGGCTGGTGTAACCGAAGCAACCATTGAATTGTACAATACCGACGGTTCGATAGGCGCAGCCCGTGGAGCGGGTGTTGGTGCAGGTTATTATAAATCGTTCAACGAAGCTTTCTCAAATCTGAAAAAGCTGGAAACTGTGGAACCTGATAATAAAAAAGCTGCTGAATACCAGGCTGCTTACGATAACTGGAAACTTGCACTCGACAAAGCAATAAGTCAATAATCAATAATCATTCACAATTAATAAACTATAAAATGGAAGTTTTAAAAGGAAACAAAGAGTATTTTAAGGGTATCGGCCAGATAAAATATGAAGGGCCACAGAGTAAAAACCCGATGGCATTTAAATGGTACGACGAAAGTCGTGTAATTGCCGGAAAAACAATGAAAGACCACCTGCGTTTTGCCGTGGCTTACTGGCACACATTCTGCGGAACTGGAGGTGACCCGTTTGGTCCCGGAACACAGATTTTCCCGTGGGACAGTGCAACCGATGTCATGGATGCAGCAAAAGAAAGAATGGATGCAGCTTTCGAATTCATTACAAAAATGAATATTCCTTATTACTGTTTCCACGATACCGATGTGGTTGGCGATGGTACTGTTTTCGAAATTGAAAAACGCCTGGTAAAAATGGTGGATTACGCAAAACAGAAACAAGCAGCCTCGGGTGTTAATCTGCTTTGGGGTACTGCCAATGTTTTCTCTAATCCACGTTACATGAATGGCGCTTCAACTAATCCTGATTTCAATGTGCTCACAAACGCAGCAGTTCAGGTTAAAAATGCTATTGATGCAACTATTGCACTGGGTGGTACCGGTTATGTTTTCTGGGGAGGTCGCGAAGGTTATATGAGCCTGCATAATACTGATACAAAACGTGAACTGGCGCACCTTGGTCAATTCCTGCGTACTGCCCGCGATTACGGACGGAAAGCAGGTTTTACAGGTACTTTCTTTATCGAACCAAAACCGATGGAACCAACAAAACACCAATACGATTTTGATGCACAAACTGTAATCGGGTTCCTGCGTGCCAACGGTTTGGAAAACGATTTCAAACTGAATGTGGAAGTTAACCACGCCACTTTAGCAGGTCACACTTTTGCACACGACCTGCGTATGGCTGCTGATGCCGGAATGTTAGGCTCTATCGATGCTAACAAGGGTGACTATCAAAACGGTTGGGATACAGATGAATTCCCGACAAGCATTTATGAAATTACAGAAGCAATGCTCGAAATTCTTCCAGCAGGTGGATTTAGTCACGGAGGTATCAACTTCGATGCTAAAACCCGAAGAAATTCAACTGATTTAGAAGATATCTTTATTGCACATATTGGCGGAATGGATGTATTTGCACGTTCGCTTGTAATTGCCGACAAAATTCTGAATGAATCGGATTATCTCAGCCGTCGTAAAACCCGTTACGCTTCATACGATTCAGGAAAAGGCGCCGAATTTGAAGCAGGCAAACTTACGCTTGAAGATTTGTACAAAATTGCCGGACAGAATGGCGAACCAGCACAAATCAGTGGGAAACAGGAACTGATTGAACAACTCATCAACTGGCATATTTAGTTGTAAAGTAGAAAATAGATTCTCTGAAGCCCGGTCTCTGAAAATGAAACCGGGCTGTTTTTCATTATAAATCAACCTTTTACTGTTCTGTAAAAAGTAAACCATTAATAAAAATGAATAACAAATTATATGTTGTCGCAGTTACGTTTGTAGCCACACTTGGCGGATTGCTATTTGGTTATGATACGGCGGTTATATCCGGGGCCGAAAAATCAATTCAGGCATATCTTATAGAAAGTCAGGGGCTTAGTACCTGGATTCACGGATTAACAACTTCAAGTGCCCTGATTGGTTGTATCATCGGCGGATTGATTTCAGGAATTTTTGCCTCGAAATTCGGGCGAAAGAATACTTTGTTTATTGCGGCTGTGTTGTTTCTGCTTTCGGCCCTTGGTTCAGGTTACCCGGAATTTTTGTTTTTCCAGAAAGGCACACCAACTATGGGCTTACTGCTCATGTTTAATTTTTACCGCATTATCGGAGGTATTGGTGTTGGGCTTGCTTCGGCTGTTACACCGATGTACATCAGCGAAATTGCACCTGCAAAAATTCGCGGACAGTTGGTTTCACTTAACCAGTTTGCCATTATTTTTGGTATGCTGGTGGTTTATTTTGTGAATTGGGGAATTGCCAACGGGCAAAGTTTGGACTGGATTAACAATATTGGCTGGCGCTGGATGTTCTTATCTGAAACAATTCCAGCCGTGTTGTTCGGAGTTTTATTGCTTTTTGTACCCGAAACACCTCGCTATTTGTCCCTAACCAACCGCGATAATGAAGCATTGAAAATTCTCACGCGGATCAACGGACCAAAAATAGCCGGAGAAATTATGGCCGACATTAAAGCCAGTCTGCAACATCATGCCTCGGCAAAACTGTTTTCATTTGGCAGAACAGTAATATGGATTGGTATTTTACTCTCTATTTTTCAGCAATTTGTTGGAATAAATGTGGCTTTATATTATGCTCCTCGTATTTTTGAAAGTATGGGTGCTGCCAAAGACGCTTCAATGATGCAAACAGTAATCATGGGGTTGGTAAATGTAATTTTTACTGTGGTGGCTATTTTTACTGTTGATAAATGGGGGCGCAAACCACTGCTCATTGTCGGTTCAGCGGGTATGGCGATAGGAATGTTTGCCATTTCGGCCCTGGCTTTTAACGAAATTATCGGGATGGGAACACTTGTTTTTATTATTATTTACACAGCATCATTTATGATGTCGTGGGGACCAATTACCTGGGTGCTGATTTCCGAAATATTTCCGAACAAAGTTCGCGGAAAGGCAGTAGCAGTAGCCGTTGCAGCGCAATGGGCCGCTAACTATTTTATTTCGTCAACTTATCCGGCAATGATGGAATTCAGTGGAGGTTTTACCTACGGATTTTATGGATTGATGAGCGTTCTTTCTCTTTTGTTTGTTTGGAAAATGGTTCCTGAAACCAAAGGGAAAACTTTGGAAGAAATGGAGCAATTGTGGAAATAATCAATTTCAACTACTCTGATAATTAGTTATATTGCAATCAAAGTAAACAACTTAAAACCTGAATTTATGAAAACTTTTTTCACTTTTCTGTTATTCGTTACCGGTCTGCAACTGTTGGCACAAAATTATTCGGGTCGGACAATCGATAACCCCTTTACAACTTACCCCGATACAAATCCGGTAACTTATCGGAATCCTGTTATTCCAGGGTTTCACTCCGACCCGAGTGTGTGCAGGGTAGGCGATGATTATTACTTAATTACCAGTACTTTCGAATATTTTCCTGGTGTTCCGGTTTTTCATAGTAAAGATTTGGTCAACTGGAAGCAAATAGGGTATTGTCTCGATCGTAAAGAACAGATTCCAAATGGAATCAACATTTTTGCCGCGACAATCCGGCATCACGATGGATTATTTTATATGATCACAACAAATGTTGTGGGTGGAGGTAATTTTTACGTAACGGCAACAAATCCGGCTGGTCCATGGTCCGATCCGATATTTATTAAAGTTCCCGGTATCGATCCCGATCTTTTTTGGGATGAAGATGGGAAAGCGTATGTAATTTCATCACCATTAATTTTATTCGAAATCGATTTGAAAACCGGAAAACTTTTAACAGAAGGGAGAAAAGTTTGGAATGGAACTGGTGGCAGATATGCCGAGGGACCTCACATTTACAAAAAAGACGGGTATTACTATTTGATGGCAGCCGAGGNNCAATTCTGGCACATTGCAATGCAGCGGGGCAGGGGAACCCGATTCAGGGTGTCGGTCATGCCGATATGATTGAAGCACATGATGGTTCGAGGTGGATTGTTTTTCACGGGTACAGAAATATTTCGGATAAAACGCACCACATTCTTGGCAGGGAAACATGTCTGGCTCCGGTTACATGGCCAAAAAACGGTTGGCCGGTTGTGAACGGAAACGGCACAGCAACCGTGGAAATGACTTGTAATACATTACCACTGAAACCTTTTCAGGCAAAACCGACGAAAACTGAATTTGATGCTGAAAACCTTGGGTTGGAGTGGAACTATGTTTTATTTCCCGAGGAAGCCAATTATTCCCTCAAAGAACGTCAGGGCTTTTTAAGATTAAAGGGAGCTTCAGAAACAATCAGTACCCGCAAAACTTCGACTTTTACCGGACGGCGTTTACAACATTTTAATTTTTCAGCTACAACGCAGGTTGAGTTCAATCCCAAACTTGAAAATGAACAGGCAGGATTAGTTTTGCTCAACAACGGTTCGCATTTTGATATGCTGGTTGGCAAAAAAGGTGGCAAACGGGTGCTTACCGTGCAATTGCAATTTGGTCAGACGCTTTATAAATCAAAAGAATTTCAGCTGAAACCGGGGCCTGTAAAGTTGCGTGTTTCGGGCAATAAAACAACATTTACGTTTTCGTATGCACAGGGCGATGAAGCATTTAAAGCCGTTGAAACCGTTGACGCAAAGTTTCTGGCAACCGAAACCGTTGGTTTTTTTACTGGTGTTTATGTAGGATTGTATGCTACAGGAAACGGGAAAACATCATCGGTTCCAGCCGATTTCGACTGGTTTGAATATGCGGTTAATGAGAAGCCTTAAATTCAAAAGCGAGTGTTTTGAAATTTATCAAGCCAATATAGAATAATGGGGCGCTGTAAAGTACAGCGCCCCATTTGTTTAATAATTTATTTTGGTTGCCAGTAGCACACTTTTGGCGACTCAATTTTTCCTTCAGCTTTTAACGTTTTCATTACTTTGTCAACGGCAGCTTTATCCATTCCTGCGGCTTGTGCAATTTCGCCTGCTTTTAACGGTTTTCCGGCAGCTTTCATAGCTTCCAATACTTTTTCTGCGCTCATCTTTTTACAATTTAATTATTATACTTTTTAAAAAGGTCTCTTGATTCTCCTACGGAGCCAGAGGTTGCTAAAATCGCTCCGAAATTACTTTCCAATCCACGATTTTCCAAAAATCCTCAACATATTTTGGTCTGAGGTTTTTTTTGTCGATGTAATACGCATGTTCCCAAACATCGCAGGTCATAAGCGGTTTCTTCCCGTCACGCAATGGGTTTCCTGCATTGCTTGTCTGTACAATTTCAAGTTCGCCGGCACTGTTTACAACCAGCCACGACCAACCCGAACCAAACAATGTTACTGATGCTTTTGTGAATTCTTCCTTGAAAGCTTCAATCGAACCAAATTTCTTTTCGATGGCTGCTTTCAGTTCGTCTTTTGGTTCGTGGCAACCGTCGGGGTTGAATTGCATAAAATAAAAAGTGTGGTTCCATACCTGTGCGCCGTTGTTGAAAATTCCGCCTGTCGATTTTATTACAATTTCTTCGAGTGTGGCGTTTTCAAATTCGGTACCGACAATCAGGTTGTTTACGTTTGTAACGTAGGCCTGATGGTGTTTTCCATAATGAAATTCAATGGTTTTTTCACTGATGTAAGGTTCGAGTGCGTTGTTGGGGTAGGGCAGTTTTGGTAATTCGAATGCCATAATTTTTCAATTTAAGGTTATTTGACTTTTTTGATTTTTGATAAAAGTAAAACATTTTAAATCGAAAATGGATTAACCGAAACTCTAATTTGAACCCTGTCTAAATAAAAAATAAGGAACAAAAAATATCAAATCAGAAATCAGAAAATCACGAGCAGAACTTACTTCCTGATTTCTTATTCTTTATTCGATATTTTAGATTTCTTAAAAACGACAATTCTATAAAACATAATACCTATTAATTGAGCAAATAAAACCCCGGAGCACTCTGCT
>DPCJ01000064.1:20301-20454 GCA_003516705.1 Prolixibacteraceae bacterium | reverse complement strand
TTTTATCGGGTTCATTGACAACAAATCAACAAAGTAACAACGGTAACAGAAGGTTGTGAATTGCTTTCAATTTGTATTTTTATCGGGTTCATTGACAACGGTGCAGCGGCATTCGGCACCCATTTCCATGTTGTGAATTGCTTTCAATTTGTA
>DPCJ01000064.1:0-20159 GCA_003516705.1 Prolixibacteraceae bacterium | reverse complement strand
TTTATCGGGTTCATTGACAACTACAGGTTGATTCAGATAGCTAAAAACTCCGTTGTGAATTGCTTTCAATTTGTATTTTTATCGGGTTCATTGACAACGTATGCCGTATAAGTCACAACAAATCAATGAATTTCACGAGTTGTCAGAATTAAAAAAAGCAGGGGTAATGCCCTGCTTTTTTAGTTTATTCCT
Organism: Prolixibacteraceae bacterium; assembly: GCA_003516705.1. Taxonomy (GTDB): domain Bacteria; phylum Bacteroidota; class Bacteroidia; order Bacteroidales; family Prolixibacteraceae; genus Draconibacterium. The sequence goes on along the minus strand of DPCJ01000064.1, from coordinate 19,967 downwards.
ACAAAAAGAGAATTTATAACTCCATAAAAAGTAAAGTGAACTATTATCACGACCGATTTCAAAATCTGTATTATTCGGAAAAGATGTAGAAATAATCCCGATAATTATCGGAATAGCATGATGCCGGAAGAATTTTCTGTTACAATTTTAAAACAGTTCAAGTTGCTGTACGGTTTCGGGTTTTTGGGTTGGTTTCCGGCTAAGAAAGAGTTCCATCATACCAAATTGTTTGTCGGTAATTTGCAAAATGCCCACATGCCCGAATTCGGGGAGCATATTTTTTACCCGTTTTACATGTACTTCGGCATTTTCGCGACTAGGACAATTGCGCAGGTATATCGAAAACTGGAACATGGAAAAACCATCTTTTACAAGTTCTTTGCGGAATTGCGCGGCAACTTTCCGTTGCTTTTTGGTTTCCACCGGGATATCGAAAAATACAAGCACCCACATAATCCGGTATTGATTCAGCGCTTCAAACGACGACATAACTTATCTGTTTTTATCAGCGGCATAAAATCCGGGATAAATAATTTTCCGGCGTACGCCTTCAAAACATTCGTATAACGAATTGGTAGTGCGGCTCATGGCCACCATCAGCGGACTTTTATTTCCGTCGATTAAAACATCGCAGGTGGCAATCCCCAACATTTTTATTTTTTGCTCACGGGTAATGTTTTCATCTTCAATCTCACCGGAAACAAACATTTTATACACCAGCTCATCGCAAAACGGACGATAAGGTTCCATAATATCATCGGCCAGACAATAAGCGTTGTATTTGTTCCGGTGAAAAATTCCGAGTGTCGGTAACATGCCGCTACTCACCAATGCACGCGCAACAATAGCGCGCAGAATCGCATAACAATAATTAAGCTGACTGTTGGGTTCAGTGCCAAACCGGTTTCGGGTAAACTCATGTTCCTGAAATAGTTTTTTCCAATAAACCGAGGCAGCACGGCCTTCGATATTATCGGGGTCACCCGACTTAATTTGCGGAGCAAGCGCCAGTAATTGCTTGTTTTCCTTACCAACCTGCTGCAACAAAGCTGCCTGGTTTTCAATTTTGGCTTTTACAGTTTGCGCCCAAAGATTTTTCAGCAAGGGTTCGGTAGCTTCAATTTGCAATTTGAACCGCTCAGTTTGCACTGTGTTTCCGGCCAATGGCAACATCAACCCTGCAGGCAGATGGCGGCTGTCGCAACTGATAAAAGCTACGTTGCGATCAATCAGATCGGCCAGCAGCGCCTGTGTAATCGTAATTTGCGGATGCTCAAGTATTACAACGGCAATGTCTTCGAGCGGCACCGATGCTTTTTCGGTATTTGTGCGGGGTTCAACCACTTTAAGTTGCTGGTCCTTTTTACTGAGGTAGGCGGGGTTGCTGAAAAAGAGGGTTCTTTTAATCATTTTTATTGGGTTTTAAGGTACTTCAAACAGGTTTGGAGGCAATGATTTTAAAGCGTCAGCATGGGTAGTTTTAAAATTTTCATTTCCGCCAAAAACAGTCAACACTTTTTCGTTTTCAACGCCAAGGTCGTCGTTGTTTAAAATTCCATAATACGAACTGTACGGCCAGTCTTCATATCCGCGCAAAAACCGTGATGAACCGGGTTTCGGTGCACATAAACCACCGCCCTGATAAAATGCTCTTTGCTGGCGATGGGTTCGCGTTTAAAGTTTTTGATAAACAACGACCCCTTGCGGTAATTTACCTTATTAAATGCCTGCGTGTAAGCGCTAAACAGGTTGGCAAATTGTTTCGACAGAAATTTTTCGATTTCGTCCTGATTTATAATTTTTCCAAACTCAACTTTTCCAAAGTTCGAAACTTTGGAAAAGTTATCTGGATTTGAAAAGTTATCTGGATTTGAAGAATTTAAGTTCGATTTATTCCGGATTACTTCTTCAATTACTTCGCGTTTGCGAATTCTGACAACCAGGTGAAAATGGTTGGGCATAAGGCAATACGCATACGTTTCGGCGATGGGCGAAATGTATTTCCGGTATTTATCGCGAAAAAACCAGAAGTTGCCATCGTTACAAAACACATTTTCGAATCCGTTGGCATGGTTGAAAATATGGTATGATATTCCCGGCTGTAATTTTTCCATCGCAAACTTCGAGCTATCTTTTTTAAATTTTAGTTTAATTTTAGTAGTATAACTTTTCCAAAGTTTTGAACTTGGTAAAAGCTGGCGAAATAACAACAAGAAGATAAAAAATAACAGCACCTGCACCGGCAAATCCCTCAATTAAAATTTGTTGGCAGAATTAGAACAAGTATGGCTGATGACAAAATAACAGCATTATTGAATGCTAAAACTTAAATCTTATCATTCCATCTAATTTCATTTCAAAATCTTTTTCTTCAACAATAAAATTGAAATTCGATGGTGCGATTAATAATCGCGGTGCAATAAACCTCGTAGTAAATTTAGCAACCCCATTCTTTTGCCTTTTCCCAATAGGTTTCCCATCAAACCAAATTGCTTTTTCAGGAAAATCTTTTAATAATTGTTTATCATCTCTCGCATCTAAATGGTGATAAAATTGTATTCTTCCATCCTCTGAGCTAAAAATTCGGTTCATTTTGTAAATCCTTGGGGATAGTTCAGTATTTGATAATGTTTTCAACTCTTCTTTGCTTTTCTCATAAAAAATTACTTTTGTCCCAGGTTTTAAAACAGTATATAATGGAACAAGTATTTTGTTGTTTCCCCTTCCAATCAGTTTTTCCGGCTCAAAAAAGTCTTCTATTACTTTTGAATTAGTGGTTCTAAGAATTATTGCAACATCAAATAAATTTCTGCAATCAAATCCTTTAAGGTCATTCTTCCCGTCCCAATATAAAGCATAAAGAGTGTTTTCCGCATTTTCCGCATAAAAATCCTGTTTGTACTCCTTTGTCGATAAATAGATATGTTTTTTTACAGAAATAGGGTTCGATATAGATGTTTTTATTCTTATGTGTCTGATTTTATTGACTTTTCTCCCTCTTTTATCAAACATGAACAATCCATCTTCAATGGCTTTACTTAATGTTCTTCCATTTAATTGATTTTGAATATTGTTTTTCAATTCAGGATTTAAAATTTGTTCCAATGAAGTTAAATCAGCAATTGGAATTCTTTTTACGAATGCAAATTCATCTTTATCTGTTTGAAACTTCCAACTTCCATTTTTATTTCTCAATGGTTTGCCATTTACATCTCTTAAAACCAATCTTATTTTGCCATAAAAAGTATCTTTATGTAGCTGTCCTCTAATGCTATCACCTTTTACCAAATACTTTGAAATTCCTTTTCCATTCACATCTCTTATGATTATCCCATTTTCATCTCTTAACCATACCACTTTCCCTCCTTGCCTTTTTTTCCTTTTGGCTGGTGTTAATGTTTGATCATTTGAAATATGATTGATTAGAATATTCTCTTCAATGTTCTGGGCTAAGTTGGAAACTTTACCAATTTGACAAGTTCTGATTTCTTTTTGTAAGGCTTGTTCTAAATCTTCAGTGTTTCGATTTAATTTCTTTTCTTCCTGAATCTTATAAAACAGTTCCAACATTTTGTCGCGTTTTGCAGCAACAGGAATCAGTGAAAGAATAGCCGCATCGATGGCATGGTGTGAATGTTTATCCCGACTTTTCTTTTCATCTACCGATTGAACTCCTAACATTTTTCGGAAATCTGCTGTCACACTTCCCTTTTGTACTTCTACTTTACTGAATACTGACTTCAAATAATGATAAGCATATTTTGTAATCAGTCGGGTATCATTCAGTTGGCTATGTTTAAATCCTTTCGTTACTTCGGTCATCGTGAAGCGGGCTAATTTGTCTTGCCAATAGTCCAATTCCATTTTCCATAAATGCTTTTGGCGAATGGCATAATCCTTTGTGTCGCCGGGTTGTGCTTGTTTGGATTTTTGAACCCAAAACTCAACATTGTTTCTAAGCTGTTCAACTTTCTGTTCCCACTTTTCCAAACGGGGTTTAATTGCAGAATATACTTGACCGTTTATAGTGGCATTTTCGTCATAGTTTTCGAGCTGTGTCGGGATACGATTTTTCTTTACCTGGCGATTGTAGTAAGAGTCGCAAATTGTTAGATTAGCCAAAGAATTATCAAAAGATAAGCTTCGTGGAATGGTATGTTCAAAATCTGTTAAATTTTCGTCAAACAAGTTATTTATATTAATGATTTTCCCCGTATAAATACATTGCATTCCCTGTTCTAACCAAAGGCGATATTTTTGCAATAACTTTTTTTGTGCTTCAGTGCGTTCTTTTTTCTTTTTATAAATATCACGTATTATTTTTTTTAATTCAAAAATTTCTTGATCTTGTGTCTCACCTATTTGTTCAACAAGAAGGCGAGCTTTGTCAATATCATCATTATTAACTTCTCTATTGCTATTTTTGAGTTCTTGTATGGCAGATTCAAATTCCTTGTTTTCTTCCTCTCGTTCTCTTTGGTATGCCTCAATTGCCCAACGCATATTGGCATCGTTCAAATCACGAGCCGTTTCCACTACAATTCGTGTTTCTTCATCAATTATCCCTTCCTTAATAAAGTAGTTAACAAGTTTGCGGAGTTCATGTAAGGTTCGCATTGCCATCGGATTTTTAAACGCACCAATGACGGGACTTTCTAATAACTTTCTCGATAACAGAATGCCATCGTATTCAAACTCTTGTTCTTTGGCTGGTTTGTAAAACTCAAGTATTGACGGATGGTAAAGTTTGTTCAACTTTTTACAAGCAGGACATTGGCAAGGCAATTTTGTTTCAGGGTCAATCTGTTGATTTTCGCATTGTAATAAAGGAAAATTATTAGACAAATACAATTTAAGTGTATCCCCTAGTTTAGGCAATTTGTAAAAAATCCTTTCTTTATCGTTGTGAGCAAAAAACGTCTGATATTTTTCAGCTACTTGACCTAAAATAAATTCCTTATCATCGATTTTGTTCCAGGTTTCATTGCCAAAAGCCTCAATAGTGTATTGTTCAACTTCTCTAAAATCAGAATTCATTAATTTATATTCAGGGTTTTTTCTTGCAAATTGTTCGTCAAAGCCTAATTCTTCATTATATTCCAACGATTTATAATTTGCGATTAAGCTATTCGCAATATTAAGAATACGTTTCTCTTCTCTGTTTGTATCAATCCAATCACTAATAGACTCTAATATTTCATTCTCATTTTCTTTCCACAATTCATCTCCCATTATTTCAGGAAGTTTTCCCAACAATGCTGATTCGGTATAAATAAAGCCTTTATACAATTTATTGTCAATTTTTGGCACTAGGAACTGATTTATATTTCGAATAGCTTTCAAACTCAACATGCTATACCCTTGCGGAATAGCGACCCATAGATTTACAAGGTCTTTTGCTTTTTTATCGTCAAATTTTAGTTTTGTTTTAGCGAATTCAGCAACAGCTTCTTCGTCGTCAAATGAAAAGCAGATATGCCAGATGTCTTCCGATGAGTATGTTATAATATGCTCTTTGCCGTACTTATCGTTTCTTTTTTCAGAAGTCTCATAAACAAATTTCTCCCAATTATCTCCCAATAAATTTTTTAACCTGCCGGATATCGGACAACCTGAAACATTTGTTTTGTCGCTATAATTTATAGTACTGTCAGCTACTTTTTGTTCCTTCGATAAAGGCTTTCCAATTTCTTTTTCAATCCATTTGCGAATTTCCTCGAACTTAAAATTGGGTTTTGCAAGCAGAAATTTCTCCTTGTAGAGTTTGAGTTTTTGTTCGGGAGTTAAATTTCCCCATTCGTCAATTGTCGTTTTGCGGTATTGAATATTGTTGATAAAGCTAAAAGCTCGGAATTTTTCAAACTCAGGATGACTAATTGGGCAGCGTGGTTTTCCAATTGTAATCTCCTTACCATTTTTGTTTATTGTTTTAATCTCTAAAGTACACTTTCCCACTGAACTTTTTTGTGAATGTAATGGGCGTTTATAAAAAATGCTGCCATCTTTTCTGTCACTGTAAATACCATTAAAAAAGCTACTATTGATATCTAATCCATTTTGAAAATCAAAAATATACTTGATTTCTTCTTTGTATTGGGAACGTATAGCTTGGTAAATACTTGCGCGGATACGAGGAACTGGATTGCCTGCTAAATCAACTTTTTCATTTTCTAATTTTGCAAATGCACAGCCTATGGTTGGCAATTTGCTTTCAATCATATAAGTAATTAAATCTTTGGATTTTTTTTCTTCTGATTTTTTTAGTGACACATTTTCCAAATCAACTGTGGTGTCAGCACTTTCTTTTATGGCTTCTTCTTGTTCTTTAAGAGTTTCTCCTTTGCTGCTTTTGAATCCACGCCGTTGTGCAATATGATACAATGCGCGGCCTAATTTATATCGGTTTATTTCCAAAGAAAAGTCCAATTGTGTAGTTGCAAGTTCTGCCCGGAGTTGGTATGGACTTGAATAATCGGCTATTTCATTTCCATCAAAGTCTAAACGCACCCACTGTTCAAAATTTAAAACATCAACAGGATATTGACGTTTCAAACCGTTTGCTTTATCATATTTTCGCCAACGGTTTAGTTCTCGCATAGTTAATGGACAATAAATACCTGCTTTATCCAAATCTATCTCTTCATCTTTCTTATTTTTATTTACAGGATCTATCAAAACTTTCAATGTCTCCCATATTCGATATTTCCGTGCCTGATATAGCCGTCGAGGAGAACGCTTTTCCCTTCTATTCGTAGCAAGCGATTTATAATTGCCTTTACCATCCTTATTGACAGTAGTCTTAAAAATAACAGAACCAAAATTGGTTAATTGATCAACAAATGTATTCCCATTTTCTGTATCTCTTAAAGAAAAACCTATTGAAGCAGTTCCTAAATCTAGGGTGAAAGTTTTTGGCATGATTTTGTATTTTTGATTTATAAGTTTATATTTGTTCCTATACAATTTGAAAGACTTTTCACAATAAGGCTATAAGCCGAAGAAATTTCTCGACCTCGCGTACTCCGTGGGGTCTTTTATTTATAAGAAAATTCAGATTTTCGGGAACAATTACTTTTAAGTAATTTTCAGAAAAAACAGGGGGCGAATTTGTCTCAGAAACAATCTTTTTAAAACTTCGTTGTGGGTTTGAGTTCATTTGTACCCGATTTTTAATGTTTGGCTTAGTGCTGATTTTTGTTCTAAAAACCCAATCTGTTATATTTCAAATGGTTTCCCTCAAAAATAAAAACAATTGTTTAAAAAAACAAAGGTCATTTTGTGTTTAACAACAATAAAAAACGCCTGTAAAAAATTCAGTTTTTCGAACACTCTCACACCCTCACATTGGCACCTTTGATTTTTCGTGAATACTCTCCTTTAGAACTACTTTTTGTCCTCTCAGAATCGTTACTTAATACTTTAGAATTACTTTTTAACCTTTCAGAATTGTTACTTAACACTTCAGAATTACTTTTTAATGCTTCAGAATCGTTTTTAAACCTTTCAGAATTACTTTTTAGCCATTCATAATCGTTACTTAATACTTCAGAATTACTTTTTAACCTTTCAGAATCGTTACTTAACTCTTCAGAATTACTTTTTAGCCATTCATAATCGTTACCTAACACTTTAGAATTACTTTTTAGCCATTCATAATCGTTACTTAACACTTCAGAATTACTTTTTAACGCTTCAGAATCGTTTTTAAACCTTTCAGAGTCACAGATTACACTGATTACGGTATCTGATAACAGTTTCCGAACATCGACAGCCATTACAGCACACAAAAATGATATTACTTCATATTGAAATCGCATTTCATTGCAAATGAGCAGAAACTCAACAGGTGACTTAAAGTCACCAGCTGAGTTACGTACATGCTGAGTTACGTTAAGCAGCTTTCTTTTGCCCAACCACTTGCAAATATTGGTTTAGCTTGTATTTTTGCCCGGATAAAAATAACAGCAATGAAATGAGCCCCGATTTATCGGGACGAATTCCATGTCGTTGCAAAAGTAGATTGAAACAATATATTGATTACGAAATATTTAGAGACAAGATTGAAAATTTATATACATGAAACAATACGGACTTATTGGATATCCGCTCACCCACTCGTTTTCGAAAAAGCATTTTACCGAAAAATTTGAAACAGAGAAAATTGATGCGGCTTACAACAATTTTGAAATCGAATCGATTTCGTGGTTTCCGGATATCATTGCCGGCAATCCGGAGCTGATTGGGCTGAATGTGACCATCCCGTACAAAGAACAGGTGATTCCGTTTTTGGACGAGCTTAATGATGCAGCCCGTGAGATTGGCGCTGTGAACACGGTAAAAATTACACGCACCGCAAAGGGTGTTTTTCTGAAAGGATTCAATACCGATACCTACGGTTTTGAAACATCGCTGAAACCGCTGCTGAAACCACACCACACAAAAGCATTGATTCTGGGTACCGGCGGCGCTTCAAAAGCACTGAAATATGTTTTGAAAAAGCTGGGGATTGAGTTTCTTTCGGCTTCGATTGAAGAGTTAAAAGAAAACGAAATAAGATACGAAGACATTGATGAAAAGGTGATGGCTGAGCGACTTTTGATTATTAACGCCACGCCGCTTGGGACTTACCCGAAAGTGGAGGGTTGCGCCAACATTCCGTACCAGTTTTTAACCGACAAACATTTGCTTTTCGACCTGGTTTACAACCCCGAAGTAACACGCTTTATGGCGCAGGGACTGGAAAAAGGTGCAACAGTAAAAAATGGTTACGATATGCTGCTTTTACAGGCAAAAAAATCATACGAAATCTGGAATGAAGAATGAGGGAACGTTGTCATTGTTGGAAAGTTATCATGGTTGTAATGGTTGTCGGGTTATCAGGTTTTGAACAAAGATAACAATGATAACAATGACAACAACGACAACAATGACAACAAATCTCAATCAATCACTATAAATCACAATTCTTCTCTGTTATGAAAAAAGTACTTTTTGTTTGCATGGGTAATATCTGCCGCTCGCCGGGCGCTGAAGGCGTTTTTACAAAAATGGTGAACGACCATGACTTGGGTGAACAATTTGAAATCGATTCAGCCGGAACAGCCGGATATCATGCAGGAGAAGCTGCCGATAAAAGAATGCAGAAACACGCTGCAAAACGTGGCTACAACCTCACCAGCATTTCGCGTAAATTTAATCCGGCAAAAGATTTCGACCATTTCGATTTAATAATTGCCATGGACGACGAGAATGTGCAGTCGCTGAAAAACGTGGCACGAAACAAAACCGACCTCACCAAAATCAGCAAAATGACAGATTACCGCAAAATATGGAGTTACGAGGAAATTCCGGACCCCTATTATGGCGGCGACGAAGGATTTGAACTCGTACTCGATTTGCTGGAAGACTCTTGCGAAGGATTGCTCGAAAAGCTGCGATAACCGGCTTTACTACTAAAGACTGTTTGAAAATAAAGACCCTGAAACCAGTTCAGGGTGACGGATTAATAATAAACGCTATTAGTGCGTCACGCCGAATTCATTTCGGCATCTCATTGTCATCAATTTATTATACCCAAACATTGTCTTAACTCTCGAAGTGATACAGAAAATTCACCAGCGATTCGTAAGCCGGTTTTTTCTGGCCTTCAATATCAACAATAATTTTCACCTGAACCTTGGTAACACCGCGCAGATTTTTAATGTCGTTGAGTGAAACAGTTGCCCTGATGCGGTCGTTCACCAACACCGGCTGTTGAAAACGCAAACTTTCAATTCCGTAGTTTACCACCATTTTTACGTTGCGGATATCGACCACGTTAAACCAAAGGTAGGTTAACATTGACAGTGTAAGATATCCGTGCGCAATTGTCGATTTAAAAGGTGATTCCTTTGCAGCCTTTTCCGGATCGGTGTGTATCCACTGGTAATCGAGCGTGGCATCGGCAAATTTGTTGATTTGCTCCTGTGTTATGGTGATATAATCTGAAACTCCGATTTCCTTTCCTAAAAAAGCTTCAAATTCTTCGTAATTGTTGATGATTTTTCTTTCCATGTTGTTAAATAATTCGTCGCAATATAAAACGAAAAACTTCGTCGTTTTGTATTTTTCCGAAAAGGCAGGCCTAATTTCACTACATAATCAAATTCAGGGCAGAATATTAAGCCTGTATGTTCTAATTTTAAATGTCCGACAATTTTCTGTAATAAATTCACACCTTTGCGGGCTATAAGAACCGGGATGAAAAACATTATAAAAAGCACCACTTTTCTTGCCATTTTTGCCTGTTGGTTGTGGTCAACCGCTTTTGCTACAATAAAAATCGGACTTGAATATTCTACGCCATTTCAATTTGCCGGTATTCGTTTTATCATTTCTGGTATTATGCTCTTTTTGTTTATCGGCAAGCCGCGCTTTATTATCAATGAATTAAAAGCAAACTGGAAATTCATTTTATTTCTTTCGTTTGCCCAGTTTTCAGGTCAATATGCTTTTTTCTATAAAGGAATGGAATTGGTTCCCGGCGCGCTTGGCGCAATGATAATTGGTTCATCGCCTTTATTCATCGCAGTTGTGGCTCATTTTACATTTCATAACGATAAAATGACACCGTTAAAAACAGTAAGTATTTTGGTTGGTGTGGTTGGCATTGCGATTATTACTTTGGGACGGACAAAAGTGGCCATCAACAGCAATGCAGAATTGCTTGGCATTGGTTTTCTGTTTATCAATAACCTGTTTTCAGGTTTTTCGAATGTCATGGTTTCAAAACAACCCCGAAAAATTTCGCCGCTGGTTTTGAGTTCAACCACGCTGTTTATCGGTGGTATCACCTTGTTTCTGGTTTCAATTCCGGTTGAAGGGTTTCAGTTTAAACCCGCGCCGCCGGCTTACTATTTTTCATTAGGCTGGCTGGCATTTCTTTCGGCTGCGGCCTTTGCCATCTGGTACGGTTTGCTGCAACGCCCGGGTGTTAAAGTCTCGCACATTAATATGTGGAAATTTCTGATTCCGGTTTCGGGTGCAATTTTGAGCTGGATATTAATTAAAAACGAAAAGCCCGATTTGATTTCACTCATCGGAATGGCTGTTATAACGCTATCGCTTATCATGCTGAATTATGCCAACCAGAAAATAAGCAGCTGATTATCTACCCGCTTTCACAGCTTTCTTTGTGATTGTTTCAAAATCAGATTTATTAATCGGCGAAATCTTAAAAATATAAATTCCCTTCGCGACATCGTTCATCGGAATTTCAATTACTGTTCCGTAACTATAACTCTCAACTGATTTTACAAGTAATCCGGTTAAATTGTACACATCGGTTTTAAATGTTTTATAAGCCAAATCAGGATTCAACATATCGACGAAAATCTTATCAGCAAAAGGATTTGGATAAAATACAGGATCGTGTGTTGCAACTGAATGCATTTGAAAAGGTGTACCATTGATTGTTGCAGATGTTTTCCAGTTGGTGGCTACAGAATTATCAGTATCCGAATCAATAATTTCGATTGAAAAGCCACTGCCATCGGTATTCAATGGCCACGGAACTGTATCGGAGAATGCTACAGAATCGACAGTTTGTCTGAACCCATTTTGTAAAATAAGCATCTCGCCCTTATTTTCAAGTTGTTTATTAAATTGACCAAAAGCGGCAAAGCCATATTTATTTCTGAAGAGAAGCGTATCATTGGTTAGTACGATTCCTTCGCCGGGAAATAAACGGGTACCTGATTGAAATTCAAAGCTGATACCGTCGGAAAATGTAAAACCATCCAAAACCGCTGTAGTTTCTCCGGTATTCATAATTTCAACAAACTCAGGAAATCCTTCAACCGGATGGTACATGATTTCGCTGATAACCAACGTTTCGCCATAAATACCTGCGGGCTGAACCGCTTTTACAGCCAGTGCACTCCAGGTTTTTTTATCATCGGCAAGAATTCTCGTTTTCAGATAAGTACCCTTCTGAATCTCAAGTTCTTTTGTATATTTTATTCCATTAACCGTACCGCCAACAGCGCGCGGGTCGCTTCCATCCAAAGTAAAATAAATCGTTCCCCCAATGTTTGGATTGCTGATTTCAATAGTTGTAAACGCCTGATTATTTTTGGTTTTTTCAAAAAACAACGGTGGCATTGTGGCAGGAAATAAACCACTGAAGTCAGCTTTTAACTGTCGTAAAACCACATCTCGGCGATTGGGAATGTATTCAGCCAGTACACGGTTTACTTCCGGAATCCAGTGTTCATCTCGTGTGTAAGTAACATTTGTAGTGTTTTCAAGATAATCGCCCCAGCGCGCCGACTCAAGAATTACTGCCTTCTCAATTTCATTTTTCCGATACAAAAAACTTTCCCTGAAACTTTCGGGTGTAAGAACACCATTATTAAAAAAGTGGTGATAAACCGCATCGGCAAACATCATCCGGTACTCAGCATTCTTTTTTAAATGGGTGTGTATTTCCGTGGGGCCTCCTTCATCGCTTTTGTTTATATTATTGTATTCCAACTCCGAATAACGCATTACATGTTCGGCATCCCAGGTATAAAACCGAAAACCGGAACCCTGCGTTTTGTTGCGGGCAGCATAATAATTCTGATGCGCCCAATCGAAATTTCCAAGGTAAAAGTTCAGAATCATATAATCGATAAAAGCAGGTAAATCAAGGTACTGCTCCATAGTTTTTAAAGCGGCCGGTGTACTCAGTCCTTTCCGCGCAAAAGCGAGCATTTCGAGGTAAGTTGTATTTGAACCCTGTACAATTGTTTCAGGATTGTGTTTGATGATATCGAAATCTTCTGGTTCGGCAAAAAGATATCCAGCCAGAAATTCCTCATCGGGGCGTTCGTGCAAATCGAACATTCCCCAATACAACCCATTGATAAACAAGTGAGCATACATTCCATGAAAAGATGGCCAGCCCATTTTATTCTGCATGTCCGATGCCAGCTGGTCGCGAAAAAAAAGTGTGGTTACGCGTTGTTTTTCATCCCAGGGGTGAAGCCACGAATACAAAAAACCATCGAGCACCAAAGTGTTTATCGATTCAATTTCAGCATCGGGAAACAATTTGTATTTCAGTTTCTTTAGCCCGTATTTTTCTTTAAAAAGCAGACGCATCGATTGTTTTGGCACTTTCCAGTTAATAATGCTTGTGCCACCCTGATTTTGTACACCGCAATTCACCGCAAAATTCTGCGTGGTGTCGCTGAATAAAAACTCTGCGGTAACTGCTTTTTCGCGCGAAATATCGGAGTTCGGATAACCCACATAAAGTCCGGTCTGGTGATTAAACCAATCATCGGTATTCATCGAAAGCGAAACGACTGGCAACGATTTTAAAGCCTGTTCAAATTCTCCGGTATAAGCCGGATTCGCAATAACATCCTCATCCATTGCATAATCGGCACCAATAGAAGTTGAGCCACCCCAAACCAGCGGAAATCCTTTTGGTGTTTTGCTTTGTAAGGCTACCAATTCAGGAAAAATAAATGTTTGTGTGGTGATTACTGTTGTATCGGTTTTAGTAAATGCAAATGCTTTGATAACACAGGTGGAATCGATATAAACCGGCAACAGGTATTGTTCACCGTTTTGTGCCGATGGAGCAGAACAATCACTTGTAAACCGGATAACCGCATCGGGCTGATTTGCTTCTATCGACAGATAAAATCCGGCATTGTAAAACCCACGGGAATGACTCATTCTTAGGAATAACGAATCGCTCGAATTACCACTTTCCGACGAATAAGCTACAACCGGAAATATCAAAAAAATGATAAAAAGAAACCGTATGACGGAATATTTCATTGAAAATGAGCAATTAATCCCGGTCACTATTTATTATTCCTCCAGAACCAATAGCTCAATTTTTCTGAAATCGGTATTATGACTTTCGGCTTGTAACGAAATGGTTCCTTTTGTAATTATTATATTACCATCAGCCGGTAAAAGTTTCTGGTAGGACGGGTCGCGCGGGTCAAGCTGTGGTTTTTCGTAATGCATCACTTCAACGCCTTCCACAAAATGACGGACAATGCCACCTCCATGAACTTCAACTTCCACAGTAACCCAGTCGTCGCCGTGGTATGTTTTCGAATTTGAGTTGTTGCAATGCTGTTCTATCAAAACACTGTCCATAACAATGTTTGTGCCTGGCGTACAAACATTCATTGTTGAACGCTCGTCTGTTCCGTTTCCGCCAAGCAGCTGAACCTCAAGTGAAACAGGAAAATCCTGGTCAAGTTCCATCGATTCTGCACTTTGACCATGAAGCATCAATCCGTTGTTTCTGAAAGCCCATCCCGGACCATTTTTTACCTGTTCGCCTGTAAACCGGTATTCAACCCGCAAACGGTAATGCGAAAATTCATCTTTGTAAAAAATATGTCCGAATTTACCATTCCACTCAGGCCAGTTCTCGTATGAAACCCGCAACATACCATCTTCAACCCTGAAAGTGTTATTGTAGTTAACACCAAGTTCCTCTCCTTTAAACTTGATTTGCCAGTCATTCAAATCTTTACCGTTGAATAACTGTATCCAGTTTTCGGTTGCTGATTTTTCTGTAGTTTCTGTTTTTGGTTTTGAAGCGCACGAGGCCAGAAATAAAACAACCAGTGCAAGAACTGCTGTGTGAAGTTTGAATATGCTTTTCATTTTCTTTGGTTTATTAAGTTTATCGACTTAGTTATGACTGGTAAAAATAGCATAAATTCTATTGTTGCTTTATTCAGTCTTATTGAGTTTCATACTTTCCTTTATTTTTTCTTTTATTGTTATTGGCAACCATCGTTAATCGACCGGTTTTTGCCAAAATCTTTTCTTTTGCTACTTTGCGCAAAATTTGAAACAGATGAAGTTTTCAGTTAAAATAGCATTCGTACTTGCAGTCTTTTTCTTGTTTTCTGAAGTAAACGCCAACCCTTTAATACCTGCAACCAACGCTAAACCTAAAGTAGTTGTTGGCATTGTGGTTGAAAATATGAGGCCCGATTATGTGCAGCGGTACTGGAATAAGTTTGGCGAAAACGGGTTAAAAAAACTGTACACCAATGGAGCGGTGTGTACAAATGTCAGGTTGAAACAACATATACAGAACTACGCATCAGGTACTGCAACACTTTTTACCGGTGTAACCCCGGCAACACACGGCATCATCAATAAAATTTGGTTTGATAAATTTAACGGTAACGAAACTGAATGTACCGAAGACAAAGGTTTTATGACTGTTGGTTCCGATACCAAACAGGGAAATGCTTCGCCAGTGAAGCTGCTTTCGAATACAATAACCGACAATCTTAAGATTTATTCGATGGGTAAATCAAAGGTTTTCAGCGTGGCGTTAAACCGCGAATCGGCCATCTTTGCGGCCGGTCATGCTGCTGATGCTGCTTATTGGTTCGACTCAGAATCGGGCCGGATGATTTCAAGTTCGTTTTACCTGAATGTTTTTCCTGATTGGGTGAGACTTTTTAACAGCGAGAATTACGCCGAAAAATACAGTTTCAGAAACTGGACTCCGCTGCTGCCCGAATCGGAATATACAGAAAGTCTCCGCGACGATTACGAGTTGGAAAAAGGATATTTTGGGTTGTATAAACTTTTCCCTCACACGATAAGCAAATATTTAAAAGAAGCCGGAAATTTCAACCCGTTTAAAACAACCCCATCGGCCAATATGATGATAAAAGATTTTACCCTTCAGATTCTGCAGAACGAAGATATTGGTACCGATGAAAACACTGATTTTGTAACCACTGTTTTTTCATCGATGGATTATGAAAATAACGCTTTTGGGCCGGTTTCGCTCGAAATGGAAGATACTTACCTGAATATTGACCGTTTTATTGCCGACATAATAAGTGCCGTTGACAAAAAATATGGAGAAGGAAATGTGCTGTATTTTCTCACTGCAAATACTTCGGCCCAATATCCGGTTGATTATCTGAAAAAAGAGTTTCATCTGCCAGTGGATCATTTTAATGTGGAAAGTGCGGTGGCATTGCTTTCTTCGTACCTCAACATCACTTTTGGAGAGCAGAAATGGATAGAGTATTACGATGAGCACCAGATTTATCTGAATCATAAACTGATTGCTAAAAACAAACTCGACCTGAATGAATTTCAAAGCACAGTTGCCACTTTTATCGATGAATTTGAAGGAGTGCTTGTGGCAATGCCGGCTTACCTGATTGAGCGGGGAATACAGGCCAACGGTATGTTGGAGTCGATGTACAAAACCTATGTGAAAGGTCGTTCTGGTGATTGTTTGTTTGTGTTAAAGGAAGGCTGGCAACCAACATACAAGTTCAAAAAGATAATTTACACCGATCAAACCCATATTCCGCTGCTGTTTTACGGAATGAATATTAAACCCACTGTAATTCATGAGAAATACGATGCAATCGATCTTGTTCCAACCTTGTCGCTGCTGCTTGGAATTCCAAATCCCGATAAAAGCCAGGGAAAAGTAATTGAAGGAATATCAGAATAACCGGTTATCTTTTCTCCGTTTTATTCGCCAGACCAGTTTGTGCACCTGCTTTCTGGCGAATTTTCAGATTCAATTGTGGTTGTAGCTGAATGTTGATGGTTGTGTCGTTCAGCAACTTAATTTGTTTGGTTACATTTTTATAACCATCAAGAGTAATTAACAGTTCTGCATCTCCGGGGTTCAGCATCAATCTGAATTCTCCGGTAGAATTCGAAATAGTTCCTATTCCTGAAAGCGTCTCAAGCAAATTTACATTTTCAAGCGTGTTTCCGCTTTTTTCGTTTGTGATTGTACCCTTGATTACAGCAAACTGTCCGTTGGTTGTAAACGGCAAAATAAAAATCATTAACAGCAGATAAATAAATTCTGTTTTCATTTTAAAATCGTTGAATTGTTATGGCTATTGTAAGAACAGTATTTTTAGAAAATAGTTGCTTTAAATCTTTAAATAAATATTAAAATAATTGTTAATATTTTTCTCATATTCAGACTAAATGATGTTGTACAGCAGGTGATGAAATTGATGCTGAAAACAGAAGATTGATAAATGTCATGCTATAAGGCCCTATTTGCACGGAAAACACCCCATTTCTATAAACATGCTGAAAAACAGATATGTTACGCAACATCTTTCGTGCATATTAATCATCAACTCACTAAATTTGTTGAAAAACAAAAAAACAAACGATGAGAAAACCAGATTATGTGACCCAGCTTTAACCGGCGATTTATTTAACAAAAAAACTAATAACCGATTTTAAAAATTCAAAACTACTTTTATGAATCCCATCCGATCTTTAATCAAAGAGTTGGCCGAAAAACACGGGAGGAGAAGAGAAAGTCTTTTACCCATTATGCTGGCAGTTGTAGAACGTGAAAAGTACCTTTCGGAATATTCGATGGTGGAAATTGCGCGCGAAGTGGATATTCCTGCCTCCGAAGTTTACGGAACTGCCACTTTTTATTCATTTATTGAAACAAAACCAACTGGTCAGTACATTATCCGTATCTGCAAAACCATCACCTGCTCGATGAAAGGGAAAAATCAGGTGCTTTTTGCAATACAGGATATGCTGAAAATCAAACTGGGTGAAACCACCCCCGACAAACGTTTCACATTGATGGAAACCAATTGTCTGGGCTGGTGCCATAAAGCGCCGGCTATGATGATTAACAACGACGTTTATACTGAATTAACACCCGAAAAAGTACGGGACATTCTTTCAGGCTACATGAAGATTAATGAATTAAATTAAATCAGGATATCATGGCGATTTCAAATCAGTTAAAAAGGGTTGACTTTATTTTCAACAATGAAAATGACTGGGAAAAAGTTCTGTCATCAGCAATAAAAAAGAAACCCAATGATTTAATAAACGAACTCATAAGTTCGGAACTGAAAGGCCGCGGTGGAGCAGGATTTCCAACCGGACTAAAATGGAAACTGGCAGCAGAGGCAAAAAATGATTCAAAATATATTATTTGTAATGCCGACGAAGGCGAACCTGGAACTTTCAAAGACCGCGAAATACTCTCAAAAGTACCTTACAAAGTACTCACTGCCATGGCTATTTGCGGATACATTACCGGCGCAAAAGAAGGCTTTATTTACCTACGTGGTGAATACAAGTTTCTTCAGGCTGAGTTACATAAGGCAATTGATGAATTTCAGTACTACTGTAAAGAAATAAAATTTGATTTTTCGATAACCATCTTTATGGGCTCGGGCGCTTACATCTGTGGCGAAGAAACCGCGCTCATGGAATCGATGGAAGGAAAACGCGGCGAACCAAGAAATAAACCACCATTTCCAACACAGAGCGGTTATCTTGATAAACCTACTGTAATTAACAATGTGGAAACGCTGGTTCATACATTTACCATATTTAAATATGGCGCTAAAAAATTCTACGATCTCGGCGTACAGTATTCCCGCGGAACCAAATTGTTTTCGGTTTCGGGCGATACACCAAAACCCGGTATTTATGAACTTGAACTTGGTATGAGCCTCCAGGATTTTGTGTACGAATTTGGCGATGGCGACACAAAAGCCGTTCAGGTTGGAGGTGCGTCAGGTTTTTTGGTTCCGCGCAAAAAATTTAAAGATGCAGCCATCGGGTTTAAAGGAAAACTAACCGGAATTTCACTTCCAACCGGTGGATCGATGATGCTTTTTAACAGCTCGCGCTCGATGTACAATGTGCTCGATAATTACCTTGAATTCTTCAGGGAAGAATCGTGCGGACAATGCACACCATGCAGGGTAGGTTGCCAGCAGTTATTGCTCGGAATTAAAGCTGTAAAAAGAGGTGAAAAACCTGCGGCTTACCTCGAAAAACTACTCCGGCTCACCGAAACGATGCAGCTAACTGCAAAATGCGGTTTGGGGCAGTCGGTGGCCAACTCTTTTTCTTCAATTGTCGAGAACTTCCAGGAAGAAATGATTTATTAAACCCGAAAAAGTAAAAATTATGGCAAATACAATCAATGTCTCAGTAAATGGATTTCCGGTTGAACTGGAAAAAGGAAAAACAATCCTTGAAGCAGCTGGTAAACTGGGCATTACAATTCCAACACTTTGTTACCATAAAGACCTTTGTGTAGCCGGAAACTGCCGTGTTTGCGTGGTTGAAGTGGTTGGACAGACAAGGCTTTCAGCAGCATGTGCAACGCCCTGCGAAGAAGGTATGGAAATATTAACCAACAGTTTAAAAGTACGCAATTCGAGAAAACACATCATCGAACTTTTATTAGCTGAACATAATGCTGATTGCACAAAATGCTACCGGAATGGCAACTGCGAACTACAGAAACTCTCGTCGGAGTACAAAATTATGACCCAGGAATTTATCGAATTGGCGCCGCTGAAAAAGTATTCCATCGATATGTTTTCACCATCGATTATAAAAGACGACAGCAAATGTATCCGTTGTCAGCGCTGCGTCAGAACCTGTGCCGAACTGCAAGGAGTGAATGCACTAACAGTAGCCCACAAAGGCGATAAAATGAGAATCACAACATTCTTTGAAAAAGCAATGCGCGATGTGGTTTGTACCAACTGCGGCCAGTGTGTAAACCACTGCCCAACCGGTGCGTTGGTCGAAAAAAATTATATCGAAGAAGTTTGGGAAGCTATTGCAAATCCAACCAAACATGTGGTAGTTCAAACAGCGCCTGCAGTAAGAATAGGACTGGGCGAAGAATTGGGGTTGCCTCCGGGCTCCAGAGTTACAGGCCAAATGGTGTCTGCGCTGAAACGTCTGGGGTTCGATTCGGTTTTGGATACCGATTTTACAGCCGACCTTACCATTATGGAGGAAGGTACAGAATTGCTCACCCGCCTCAAAAAAGTATTGGTTGACCATGACGAAACAGTAAAACTGCCAATGGCTACTTCATGTTCGCCGGGATGGATTAAATACATCGAACACATGTATCCGCAATATCTCGACAATCTTTCAACATG
>DPCJ01000103.1:20629-20779 GCA_003516705.1 Prolixibacteraceae bacterium | reverse complement strand
CTGAAAGTTCAATTTCGAGGTTCTGAAACTCAATTTCTTTTGAAAGCGAGTCGAATTCACGGTTGTTACGAACGTTATTTTGTTGTTCGGTGTACTTGGTAATTAAAAGTTGCGACTCTTTAATTGCAATTTTTTTGTTGTTGATTGCCG
>DPCJ01000103.1:20251-20533 GCA_003516705.1 Prolixibacteraceae bacterium | reverse complement strand
GTCCGACATCGGCAATCACGATTTTTTTTTCGGCATCAAAAAACTGGTGGTATTTAAAATCGGCAGAAACAAAAAAATCGGCGCCCGATGCAATTGCATTGTTCAGCAGAAACGAGCCTGCACCGCCACAAACTGCCACTTTTTCAACAGGTTTGCCCAATAATGCTGTGTGTTTTATGACGCCTGTTTTAAAGGTCGATTTCAGGATTCCAAGAAATTCAGTCTCGCTGACGGGTTGTGGGAGCAAACCTGTAATGCCGGCCCCGACGCCTGCAAAAGTAT
>DPCJ01000103.1:0-20212 GCA_003516705.1 Prolixibacteraceae bacterium | reverse complement strand
CAGCGTGTTCAGCAGGAATAAATGTAACAAGCTTTTTTAACTGCCCTTTTGCCGGTTGCAAAACCTGGCAATTTATCAGACCAAGTTTTTCAGCAATTTTCTGGTTTACGCCACGGCTTGCACTGTCGAGGTTGGTGTGAGCTGCATAAATGGCAATGTCGTTTTTGATGGCTTTAAGCAGTGTGCGTTCCACGTAATTTTTTCCTGTAAATTTTTTCAGGCCTGCAAAAACGATGGGGTGGTGGGCAATTACAAGGTTTATTTTTTTGCTGATGGCTTCGTCAATCACGGCTTCGGTAACATCGATGGTGAGTAAGGCGGCGCTTGCTTCCCAATCGGGGTTTCCAGTAATCAGGCCGGCATTGTCGTACGATTCCTGCAATGCCAGTGGTGCTGCACTTTCAATGTATTGCGTTATTTCACGTATTCTCATTTTCGGGTTTTTATTTAGACAGGAAGTACTAATTTGTTGTTGTATTTTCTCACCCCCTGCCCCCTCAAGGGGGTAATTCCAGCAAACTTATTCTTGCTGTTGTTCGACGCAATTTTCCCCTTGAGGGGATTAAGGGGTGATGATAGCAAATACGTTATTAAATTATCCATATTACTCATTCCTGCATATTATCCCTAATTTCCACCAGTTGGCTTCTGATATCTTGCAGGCGCTCCACAATTTCGTAATTCTGAATGGTTTCCTCGCGGTTTTCTTTTAGTTTTTGCTGAGCGCCTTTTAGTGTTAAACCCCGTTGTTTTACAAGGTGGTGAATCAGTTTGAGCGTAAAAATATCGTCGGTTGTAAACAGGCGGTTTCCCTTTTTGTTTTTTGCAGGTTTCAGCGCATCAAACTGGGTTTCCCAGTATCGGATAAGCGAAACACTCTCGCCAAGCATCTCTGCCACTTCGCCAATGGTGTGATAAATCTTCTCTATTCTAGGTTTTTTGTAAGGCATCAGAGTGCGATTAAACTTAATCGAGTGTTTGACCGATGTTCGACGAAATGGCAATCAGCCGGTCGAATTCTTCAGCAGAAAGATCTTTAAAGTAGTAAAGTGCCGGGTTTACACGTTGTCCGTCTTTATGAACTTCGTAATGCAGGTGCGGTGCGGTTGACGCTCCGGTGTTTCCAACATACCCGATGATATCGCCGCGTTTAACTTCCTGTCCTTCTTTTACATTGTATTTACTCAGATGGGCATACACAGTTTCGTAGCCAAATCCGTGGTTAATCTTAACATAAAGCCCGAATTCGGAGAATCCTGAAACGGTACCCTTCAATTCAGTCACCTTTCCATTGCCGGTGGCGTAAACCGGGGTGCCAACGGGTGCGGTAAAATCCATTCCCCAGTGCATTTTGCGCACTTTGTAAATCGGGTGAATGCGATATCCCCAGCCGCTCGCCGTTCTTTTAAGGTCCTTATTTGTAATAGGTTGAATCGCCGGGATTCCCGACAGCATTTCTTCTTTGTTGAGTGCAAGTTTCATCACCTCGTCAAACGATTTCGACTGAATGTAGGCTTCTTTTGAAAGTACATCCAATTTTCGGGCGGCTTCAATCACAAGCGCCGAATTGCTCAGGTTTTCGAGATGCGAATATTTGTTAGTGCCGCCAAATCCGGCTTTCCGGATGGTTGAAGGAATCGGGTCGGTTTCGAAAATCACACGATAAATATTGTCGTCCCGTTGCTGTAAATCGATAAGTACATTTTCAACGCGTTCAAGGTCTTTCAACAACAATTCGTATTGCGAGAGCAACTCCTGGTTTTCTCGTTGAAGCGCTTTAGTGCGCGGTGTTTCATAGAAATAAATAACAATGCCTACCCATACCAGCGAAAACACAAGACTACTCGAAAAAAAAGCGATGATTTTAGTTATTTTCTCTTTGATAGAATTGCCGATTCTTTCATAATTCAGGGTGTCAGGATTAAATTTGTATTTCTTTTTCGTCATTTCCGAAGGGTAATTTTAACTCCTGGTTTTTACCAAAATTAATTAAATCATATAACTTTGCAGCCTTTTCAGGCAATTTCGGGGGAGGCAAAAATAACCAAATATCTTTGTCTGCGCCTGATTGTTAGGTTTAGTTGACATTTTTTAACAAACAACGAAAATATTTTTGATACAAATGATACCTACTTCAAAGGAAATCCGCCAGTCGTTTCTCGACTTTTTTGCATCTAAAAATCACCAGATTGTGCCATCGGCTCCAATGGTTGTAAAAGGCGATCCAACGCTGATGTTTACAAACGCGGGCATGAACCAGTTTAAAGACTGGTTTTTGGGGAACGAACCGGCGTTATACAACCGTGTGGCCGACACACAAAAATGTTTGCGCGTTTCGGGCAAACACAACGATTTGGAAGAAGTGGGCCTCGACACTTACCACCACACCATGTTCGAAATGTTGGGCAACTGGTCGTTTGGCAACTATTTTAAACAGGATGCCATCGATTGGGCGTGGGAATTTCTTGTGGGGAAAATGAAACTGAACCCCGAACGGTTGTACGCCACAGTTTTTGAAGGTGCTGCCGATGATAAACTCGAACGCGATGACGAAGCTGCCAATCTTTGGCTGAAATACCTCCCTGCCGAAAGGGTTATTAACGGCAATAAAAAAGATAATTTCTGGGAAATGGGTGACACAGGTCCGTGCGGTCCGTGCTCCGAAATTCATGTGGATATCCGCAGTGAAGAGGAGATTGCCAAAATTCCGGGTCTCGAACTCGTAAACAAAAGTCATCCGCAGGTAATTGAAATCTGGAACCTCGTTTTTATTCAGTTTAACCGGAAAGCCAACGGCCAGCTGGAAGAACTGCCTGCCAAACATGTGGATACCGGCATGGGTTTCGAAAGATTGTGCATGGCATTGCAGGGCGTAAAATCGAATTACGATACCGATATTTTTCAGAACACAATTGCCGAACTTGGCAAATTGTGCAATATAAAATATGGCGACACCGAGAAGACCGATATTGCCATGCGTGTTATTGCCGACCATTTGCGGGCTGTGGCGTTTGCCATTGCCGATGGTCAGTTGCCATCGAACAACAAAGCCGGTTATGTAATCCGCCGCATTTTACGCCGTGCCGTTCGTTACGGTTACACTTTCCTTGGTTTCCGCGAAGCTTTCATTTTTAAACTTATCGAAGCGCTCAAAGAAACCATGGGAGCTGCTTTCCCCGAGTTGGTGAGTCAGCAGTCGTTAATCGAAAAGGTAATTAAAGAAGAGGAAGAGTCATTCCTTCGTACACTTTCAACTGGAATAAGGCTGATGGATGATCTGATGGCAAAAGCCAAACAGGAAAATCGCACTGAAATTCAGGGTAAAAATGCGTTTGTACTTTTCGATACCTATGGTTTTCCGCTCGATTTAACCGAACTGATTGCCCGTGAAAAAGGAATGACTGTTGACACTGAAGGTTTTCAGGTTGAAATGGAACAGCAGAAAAACCGCTCGCGGAATGCTGCAGCGCAGGAAACCGACGACTGGGTGGAAATCCGCAAAATTGAACAGACCGAATTTTTAGGATACGATAAACTGGAAGCGGAAATTCGAATTGCCCGTTACCGGAAAGTAACGCAGCAAAAGAAAACTTTTTACCAGCTTGTTTTCGACCAGACACCATTTTATGGCGAGTCGGGCGGACAGGCCGGTGACTCAGGAACCATTGAATTTGACGGACAAAAGTCGGTGATTTTCGATACACAAAAAGAAAATAACCTGATTGTACATTTAACCGAAAAAATGCCCGCAACTCCCGACGAAACTTTTGTGGCGAAAGTAAACATAGAAAAAAGGCAAAACACAGCCAATAACCACACGGCAACTCACCTTTTACATGCGGCGCTGCGCGAAGTTTTGGGAAAACATGTGGAACAAAAGGGTTCGCTGGTGAATGCCGATCACCTGCGTTTCGATTTTTCGCATTTCCAGAAAATGACCGACGAAGAGATTGAATTGGTGGAAAAAATAGTAAACGCCAAAATCCGTGAAAACGCCGTGCGTGAGGAAAACCGCTCCATGCCCATTGAAGACGCGAAGAAACTGGGCGCGATGATGTTGTTTGGCGAAAAATATGGAAATGCCGTTCGGGTAATCAAATTTGGCGAATCGGTGGAATTGTGCGGTGGTACACACGTGGCAGCCACCGGGCAAATCGGGCTTTTTAAAATTGTTTCTGAAAGTGCCATTGCAGCAGGGGTTCGCCGCATTGAGGCAATCACTGCCACACATGCCGAAAAATTTGTAAACGAGCAGATAAAAACATTGAAGAATATTCAGGAAGCCATTAAAAGTACCAACGATATTCTTGGTAGTGTAATGAATCTTCAGAAGGAAAACAGTGAACTGTTAAAGCAGATTGAAATATTCAACCGCGAGCGATTGAAGGTGGTGAAAGACAATCTCAAAAGCCGGGTACTCAACGAGAATGGTATAAACATTATTTCCAGCGAGGTTGGAATCGGAAATGCTGCAATGGTAAAAGACCTGGCGTACCAGTTAAAAGGTGAAGTCGAAAATCTTTTTCTTGTTATTGGTGCAGTGATTGACGGAAAACCGCTGCTCACGGTTATGATTTCAGAAAATATAGTTGCAGAAAAAGGACTGGATGCCGGTAAAATTGTACGTGAAGCGGGCCGCGAAATTCAGGGTGGCGGCGGCGGACAGGCATTTTATGCCACTGCCGGCGGTAAAAAAGCTGAAGGTTTGCAGGCCGCTATCGACAAAGCGCTTTCGTTTTTAAAATAAGTGGTGTAGCGATTTTTAATCGCTGATAAAAGAAATCGTTGAGACGGAAACTCTGACACCAGCTTAAAGCGAACTGCTCTTTCTGTCTTTCTCAGATAGAGCGGTTCTTTTTTAATTATTTATAGTTTAAGTGAAACATTTACTTTAACACCATAATGAAATTTCTTATGGTAATGGTTAAGCCAGGTGGTGTTGATCCTGTATTTAAAGAACGGAGAGAATGAAATATCAAATTTTGAGGATAAGGGGGTCGAGTATCCCAAATCAAGATACAAATCGCTCAAAAACTTGTCATCCGAGTAATAAGCTATTTCTGTTTGGTCCGATCCTTCAATCCATCCAAAGCTGGTAAAATATTCATAGTTTACCGATGTTAATTTGCCAAGATAAGCCCCGGCAGTAAAGAAAAAGCGCTTATCGTTTGTTAAGTATTCTTTTTTCAGTAAAACAGGGATGCTTGCCTCTGTAAAATGAAATCTTTGTGACCCCTCAAACGAAGAAATCTTTCCGGTTTGGAAGTTGATTCCGGTTTCGATCGAAAAACCTTTTCCGATTTGGGATGATATAAGGATTTCAGCACCAGGCGAAATCGGGAAATGATAATAACCTGGATAATCAGAATAATAATCACCGCTCATTTTCAGATACTGGGCCAGAATACCCCCGGCTTGTATTTTAAACCTTTTGTTTTGCCCCGCAAGCGGATTAATGAATGAAACAACCATCAATAGTTGAATCAAAATCAAAATTTTTCTCATGTCTAAAAATTTGAAAATAATTAAGTTACGATTAAAAAGCCCGAATTTGTTGATAGAAGGGAAAATCAGATGTTTCATAAATTACTGTTTTAGTGGCCTGTTTAGTGGTACAGGGTTGCCATAAAATTACATAAACATTTTATTTCAGGATAAAATATTTACGCTTAAATTTTATGTTTAAAAACAGGTGTTCAGGAGGGTTACCTTTGTTTTCTGAGATTTTAGAAACATCAAAACCAATGCTTTTTACAACACCACAAAATAAAAATACCATTAACTCCTCTTTTTAAGAATCATTTCTTTGTTATCATCACAACAAAACATATTTTCGGACTGTTGTAGCAATCGAATATGAGAAACAGAAAATTTGTAAACAAAGCTTCATCAGCGGCCGTGCGTCGGGTTAAATTCCCGTACCTTTCTTTTCTGTCTTATTTCTCAATACTCATGTCTCGCTACTCATTACTCAAATCTAACAATCTCAAGTCTCCGATATGAAAAAGTTCTTTGCATTCATCACTTCAATGTCGTTTATGGGTTTTTTGTTGCTGGCTGTTGGTTTTGCCATGGCCATTGCCACGTTTGTCGAAAGTAGTTACGGCACACCCACCGCACAGGCGCTGGTTTATAAAACCCGCTGGTTCGAGGTCATCTGGATTTTGCTGGCAATCAACCTGGTAAACAATCTTATTAAATACAGGTTTTTTACAGCCAAGCGGTTTACGCTCGGGCTTTTTCATATTTCATTTTTAGTGATTTTGCTGGGTGCGGCCATCACGCGTTACATCAGCTACGAAGGGGTGATGCACATTCGTGAGAACGAAAGTTCAAGCCATATTCTTTCTTCGGAAAGCTATTTCTTTGCCGGTTTTGGCGACCAGCATAAGGAAAAGAGGGCGCTCTTTTCTGAACTCGCGCCCAAACAGTTTTCTGCCAGATTGAATATTGACGGGCAAACCGTAAAAGTAAAAGCGGTTGGCTTTATCGAAAATGCAGAGCAGCAACCCATTCCTTCCGAAAGCGGTGAACCGCTTATCGATTTTGTTTTTTCATCGCCATCGGCGCAGGGAATGCAGTCGTTTCCGTTTCGCCCCGGCGATGTTTTGAACTACCCCGGTTTTACTGCCGGATTTGAATCTAGCGTTTCAACCGGCGTCCGTTTTTTCAGAAACGGAACCCGGTTGCTGCTGACGGCTACCGACTCCATCAGCGAAATGACCATGGCCAGCCAGGAATCAGTCACTTTTCAGGCTGGCGACACGGTGGAAGTAAAAAATATGTTTCTATACAGTTTCGGGAATTTCAGGTTTCTTGTGCGCAATTATTTTCCGTCGGCGGCTTTTACGGCGGTAAAAAGCCAGGGACAAACCTCAACCGATGCAGTGATGGTAGAAATCTCGGATGGGAAAAGCGTACAAACAATCCCTGTTTTTGGTCGTTCGGGTGTTGCGCCCGACACAATCTCAGTTCCATTGGGCAACGGCGCGCTGAAACTTGCTTATGGCTCAAAACCCATTTCGCTGCCTTTCAGCCTCTATTTAAAAGATTTTCAGCTTGAACGTTACCCCGGCTCACAGTCGCCTTCGTCGTTTGCTTCCGAAGTGGTTTTGCAGGACGACAACATCGGGCTTAAAAAAGACATCCGCATTTTTATGAATAATACGCTCACTCACAAGGGGTATAAATTTTTCCAGAGCAGTTATGACACCGACGAATTGGGAACTGTACTTTCGGTAAATCACGATTTCTGGGGGACCTGGATTACTTATCTCGGTTATGCACTTCTCATTTTAGGTGTTATTTTGTCGATGATTAACCCAAGTTCCTATTTTCAGTTTCTGGTGCGGAGGTTAAAACAGAGTTCAGTTCACGCCATCCTGATTTTATTGGCGGTGGGCGGATTGTCTGCTGGCGCAATGGCGCAACCGGGCACGGCTGCTGCAATCCCTGATATTGACGATGCTGCGGTTGAAGCTTTCAGCCGTTTGTGGGTACAGGGTGTTGATGGTCGCATTGAACCGGTTTCGACCCTGAACAGTGAAATTGTGCGGAAGGTAACCCACAAATCATCGGTTTACGGAAAATCGGCCGATGAGGTGGTGCTGAGCATGATGACACAAAGTTCGCTTTGGCAAACGATGCCCATAATTTATGTAGCCAACAAAACATTGGCAGAGCAATTGGGTGCCAATGGAAAATATTTGGCTATTCAACAACTCTTCGACGAAAAAGGCAATTATAAAATACTTGAAAGTGTGCGGGCTGCGTACGAAAAAACGCCTGCTTTCCGCAACCGGGTTGAGAAAGAATACATTTACCTCGACGAGCGGGTGAACATCTGTTTTATGGTTTTCCAGGGAAGTATTTTTAATATTTTCCCGCGTGACCACCGCGATAAAGCCTGGTACCAGCCAGGTGCCGATGCTGAGGAGTACTCCGGCGGCGATTCTTTGTTTGTACGAAACGGATTTCAGTTAATGTTGCAATCGGTGGCCGAACAAAAATATACCGATGCCAACCAGATATTGCAGGCAGTTGGCACCTTTCAGCAAAAATTTGGAGGAGAGTTAATTCCATCTGAAACCAAAAAGAGCATCGAAATTACTTACAATAAAATCAACCCGTTTAAACGGGTTTTCCCGTGGTACCTGCTGTTTGGGTTCTTTCTTTTGTTTGTGTTGTTTGTAAATATTTTCAGACAAAAGCCACTGCCAAAATACCTGAGAATGGCGTTTGTGGGCGGTATTGTAATTTTATTTTTGGTTCACACCGCAGGACTGGTTTTGCGCTGGTATATTTCGGGGCACGCGCCATGGAGCAACGGTTACGAATCGGTGGTTTATGTGGCCTGGGCTGTAATGCTGGCCGGGCTGATTTTTGGCCGGAAATACGCGATGGTGATTGGCACAGCTTCACTGCTCACAGGTATCGCACTTTTTGTGGCGCACCTCAGCTGGATGAACCCTGAAATCACTCCGCTGGTACCGGTGTTGAAATCGTACTGGCTCACCATTCATGTGGCCATTATCACGGCCAGTTACGGGTTTATCGGTCTGAGTATGTTTTTGGGTATTATGGTCATGATTCTGATTGTGTTGCGCCGCAAACAGAACGAACAAAAAGTAACAGGTTTTATTGAACAGCTCACCACCATTAATGAACTGTCGGCCACGGTAGGTTTGTATTTTCTCACCATCGGAACATTTCTGGGCGGTGTTTGGGCCAACGAAAGCTGGGGCCGTTACTGGGGCTGGGACCCGAAAGAAACCTGGGCGCTGATTACAGTTGTGATTTATTCGTTTATTGTGCACATGCGACTTATTCCCGGGTTGAAAGGAGTTTTTAACTATAACATGGCGTCCATCATTGGTTTTGCTTCGGTGCTGATGACCTATTTTGGGGTGAATTATTACCTCAGCGGGTTACATTCTTACGGAAAAGGCGTGGCCGATGGCGTACATCCTGCAGTTCCGGTTTCGTTTGCACTTATGGCTGCGCTCATGATTTGGGCTTACATAAAGCAAACCAGGTTTGAAAAGGAAAGGGAAGTCTGAAGACGGGAGGCAGAGGCAAAGGCGGAGGCATAGGCAGAGCGGCCTGAAACAAAGCTGTCCTTTCGATCCCGAGTACTCGGGAAGGAGAAATCTGCCCGTTTGAAAACGGCAGCATGAAAATTTCAGGCAAAGGCTGAGGCACAAATTACACCCCGATGTTTCTGGGTTGCGCCTGCGGGGTGGTAGCGCAGTTCTATTCTAATTCGCTTCTAAAATCTGGATAATATTTCCATTAATACCCATTTTCCCTATATACCCTTTTGGTTTTCCCAATAAAAATTGAGCTAAAGGTGAATTTTTATAAATTAATTGATATTCGCTGTTGACAATAACGCCTTTTGTTTGAAAATCAACAATTTTCACTGTTACCTCTTTATTTGAATTCAAATACTTTATTTTAATTATTCTTCCAATTTCATTTTTTTTCAATTGCTCTGGAGGAACATGTTCTTGTTTTTCGACAACTGGAATAGTTCTTTGCAAAATGCTATTTGACTTATCAAAAAATATTGGATGATATTTTCTCAATGTTCCCCATTCATTTTTGTAATAATCATTTTCTATTTCTTTCCCGTTTGCAGTGAAGCTTTGAAAGATTAGTCTGTCTATTTCATTTTGAATCCGTAATGGGAAAAATTTATATTCAATCTTGTCAAATTCATTATAAATGACTTTGTAGCCTTGAAGATGAAGTTGTTCCCTGCATGAAATATTCTCAGTCAAATGAGCTTTGAATTTTTTTACACCATTTTCATAAAAGAAAATTCCTACAATCATTTCGTTTTCGATAATGGTCAATGATTCCAAATTGTCATTTTGATTTAATCCATTCATGTATTCCTTTCCAATCTTTCGTGAAAGTAGCGTGGAAACATAAACTTTATTGATGTGACCTGATTCGTAGCATTGAAGAAGATAACCACTTTTATGACTTGTTTTAATGGGTAATACATAGTCGACATTTAAAGGAGTATCTTTTGTTAATATATAAGTGCCATTCTTAAACAAATTGAAGTACCTTAAAATCAAATCTGGATTATTTGTGAATATGTCTTTTTGTTGAAAATCAAATAAGTCTGACTCAAGTAATGATTTTTTAGAATCTTCATTTCCAAAATTAGGGGAACGTTCCGAGTCATCTTCCTTTTTAATGTACCAAGCATTTTTATAAGGAGCAAACCTGTACCCTGGTTTAAATGTCGAACTCCACAAAAAAGTTTTTGATTCCCAGTTGTCAGGAATATCTACCCCTAACTGATTTTTTAAATCAGGGTTATCTTCAATGTTTTCGTTAATAGAATCAACGCGTGAAATCGAATTTATTTCAATTTGGACTTCACTATGTTTTAGTTTTTTCAAATCATGTTCTTTAAACATCCGCCAAAGTGGTTCCAAAGCTTTTTCCCTGTTTGAATAATATTCTCCCCCTCGAACTCTAAAGAATTGCCATCCACATCGTTCCAAAACTTTTTGGCGCATCATATCATCTTGATATTTTTCTGCTCCATGCCATTTATCGCCATCACATTCAATTGCTATTTTAGTTCCATCGGGGAAAAAAGCAACTAAATCAATTCGGTATTTCCCTTTTGCAACTTCATACTGTGGTTTTACATTGTACCCTTTATTTACAATATCATTGAAAACGTCGACTTCAAACCAGCTATCAAATGGCTCGGGTTGGTTCCCGATAGTTCTTTCAATTGGAGTTGAATTAGGAGGTGTTGAAGGCTGGTAATTAATAAAATGGTCTAAAAGTTTGTACCTTAAATCATTTTTATTACCTAAATCTTCTGGTAAAATTGAATGGAATAGCCACATTTGTTCGATAGCACGACTTGCAGCAACATTAAAACGTCTTTCATCTTCAGGACGAGCCAAAGCACTTCTGTTATGATTATGAGCTGTGACCAAACTCAAAATGATGATGTCTCTTTCATCGCCCTGAAAACTTGCCGAGTTACCGCAGATTATTTTACGCTTTTTAAATTCGGTTTCTCCAATCTTCTTTACGAGTAGAGTTTCAATTAATGCACTTTGAGCATTTCCTTGTAAGCAAATAACTCCAATCGATTTCCCTTTGTATCTTTCATCGTTTACTAATTCGTAAATTTTATTGGTTATTTCGATTGCTTCCTGTTCATTGCGAATACTTGCGCCTTGTCCTTCCACATATCCATTTTGACAATAAACATGCATTAACGGTTCCAGCCTGTTTTCAGAATATTGTTTCAAAGGATAAAGACCTTTTCCATCGGGAGCATAAAAAAACTTGTTTGAAAACTCAATTATTTCAGGCATACAACGAAAATGTTCCCTTAACACTGTAATTCCTTCACAGAATCTTTTGGCATGGTCGAAGAAACTATATTCAATTCCGTAAAAATTTTTGAAAGGAATGCCTTGGAGATGTCTGTTTATAAATGGAGTCATTGCATTTGCATCGACTCCCACATATTCAGGTGAAGTTTGCTTGTCGTCTCCGACTATTATAATATTTTTTGAAATGTACAGTAAAAAAATAGCATCTGGACCAAGCTGACTTGCTTCATCAATTATGGCGTAATCATAAATGCCTTTTTCCGGTTGGATGGTTTCAGTTACTTTATATAGAGGCATAATCCAGCAAGGAACAGTGGTTTTGCAATATTCCATTTCTTCCTGTGCAATTTTTCTGAATTTCAAAGCTCGTTTGCCTTTCCCTGTTTTTCCAATCTTTTTAACTGCCTGAACCCACGCTTCAAGATGTTGTCTCAGGCTTCTATTTTGTTTTAGGTTGACTAAAACATAAATCCATGACTTTTTTGCGGCGATTTTTGCAATTAATTTTTCTTCTCTTGAATCGTAAGATTTAATTTTTTCGCTTAGTTCTTTTTCAAAATCACTGCTTAATAAGTTTGTTAATTCATCGAATGCGTGTCGATAAAGAATTGCTTGTTTTAAATCTGAAATTTGAGAATGCGAAAATTCGTTGTTTTCTACTTTTTCTATTAGATTCTGAAAATTCTGAGATAAATCATTGCGAAGATTAGTAAACCTCGCATATTCTTCAAAATCGTTCTGGAGTTGAGAAAGATTTTTGTATAGAATTTTGTATTCACTTAATTCTAAATTGGATATTGACTGGTAAATATCTTTCGCAATTGGATGAAAGTTGTTGCGGGATAAATAGCCTTGAATAATATTTCTTTTCTTTTTGTAATCAGATATTCTATTTAGAATCAGAGTATTCTTTGTTTTATGAATCACTTGCTGTAATTCTTTAAGGTCAAAGCCATTAAAAGAAATGTCCGAAATACTCTGAATGAGTTTTATTTTGGTTTGAGTGTTTGAAATAGTTTCAAATAATGATAGCGTTTCATTATTCAATTGTTGGTAAAAATTAAACTTCTCATTGTAAGAATTTGAAGTAATGGAACTATCCCAAATTTCAGCTAATTCTTCAAAATTTTGTTTGATTTTAATGTCATTAATAACTTTGTCGAATTCTTCTTTGGTGTCGCAAGGACTGCCATTAACTTTAACTGATTCAATAAAATACAGTTTCTCCTTTATTTCTGTTGGCAAGAAAGGCTTTTTAAGTTTAAAACTTAAACCAGATAAAACATTTCCTGCATTTAGAAAATCTAAAAGAGTTTTAGCATCGTTTTTTAGGTTTATTAATGATTTATCATTGGGAAAAGTAATTTCAATATTCCGGTCAAGAAACCGTAAGTCTATCTTTTCTAACTCTGTTAGAACTGGCTTGGATTTTTCTACTTTATTAAACCAAACTTTATTATTGTGATTTATGAAGTCTGTAACAAGTTCCGTTTTATTTGAGTGTTGATTGATTGAGATTTTGTCAAATAATTTTTGAAGTTCATCCAAGTAATTTTCAAGAGATTCAAAATCATGACATTTTATAATTTCAGCGGTTTCTATTGAAAGATTTTCTTTTTCCGCAATTGAAACAAGATTTTTAAAATTTTCTAAATCCTCAAATTCAAATAATTCAATGGTTTCTGGTAATTGATATTCAAATACAGATTTATCAATGCTTGAGTAGTGCTGAAATAATGAAATATAAGTTTTTAATTTTTCTAAAATTTCATTGTTTGTATAATCATTAAAGTCATCATCATACCAGCCAAAATTGCTTTTATATATTTCTAATGCTTTGGCAATCTCAGTCAGATTGCCTTGATATGCTGGATTTATGTCAATTCTTCGTGACGATTTTTCTTTAATTTTTAAAAGCTCATTTGTGTCAAAAGCTCTTCTTTTCTTTAAATCTGCTAAATCTGATTCTAATTCATCAATTTCATTTTGAAGGACATCAATATCTGTATTAGATAGTTCATCATTAATTGTATTAACACTTGCTTCTAAGTCCTGTATTGAGGACGAATCGCCGCTTAATAAATTAACTGTAAGATTTTTAAACTCGTTAGGAAGTTTATCTTTGAGAACTTCTAATGCTCTCTTTGTGTATGCTGTAACAAGTACTTTCTTGCCATTAGCCAATAAATGACAAATTAGATTTGAAATAGTATGTGATTTTCCTGTTCCCGGAGGACCTTGAACCAACACTTTGTTATTAAATCTTGCTTTATTAATTATTGTTTTCTGTTCATCGTTAAATTTATTGGGGAAATAAATTGTGTCTGAATTAGGGAAGTCAGTGCTGCCAATTTGAGTTTCAACTGAAAATTCTATTTTATCAAGTTCAATTAAGTCATCAAGAGTTGGAATTTCATTTTTCTCGGAATTTTCGATATCCTCAATTATTTTTTCATACATAGAAGTGAAACTTCTTGTATCACGTTTTCTTAAAATAATTGCAGGAGAAAAAAATATTGTCTCTTTATTTGGAATTTCTTTTGATTTGTTTTTTACCTCCTTGTAATTGCCATCGCCTGGTTTAATTCTCTCTGCAAGAAGTTGAAGTACCTCATGAATGTCTTCATCAAATGGATTGACTAATTCTTTTCTTTTAATTAACTCTTTTGCAGATTTTTCACTTTCAATAATATCGTTCGAATCAAATTGCTCAAATAAGTCAATTATTGCGTCTGTTTCAATTTGCAATCCATTCTCCAAACTCTGACTGATAATTACACTTGAATCCCTATTGGAAAATTCAAACTGAATTTCTGCTTTCGCAGTAATAATGTGTCTGCAAATTAGCGGTGTTTCATCATTCTCCTTAAAATTGAGCAACCCAATTCCGGCAACAAGTTCATATTCTTCGCCAAATTGCTGTGACTTATTATAAATTGAAAATAGTTTCTTGTATATGGAATTTACTTTGTCATAAGCAGCATATTTTTCGTCATAAATTTGCTTTTTAGACCAATATAATTCTGAATCTGAAAACCATTTTTCTTCGCAATA
Organism: Prolixibacteraceae bacterium; assembly: GCA_003516705.1. Classification (GTDB taxonomy): domain Bacteria; phylum Bacteroidota; class Bacteroidia; order Bacteroidales; family Prolixibacteraceae; genus Draconibacterium. Next base: position 5,777 of record DPCJ01000103.1, on the reverse strand, counting down.
CTCATTGAATGCCGGATTTTTGATACAAAAACCAACCCCTTATTTACGTTATGTATAAGGTTGGGGGCGATGTGAGAGGGATTTTTCTTTTCTATTAAGGGTTAGAGGAATGGGAATATGGTTTTAGAAATATAAAATGATGCTATTTGTCAATCATCACCTGAATTGCTTTAATCATTTCTTCAACAACTTCGAACAGCGGTTCCACCGATAATCGGTCATAGTCAAAAATATTATCATAATCACCTTTTTGTCTCCAGTCGTAGAGCTCAGAAAGTAATTTTCCATATTTCAGGTCGAGTTTCCCCGATTTAATAAAATGCATCGAAAATTGAGAACGTATGCCTGAGTGAGAGGAAGAGTAAATCCCATTGTTTACAAGAAGAGCATTAACTGCATAAAATACAGCATAGTATAGTCGATTTACAGCCGAATTCCAGAATCCGTTTTCTGCCAGAACTTTAGCAGCATCAAATGTTGTAAATGCTGATTTCAGACGGTAGGAAACATATTCGTTTCTTTCTTCCTGTGTCATCGTCATATTAAAACTCCCTCTTTTGTTACGTTTCGATAAAATGGAGTAACTTTTTGGCGCGTATTCCAGTCTTTTTTTGAATACGCAAAAACTGAAAAAGGCTCTCCGGTTTCCAACTCCAGATTGTAAAGCTCATTTCTGAATTTCCTTTCTGTAATCAAATCGACAGGATAATTGGTTAATATCAAAACATCCCAGTCAGAGTCTGCCTTTTCATCGCCGCGTGCCCGCGAACCAAACAAAATCACGTCAGCCAGAGGATCAATCTCAGCTATTCGCTTTTTGACCAAATGAATAATGTGTTTCGTGTGACGTTTCATAAACCAGAAAAGATTTCTAATTATTATACGAAAATAGCTATTTTTTTATTCAGAAAGCTACTGTTGGTTTCAACTAAGTTATGGGAATAATTAGTTGTCGCATCTACTCACCCCCTGCCCCCTCAAGGGGGTAATTGTTCCAAACTTATTCCAGCTCAGGCTCAAAGCGATTCTCCCCTTGAGGGGAAGCTTCGGAGAAGGGGTGATGATAGCAAATACGTCATTATATTATTCATAATATTTAAAAGGCCATGGCATTAGGATAATGCATTTCAAACTTTTTGAAAAAATGACAACGAATTTCTTCCGCTCCCGATTTTTAGAATTATCAGAACAGATAATCGATTATCATGAGGCTTTTTGTGCCTTTTAAAAGGGGTTAATTAATTGAAAAAAGAGCGTGTAAATCCTGTTTATGTAATTTTAGCCGATTTTTTAATTTAACCAATAAAACGATGGCAACTACAGTTACCCGTACATTTGATATTCTCGACAGGTACTTACAGGAATTTCCGCGGAAAGACGCGCTGGGTGGTAAAAAGGATGGCGCATGGTACACGTTTTCAACCGAAGAATATGTTGAAAAGTCGCAGCAGTTTGCGATGGGTATTATGGCGCTTGGCCTCAAAAAGGGCGATAAAATTGCCACAGTAACCACAAATCGCCCCGAGTGGAACTTTGCCGATATGGGCATGGCCATGACTGGTGTTGTGCATGTGCCGATTTATCCGACCATTGGCGAAGATGAATACAGGTATATTCTGCATCATGCCGAAGTAAAAATGGTAATTGTTGGAGACCAGAAACTTTTCGAAAAGATTAGCCCGATTGCCGAGATGTTGATGGATATCAAAGGTGTTTATGCTTTTGAGGATGTAAAAGGCGCAAAAAATTACGAGGAAATTCTTGCGCTTGGAGCATCAAAAAAGGCAGAATTAACGGACAAACTCGAAGCCATTAAAAATTCAATAATGCCTGATGACCTGGCCACTTTAATTTATACATCGGGTACCACCGGCGTACCCAAAGGGGTGATGCTGACACAAAACAACCTTGTTTCCAATTTCGTGGCACATTCAAAAATGCATCATCTGGGGAAGGACCACCGCGTAATCAGTTTTCTGCCGCTCTGTCATGTGTACGAACGCAGCGTAAACTATCACTTTCAATACAAGGGAATGGGTGTTTATTATGTGGGTAATCTCAACCAGATTGTGGCTGCCATTAAAGAGATAAAACCACACATGTTTAACTCGGTTCCACGATTGCTCGAAAAGGTGCATGATGGGTTTGTTACCAAGGGAAAAGAACTGAAAGGCATCAAAAAATCGCTCTATTTCTGGGCACTCGACCTTACAAAACATTTTGAGTACAACAAAAAATATGGTCCGCTCCTCAGCCTGAAAATAAAAATTGCCGACAAGCTGATTTACTCGAAATGGCGTGCTGCATTGGGCGGAAACATTGTGTATGTGGTTTCGGGTGGNNAACAATCCGGCAAAAGGGGAGTTGAAAATTGGAACTGTAGGCCCGATTCTCGAAGGCTACGAAGTGAAAATTGCCGAAGACGGCGAAATTCTTTGCAAAGGTCCCGGCGTAATGAAAGGCTATTACAAAGCGCCCGACCTCACCGCAGAAGTAATCGACAGCGATGGCTGGTTTCACACCGGCGATATCGGGGTGTTTGAAGATGGGAAATACCTGAAAATAACCGACCGCAAAAAGGAAATATTTAAACTGTCAGGCGGAAAGTATATTGCGCCACAAATGATTGAAAACAAGCTGAAAGTTTCAGATTTGATTGAGCAGGTAATGGTAATCGGGGCCAACGAAAAATTTGCAAGTGCACTTATTTCTCCCAACTTCCCGTTGCTGCACGATTGGTGTGCCGAGCATCAGGTGCACTATGAAAATAACATTGAACTGATTCAGTTGCCTGAAGTGATTGAGCAGATACAGAAAGAAGTTAATCAGGTAAACAAAACGCTGGGTTCGCACGAACAGATTAGCCGCATCAGGCTGGTATGCGAAGAATGGACACCGGCAACCGGCGAACTTTCGCCAACGCTGAAACTCAGGAGAAGTATTGTTGCCGCCAAATATCAGCATTTGATTGACGATATTTATTCGGTAGGGAAAAACTGAAATATTAAGAAATTATATAGAAAAACCATTCTGCACCACGGAATGGTTTTTTTGTTTGTTTGAAAACATAGTGATGCTATATTTACAATACATTTTTAAACCAACTTAACCATGAAAAAACTGATTCTGTCAGCAGTGATACTTGCTGCTTTTTTTACATCATTTTCTCAGCAACTAACCATAAACAGCGACGAGTATTTTGAAATGCCCGGGCTGAACGTGATGGTGTTTTACGATATTTATCCTGAAGGGCACCAGGGAGCAGTCGGCATAATTCAAAACGGAACCCGCGTGGCCACCAACGGCGATTTGCGGCTTGAACCCACTCCCGGTCAGTGGCAACCAATTCCGGCTACCGGCAAGCGACAGGTTTTTCCCGACCGAAACGAAATCAGTATAAAATGTACCTACCCCGACGAAAGCCGCAACCGCAAAGGATTTAACCCGGTATTTTACCCCGATCTGAATTTTAGTTACGATGTACGTGTAATTGGCGAAGGAAAAAACTTCAGAATAATCGTGGATTTGGAAAAACCACTTCCCGATGAATGGATCGGAAAAGTGGGCTTCAACCTCGAACTTTTCCCGGGATTGCTTTTTGGGAAGTCGTGGTACATGGATGACAAATCAGGAATTTTTGCACCACAAGCCAACGGCCCGATGCAAAAAGATGCCGATGGCAATTGGCAGGCATTCCCGATGGCAACTGGCAAAAAGCTTACAATTGCACCCGATGTTCCCGCCCAAACCATGAAAATTACAAGTTTGAAAGGCGACCTCCAATTAACCGACGGCAGATTTTACCNNGCAGTGGAATGGTTTGTTGAACCGTATGTTTCAGTTGGTTTTAAACATAAACCGGTGGTTCATGTAAGCCAGGTGGGTTATCATCCCAATCAACAGAAAGTTGCAACTGTGGAACTTGATAAATCGGAAACGCAAATCGGAGAAGTTTCACTCGTCAGGATGAATGAAAACGGCGGTTCTGAGACTGTGAAAAAAGCTGCGCCATCAAAATGGGGGAAATATCTCCGTTTCAATTATTACCAGTTCGATTTTTCGGAAATCAAAAATAACGGCATTTACCAGGTGGTTTACGGCGATTATAAAACCGAACCTTTTAAAATTGATGCCGATGTTTACGAGCGTCATGTTTGGCAACCCACGCTGGAGTATTTTCTGCCCGTGCAAATGTGCCACATGCGTGTAAACGAAGGATACAGGGTTTGGCACGACCTCTGTCACATGGACGATGCGCTGATGGCTCCGGTTGACACCAATCATTTTGATGGTTATCTTCAGGGACCATCGACACTCACAAAATTCAAACCTTACGAACAGGTTCCGGGACTGAATGTGGGTGGCTGGCACGATGCCGGTGATTACGATTTGCGGGTTGAATCGCAGGCCGGTTCGGTGTGGACACTGGCACTCGCTTACGAAGAGTTTAATGTGCAGTTGGACCAAACCACCGTTGACCAGGAAAATCATCTTGTTGAAATTCATTTGCCCGATGGAAAACCCGATATTTTACAGCAGGTTGAACATGGCGTGCTCACAATTTTAGGCGGATACGAAAACCTTGGCCGTTTGTACAGGGGAATTATTTGCAACAGCCTGCGACAGTATGTTTTATTGGGCGATGCAACAGCAATGACTGACGGACTGAAATATAATCCTTCACTTGGTTTGAATGAAAAAACAGGTACCGAATCGGGGAAAACTGACGATCGCTGGGTTTTTACCGAAGAAAATGCAGGACACGAATATTCGGCAATTCAGGGACTGGCAGCTGCCGCGAGGGTTTTGAAGGGTTACAATGATGAACTTGCCGGGCGTTGTCTGAAAGCAGCCACCGAATTGTATGCCATTCCGCGCGAACCCGGTCGCAATCAGTCGGCAAAAATTAACGCAGCCTGTGAATTACTGTACACTACCAAAGATGCAAAATACAAACAGGATATCATTGAAATGAAAGATCAGGTGGTGAGAAATATTGGGCAAACTGGTGCATCAGTTGCTGCTGTTTTCAAAATGATTGACGATGAAGGATTTAAAGCTGATGTGACCGAAGCTTTCAAAAAACTTTCGGCACAACTTGGCACCCGGCAAAAGGAAAACCCGTTTGGCGTGCCATACAACATTGCCATATGGGGTGATGGCTGGGGAATTCAGCGCCTCGGGATGCAGCAATATTTTCTGCACACACGTTTGCCGGAGATTTTCGGTACTTCGTTGATGTACAATGCGCTGAATTTTATGCTGGGCAATCATCCCGGCGAAAATACTTCGTCGTTTGCGTCGGGTGTGGGTTCGCGTTCGGTTACTGTGGCTTACGGTGTAAACCGTGCCGACTGGTCGTACATTCCAGGAGGCGTGGTTTCGGGCACTGGCATTATCCGTCCCGATTTTCCGGAGCTGAAAGAATGGCCCTATTTCTGGCAGCAAACCGAATATGTAATGGGTGGCGGTGCTGAGCATTTTTTATTTTTGGTGCTTGCAGCCGATAAGTTACTGAAGAAGTAAAAAAGAGGGTATTTAAAAAGAAAAGGATGAAATTGGTAACCCAGTTTCATCCTTTTTTCATGTTTTTAATACATGATTTTACATCAATGCACGTTCCCAGGGAATTGCTGCCAGAATCAGCAACAAAGAAATTCCATACCAAATCACTACAGCCCGGTGTTTTTTCCAGTCGGCATTAATGCGTTTAATTTTCATACGGCCAATGTGTACAAGCACAAGCGCAATAAACATCATTAAAATGTGTTCGACTG
>DPCJ01000212.1 GCA_003516705.1 Prolixibacteraceae bacterium | reverse complement strand
TCGCTTAGATCGAACTAACGTTAATTATTTTTCGCCTGCTTTTTCCAGAATTTCCTTTTTGAGTTTATCACTAATCCAGACATCCTTTTCTGTCAATTCTTCCAGAAGCGATTTTAATTCGTGTATCAAACCGTGTGTTTTTGCTTTAAACAGTATTCCGATTGTTCCGGTAATTTTTATATCTGCATTTTTTGCATGAAATCGCCCAAGTTTCTCGTCAAGAACTATCAAATCAGCGTTTAGTTCTGTTGCCAAAACAATTGCCTCTGCTTCTCCTGAATCAAGATCAAGAAAATATTTTATTGCTGGCTTATCTTTAACTTCAACAATCTTTATCCAATCAAATTTTGATAAGTCTTTGTAAAACCCTTTTGCTTTCCCGGCTTCAATTTCATTATAAACAGCAAGGGGTATAAAAATTTGTGAATAAAGCTGCTTTAATAAATCAAGTTTATTGAGTTTGAGCAATGATATTATCGGAGTAGTATTTGAAACTACCTTAAGCATTTGCGATATCTTCGGTTAAGTCGTTTGCATCGTATGCACCAAAGACTGAAACTTTGTATTTTGAAAGCAAATCTAAAAAATCTACTCTTGACAGGCCTAAAACTTTTGCAGCCATACCAGATGAAACTCTTCCCAATTCAAATAATTTAACAAGCGAACTGGTTTTCATCTCCAATTCAAAATCCTTTCCACTTAATCTTAATGAATTAGCCAGAGATTCCGGATAACCTATATTTATTATACCTTTCATAATCAGTTTTTTTACAAAGATAAAAAATCTGCTGTTGATATTGATAAAGGGTGGCTCATTCGGGGTGGTAACGGGATAAAAAATCGCGCGGTAGCGGGGGAAAATATTACCGTCAGCTTCAGCTGACGGTTGAAATTATACGACGAAGACATGGCTTTAGCCACATTTTAGTTTGAATTTCGGTTGTTTTGTTGAGCAAACCACGCGATACAAAATCGCGCGGGAGCTGGGGAGGTCATTTTTCTATAGTATTATGAATCAAAAAGTCTATAATAAATATGTAAGCAATAAGAACTAATGCCACTTTAACTATGAAAAAAAACCAAGAAGGATAATTTAATATTGATGGAGCATAGATTTCTGTATCATCATTATTTATTCTTTTTTCAAAGTATCGGTAAAAAATTGCCCAAGTTATAGACTGATAAATATATTGCATAATATCAGAGCCCAAAGCGATTGCCAAAAGAATTGCTGGCAGTACTAATTCATAGCAAATAATTAAATTTTCACCATCATTTTTCTTGAAAATCCAAATTAATGCAATCCCAGCAAATGCGATTTGCCTATTTATATCACTTAATTTTCCAGTGAATGTATAGTAGTCTTGTTTGTACTCAGATAATTTCATTTTACTACTTTTTTCTTGGACCAGTTCCGCTTGTTTTGTTTACAGATTTTTTTTCTCTCTGAGATAAGGCACTTCCAGCTGCTGACTTTGACGCTTTTCCTGTCCGTCCATCTCTTAATACCTTAGAAGCCTTTGACGCGGCATTCTCAGATGTTGCTTTTTTGGGGATTTTCGATTGTGACAATGCACTACCTGCAGCAGATTTTGAAGCTTTACCTGTATCAGGACTTTTAAGAACTTCTGATGCTTTTTTAGCAACTCCAGGTGAGGTAGTCTTTTTTGATGTTTCTTTTTTTGCCATAGTCTTATAATTGAAATTCAGTTAGTAAGTTTCAAATATGCACTTTGTCAAGGCTAATTTTTTATTTCAATTGAATCCACTTCTAAAAAATTAAACTCTCTAATTCCATCGTTTGTATCAATATGAAAAACAATTGGGATATACACTTCTGCCGGAGATAACAGATAGTGACCTTTAAAGTCTTTTACAAATCCAGTGACTTCTCCTCCCTCTTTTGTACAAATTGTCACCTCAATGTTTGACCCATTGTATTCACTTATTTTTAATAACTTTTTTACTTGGTCAAGTCTCAGAAAATACATCTGATTCTTGAATGGTATTGGATAATTCTTGTCATAATTCATTTTGTTTACTTTTAGTTTTCTTTGTTGAATATTTGCTTAATTCTTATCGATATTTTCGACTAGTTTTGGATAATAATTTTCAAAGTCCAGTAAGAATTCGATGAAATCACCTTGGTCCCAAAATGCTTCTTTATCATCCTTATTTTCTTTAATTAATCTTTCACCTTGTAAACTCGGTTGAATATTAAACTCCTTCCAATGTGCTTTTTTAATAAGGACATTATTTTTAGGGTCAATTACTTTCTTATCAAAATGAAACTTCCCATTGTGTGCTGAAGCATTCCTGATATGCCTAAAGAATTGTAAAACATGACTGTCATCCAGATTCTGTTGCATTATTTTCTCAAATGCCGAAATAATTGTCATGTGGGTTAACCGTATATTAGTGTCTGTTATTCCCCTTGTATCGTCAATGAATTTCAGAGCAGATAAATTGGGGTCTAATCTGAAAACTGTTTTCTGATTTTTAGAAACGAATCCTGATACAAATATCCGAGGTGTAAAAGTTTGCGTCCTAAAAATTTCTTCTTCTACTTCCTCGGGGAAGTTGAACTGTCTTATTTCATCAATAAATTCCAGGTAATTAGGAAATTCATTTCTTTTTTGTAGATAAAACCCTCTTGAAAACAGTTCGTTTATCCCAAATTGAGAATATGCAAGTGTTGTGATATAGTCGTAAAAGAAACTGTTTTTGTTTAATGTATGAATCAGTGTTTCCATCTTTTTAAAAATTAGCCTAACGGTTAGTACATTTTGTCGGGGCGAATTTCGGAGGGCGTTCCTGTCCGAAGGACATGGAACTGCGAAACGAGAATCCGTAGTTTGCGTTTCACCGAACCCCGCCCTGCAATATGTACTTTATTATGCACCGTAAATTATCTTATTTCATTTGATAATTTACTCAAAATTATTTCGGCTGTTGGATTATATTTAGAAACTAAGGCATCAATTATTTTTTCGTCTCCAGGTTGAACTTTTGGACCAACAACTATTCTCATTTTCTCAAAGGAGTTTTTATTTATTTTCACTTCATAAAAATTTATACTTGGTGGAATCTTCTGGTCAATGAATTTTCCGTATGCTTCGGGAAAATTAGTCTCGCGAAGAAGTGGGTCATATGGAAATATTTGCATTCTATATCTTGATTCATTTTCAACAGACCAGATTGTTTTTTTTGCAACACCCAGTGTTGAAGTCTTTAAGCCAATTTCATTTTGAATTTTTGGACGCAACTCATCCTCGTTATTAGTATAAACAATGTCAATTGGATTGTTTTGAGCGTCCAATATAAAAAGTTCATCTCTATCATTGAGCATTTCTTGTTCCGTTATTATGTAGTCCGAGTAGTCATCTATTTTATAGCTATTAAAAATTGGGAGCGGAAGTTCAATTCTTACGCCTCTCATTTTTTCCGTGTACATATTCCAAAGTGCTAAATTTTCTTCTTGATGTTTTGTCCAACAAGAAACAAAAACATACATCGCCATAGATCCGAAATCACCAGTCTTCCCTTCGTGAGGATCATTAACAAAATCAAGTCTATTAAAACGAATCTTTTTTGATGATAAAATCAATGCCAGTTTGTTAATCGATGTGTATTGGAAGAGCGATTTCATATTTATTACTTTTTTTCTAAATCATCAATCAAAATGTTCAACCGAACTACTTTCTGTCTAAGTTTTTCCTCGAATGTTTTTGTGTCTACATCCTCATATTCGGGCATGTATTTTTTTAATTCGTCTGAATTATCAAGTATTGTTTCAAGTAGATATTTCAATTGTTTTGCATTTTCAACATATTCAATTGTTCTCTGATTCAGTTCATTATTGAGATTTTCTATTTGTCTCTCTTTTTGCAAGCTTTTTTCGTTGTTATTTGAAGCAATAAAAACTGAGCCAACAACAATATTTATTAAAAGCAATATTAGAAAGAGGATTAGCCATATTTTACCGTTTTTCATAGTGTTCAATTTTTAAGTTAGTTTATTGTTTTAATTCGTCAGTTTGTTTTCATTATGGTGCATAACGTCTGTGTTTATGTATAAGTACATTTATTTTGTCATTCCCGAATCCCTTTTGCCCCAAGTTGGCTGGCGCTATGTAGTTTTATTTCGAAGTTTTTCATTTGGGTTTCTGTTTTTTTTCTGATGTTTAGCTCAAGCGGTTTCAGTTTTTGGTTTCGGTTTTAAAAGTAAAAATAATCGGGCAATAAATAAACCAACCCTGCAAATTTTAACCGGCAAAAATGGAGGTTGTGTACTCATTACATTGGTTCCCCAACCAAAAAGTGGAGGCGTGTACTCAGTACATTGGTTCCCCAAGCAAAAAGTGAGGCAATGTACTCAGTACATTGGTCGCCCAAGCAAAAAGTGGAGGCGTGTACTCAGTACATTGGTCGCCCAAGCAAAAAGTGGAGGCGTGTACTCAGTACATTGGTTCCCCAAGCAAAAAGTGGAGGCGTGTACTCAGTACATTGGTTGCCCTGGTAAAAGGGAAAATCAAAGTTGATTAGTTTATGCTCTACAACATAAAAACAGCTATTGACATGGATATTAAACTGTTGTAACTTGTGGGTGATAAGCTACCAAAGCAACTGATATGAGGATTGCCCCGCAACAGATGCAAATGGTAACCAGTTACAAACTAAAAATTCAAAAAAATTATGATCGACAAACTTATTTCCACGAGCCGCGTCACGGAGGTGAACGACGTGGCTACCCGTTCGTCGGGTGCATTCGGTGAGTCGGGCGTAACCGACCCTTATCTTACCACTACCTTTGGCAGCCTTGATGCTGCGAACCTCACACTTTCGCTGGCCATCAAACGGTCGAAAGCTGAAAGCGTCCTTGAAGAAAAAGACGAAGTGCGCGACAATAAAGTGCGTGCACTGTACTACCTGCTCAATGGTTTTTTGTATCACCCTGCGCAAGAAATCAAAGATGCTGCCCGGCAGCTGATGGACCTCTTCGATAATTACGGTCTGGCCATTGTTGGCGAAAGCTATACCACCGAATCGTCGCTGATTGACTCGCTGCTGTTAGACCTGGCAAAACCAAAATATGCCCAGGCCATTGCCGCCCTTTCGGGCTGCGCCGACCTGATTGCGCAACTGCAAACCGCTGAAGATGATTTCGAAAAGGCACGCATTGCCTACGAAACCGAAAAAGCCAAAGAAGGTATGGTGAACAATGCAACCATTGTGAAAAAAGAGGTTCTGAACCTTCTGAACGATAAAATTGTGGTGTACCTCAGGGGCATGGAACAGGCTAACCCGGCAATCTATGGTGTTTTTGTGGCTACTGTTGCACAAATTATTGCCGATACCAACGAGCAGGTAAAAAAACGACAACAAAAACCGGATGTTGAAAAGCCGGATTAATAATGGGAAACGGGACAGAAAAACAGGAAGGGTAACGGGTTTTGGCTTTTGGGCTGAAGCCCGTTTTTTATTGTGCTTTTTCATGCCGGTACGCTTGCCTGGCGGCAGACAGGGGATAGATTATTGTAGCACGATGCATCCCCCGAAACCCTGTCGGTAGTTCAGGGTGCCGGCATTTCAATCAACCTACATTTGGGTTAGGTTGCGCCATCGGCTACTAAAATCGAACCCGTACCGGATTTTATTTTTTACATCCCGGTACGGGATAGATTATAGTAGCACGTTGTAATCCACGCCAAACCTGAAAGCGGTTCAGGGCGCCGGCTTTTCAATCAACCTACATTTGGTTTAGGTTGCGCCATCGGCTACTAAAATCAAATCCGTACCGGATTTTATTTTTTACATCCCGGTACGGGATAGATTATAGTAGCACGTTGTAATCCATGCCAAACCTGAAAACGGTTCAGGGCGCCGGCTTTTCAAT
>DPCJ01000134.1 GCA_003516705.1 Prolixibacteraceae bacterium | reverse complement strand
CAGTTTTCATTAAAAAATCCATAAGAAATTTCTTATGGATTAGGTGCGGAGAGAGAGGGATTCGAACCCCCGGAACCTCTCAGTTCAACGGTTTTCAAGACCGCCGCGATCGACCACTCTGCCATCTCTCCGAGCGCGACAAAAGTAGAACAAATTTTGAATTGGCAAATATTATTTATGCGAAAAAGTTGATAATCGGGTAAAAAAAACAAGGAGAAAGATTGTTTATTTAAAACTTATTTCAGAATTTAGTCACAACGAATGAAAGTTCTCTAAAACAGCTGATTTTACTGGCACTTTAGAATGTTTCACCAGTTATGAGAAATAAAACTTAACACTATAAAAACTTAAAAGTTTATTTTAAACATTTATCTATCAACATTTTAAACATTTAATTAAATTTTTGCCGTATGAACAAAGCACAACTCATTGATGCGATGGCCGCTGGAGCTGGCCTGACTAAAGTAGATGCAAAAAAAGCACTCGATGCTTTTATCGCTGCAACAACCGATGCTTTAAAAGCTGGCGATCGCGTTGCTCTCATTGGTTTTGGTTCTTTTTCAGTTTCTGAACGTGGTAAAAGAACTGGTAGAAATCCACAAACCGGTAAAGAAATTACAATTCCAGCCAAAAAAGTTGTAAAATTTAAAGCTGGTGCTGAATTGGCCGACGCAGTTTAGTAAACGTTTAAAGAAATTAATGAAAAAGGGAGACTACAGTTTCCCTTTTTTTATAGCGTAAAACAACCAGAATGAACATTGATTTACAAAATAAACTTTATTCGTGTTTGTCGGCGGCGGTTACCGACGACAGGCTTGCTTTGTTTAACCGCATTATAGAAAACCGCACCAATTATATTACTGTGGTTCTCGAAGATATTTTTCAGCCACAAAATGCCAGTGCTGTTTTGCGATCGTGCGATTGCACAGGTATTCAACATATTCATATAATTGAAAACCGGAATAAGTTTCAGGTCGATACAGAAGTTGCGATGGGTTCGTCGAAATGGCTTTCACTGCACACTTACAATAATTCAGAAAACAAAAGCCTTCATGCATTACAAACCTTAAAAGCACAAGGATACAGGATTGTTGCCACCACTCCGCACAGCAACGATATTGAATTGCCCGAATTTGATATTGCAAAAGGGAAATTTGCACTTGTTTTTGGAACCGAATTGCAGGGAATTACCGATACTGTAATAAAAAATGCCGATGAGTTTTTAAAAATTCCAATGTTTGGATTTACCGAGAGTTACAATATTTCGGTCTCGGCAGCCATAATTTTGTATCAGTTGACAGAAAAATTAAGGCTTTCAGAAAAAGTCGACTGGAAAATGACTGAAGATGAAAAAACTAAAATAAAAATTCAATGGCTCCGAAATTCTATTAAAAGCAGTAAATCAATCGAAAAACGGTTTTGGGAAGATTTAAATATTCAAATCTGATTCAACATTTTCTCCAGTTCATCAATTGTAATCATTCCAATACCGAGTTGATTCCAGTATTCAAATGGCAACGGAAGATTTGGCAATTCTTTGATTGCATCCGAAATAACAATTACTTTTTTGCCTCTGGCTGCCAAACCAACAACGGCATCGTTTACGCATACATTTGTGGTAACACCATAAACAACCACGGTTTCTGGAGCAATTATTTTCAAAATCTGTTCTGTATAACCATTGCCTGCAAAAACGTCAAATGCATCTTTTCTGATTACAATATTTCTCGAATTTTTCACTCCGAACTCCAATGATGCTGTATCGTAATATTCATCCCAATCAACAATCAACGGGACTTCCGGAAAAGTTTCCGAAATAAAGGCGGCGCCTTCAGTTCCTGCCATACAATGTGGAGGGAATGTGGTTTTGAAATCGGGATTTGCAGAGAGTTCAGCCGATGAACTATGATGAAAATCAGCTGTGTTAACAACCACAATTGATTTTTCGTAAGCCAACTTTGTTAATTTCTCAAGGGTTGGTTTTATCGTTTCGGCTCCCTCAACGTATAGTTTACCCGAAGGTTCAACAAAATCGATTTGCGTATCAACGTTCCAGAAAATGAGTTTCATCGGTATTATTTTTCCCAATGTTTCCATCAAAATCAGTATTATTCAACTCCCTTTTCAATAAAAGCCCTGAATTCAGCATCATCAAAAGTAACCCCCATCCTGATTTCAGTGCCATCAGGTTTGATGATTACATGAAAAGGAATGCTATTGGTCTGGTATTTTGATATCTGAATATCAAGATTCTTTTTCCCCATAGTTTTCAGCACAGTGCCATCAGCTGATTTTAACCAGTCCGTTTCGGGCAAAGTTGTTCTGTCGTCGGTGTATAAACCAGTTACAACATATTTCTCCGAAATCATTTTGAGTAATTCAGGATTATCCCAAACTGTATTTTCCATCTTTTTGCAATTAGCACAAGCATGGCCTTTAAATAAAACAAGCACCGGTTTTCCCTGTTCTTTTGCACAAGCCACTCCCTGTTCGTAATCGAAATAGCCCGAAAGACCATGAGGTAAATGCAGTTTATCGGCATATTTTGCAGGGCCGCAAAGTTGTTCAGGAGAACTTATCGTCGCTGTTGTTCCGTTTGCCTGAACCGAATAACTGCGCTCGCTGGCCGGTGGAATTAATGAAGAAATTCCGGCAAGTGGATTTCCCATCAAACCTGTAAACAGGTAAACCACAAACGTAAATGTGGCTGCTGACAGGAAAAAACGACCAACACTGATGTACGGAAGGTCACTGTCATGCGAGAATTTCAGTTTTCCGAGGAAGTATAGACCCAACATAAAGAAAAGTACAATCCAGATGGAAAGATAAATTTCGCGGCTGAGTATTCCAAAACCATACACCTGATCGATATTGCTGAGGAATTTCAAACCGAAAGCCAGTAAAACAAATGCAAAAACCACTTTTATTGAATTGAGCCAGGCACCCGAACGCGGTAATTTATTCAAAGCCGACGGGAATATTGCCAATAATGTAAACGGCGCTGCAAAAGCTAAACCGAAGAAAAACATACCAATTAACGGTCGCATTCCTCCGCCCTGAACGGCTTCAATAATCAACGCGCCAATAAAAGGACCAGTGCATGAAAAAGATACTATTACTGTGGTGAGCGCCATAAAAAAGGCTCCTGCCAGACCCCCGCTTTCAGCTTTTGCATCAGTTTTATTCACAAGGCTGCTTGGTAAAACCATTTCGAAAGCCCCGAAAAAAGAGATGGCAAAAACCAGAAATAGCAGAAAAAACAACAGGTTGGGAATCCAATGAGTACTTAGAATATTACCCACATTTGGTCCGAAAACGCCCAATGAAAACAGCGCTCCAAGCAAGGTGAATATGGAAATTATCGAAAGTCCGAAGAAAATTCCGGTGCGAATTGATTTTCCTCTGTTCTCACTGCCGCGCATAAAAAACGAAACAGTCATCGGAATCATTGGGAAAACACAGGGTGTTAAAACTGCTGCAAACCCGGCAACTGCCGAAATCAGAATAAATAACCAGATGGTTTGCCCTGATGAAGTATTACCCGAATTTCCGGCTTCTTCCTGCGTTGTTGCTACTGCCGTTACAGTGTTGTTGTCGGTTTTATTAAACACAAATGAAAATGGCGATTCTTCTGGTGGTGTACAATTTTCGTCGTTACAACTCATAAAAAGCACAAATCCTTTAATTTCAACTTGTTCTGATGATTTCAGCCTGATTTTCTGGATCAACGTGGCTTCGGTATTGAAATAGCCAACTTTCATCTGAAACGTTGGATCGAAATGAATTTCTGGCTGTGGATTTTTCTGAAGTTCGCCAACAAAATCGAATAACGTTGAATCAGCAAAAACAAATGCGGTTGCAATTGGCCCGCCCTCGGGCAAGTAAGTATCATACAAATGCCACCCTTTTTCGATGGATGCTTTAAAAATCAAATCAACCTCGTTACCGTTTTGCACCGAGTTAAATTCCCATTTTGTAGGATTAACTATTTGACCAGTGGCAGTTATTACAGCAAGAATCAGTGTAAAAAGAAATGTA
>DPCJ01000174.1:25844-45317 GCA_003516705.1 Prolixibacteraceae bacterium | reverse complement strand
AAATCCTGAGGTTTCTTCTTTCCAGTTTGCAGGTTTTATGGAATAGAACCAGGCATTTTCATATATATCTTCATTTGTAATTATTTGATTATCTGTTAGTAAACGATTGGTTTTTGTGATTTCTCCACTCACAGGCGATAAAATATTTAACCGTTTTTCGCCGGCAATTATTTCGGCCATCACTTCACCTTTTTTAATCGACTCTCCCGCAGTTTTAAAAGTTTTGATTTTAACATCGCCCACAACCCGATAAAGAAAATCGTCGATTCCGGTTTTGGCTTCGCCTGTTTTTTCAAGATGAACCCAGGTATGATTTTTACTGAAGAAAATTCCCTGCGGAATACGTAAAATCCCCGCCGTTAATGTCTGAACTGAGCTGATAAGCTGTTTTACAATTGGCTTCCGATTCACAATAAGCCAGAATGGAATGAGCATCAACAGGAAACAGATGATGATAATGTATTCGATTCCCTTGGTTTCGAATATATTGGTGTAAGTAAATCCTTCCATTTTAATAAGTTTTAATGATTTTAATTATTTCGTTTCGTTCACCCACGAAGGTGATTCGCGTAACACCGGCAACCGGTTGATAACCCATCTGAAAATCCAGATTTCGGTAAAAATTACGGCCATCGTAACCACAATCTCCATCCATGATGGATAATAATGTTGAATAGCATCCCACCTGAATCCGATGACTGTGACATTTAACCGGTTAATAATAATACCGAGCATGGTAATGATGGCTGCCACTCTGATGAGTGTGACGTTGTTACGGCGGTAGCTGTAATAAAACAACAACATGGGAAACAGTACAAATCCGAGCATTTCGGTGAGGTACCAGTAACCCATCGGGGTGTTAAGGTACTCCCAGCGTTTGCCATGCACAAACACAAGAATTTGTAAAAAGAAATAGGCAAACATGGCTCCGGTACATACTTTTGCCAGACCATGTAAAATGCTTTTATGTCCGTGGTGATGCTTGTCGCTGATTTGGTCGCTAAAAACCTTGTGTGTAATTGAGCCTTCGAAAATTACCATCGACAGACCGGCAAAAATGCTCGAAACAAAAAACATGATGGGGATAAATTCAGAATACCACAACGGGTGGATTTTATCTTTTGCCATCAGGTAAAGGGCTCCCAGCCCCGACTGGTGCAGTGTTGAAAGCGTAATCCCGAAAATCACAGCAGCCAGTGTCATCCCCGAAAGTATTTGCCGTGCACGTTTGGCTCCGAGCCATTCGGCAATGGCCGGTGAGAATTCAATTAACTGGGCAATCATGTACAATAAAAAATGCCAGGCAACCAGAAACAATACGGAACTTGTTCCAAAACCATTCCCGATTATCGGGTTGATTACATTCCACGGGCGCCCCAAATCGAGCAGCAATGCGCCTGCATAAAAAACATAGGCCAGAAATCCGTTTAATACTGTAACACGCACAATCGAGTGGTATTTCTGCATGTTCAGAATATAAACCATAAAGGTGATGACGTAAGCGCCACCGGCAAATGCAACACCGGTTACCACATCAAACCCAATCCACAGGCCCCACGGAACTTCCTGAGTTAAGTTGGTTACTGCGCCGATTCCTTTCCAGAATCGGATGACAATCAGTACCAATCCGACTAAAATAACCGGAACCGTGATAATATTGAACCAGGTAAAAATTTTACCTTTTGGTTTTAACTCGCTAAGTAAAAACTTCCAACGGCTTTTACTCTCGTTTTCAATGTAACAGTTCGCTGTATTATTCATCGGTATTATTCTTTTGGTTATTGTTTTTTGTTGCATCCTGAATTCCTAATAAAACCATGGGCCAAAGCACAAAAACAGCAGGCACACTGTATAAAAATCCTTTTGAAAGTGCGGGGTACGATGTTTTCTGGATATCAGTTTTAAATCCGATTTCTTCGAATGGAACCGGTGACAGGTACAAAAATGCTGTGCCACCTGCTTCGTGTTCGCCGTAAATATGATCGACATACATTCCCGGATTTTCTACAATTCGTTTCCGGGCTTCAGCAATAAGTTCTCTTCTTGTACCAAATTTTAAAGCTTCGGCGGGACAATTCTCCACACAGGCAGGAATTTTTCCTTCCTGCTGACGTGCGAAACACATGGTACATTTGGTAATTTCAGGATTCGGGCTGTTGTATTCAAACTTTGGCGCGTCGAACGGGCACGAAACCATGCAATAGCGGCAGCCCATACATTTATCGCCATTCCACACCACTGGTCCCTCCTTGGTTTTGTGCATTGCCTGTGTTAAACACGCGGCAGCGCAGGCAGGTTCGTTACAATGCATGCATTGTCGTTTTATATACACTTCGCCTTTTGTAGTGTTATAAACATTCACCACGGTACGGCGGTTTTCGTCGGTTTTACGCACCACCCCCAGCTCAGGGTAATCGGTTGGCTCGGGCAGGTTGTTGGCCTGGGCACACGATATTTCGCAGGTTTGGCAGCCAACACATCGGGTTGAGTCGTACAAAATTCCGTAAAACTCAACCGGGTTTTCTGTGCTTTTTGCTGCGCCGGCATCACGCCCAAGGGTTAATGCTGCCCCTGTGGCGCCAAGCGCTTTAAAAAAGTTTCGTCGGTTTATGCTCATGATTTTAATTTTATGGGTTTATGAATTAGTTTTAGTGCAAGTCGGCAGTGTCGATAAAGTAGGTTTGGAAATCTTCCCAGAGTTCGGGTGACATCTCTTTCAGAGGTTGGGCTGTAATCTCTCCACCTTCCTGATAAGCCACTGTAGCATTGGGTACAAGTTGTAAGTTGTGCGAACAGGCCACAAAGTCTTTTAAACGTGTGAGTTCACTTTTAATCCAATCGCGGTATTGCAAACCCAGTTTAAAAAAACTGCTTTCGCGAAGCCAGTTAGAGGGTTCAATCTGGTAAATCCAGCCTTCTTCATAGGGCGAATTGTTAATGGTATCGGGACTTGTAACCAAATCCTCATTAAAATCGGTTATAACTCCTGAAACAGGTGAGTAAATGCTGATTTGTTTTCCATGCTGAATAAGTTGAACAACAGGCTCTTTTCTTTTTACTGTATCACCCGGATTTTTCATGATTACTCTTGTAAACCTGCCTGTGACTTTAGGGATAAAATCATCGATTCCGATTTTAACCTGGCCATCTTTTTCCATAAAAATCCACGTGTGCGATTTGTCGAAAAATAATCCGTTCGGGATTTCGAAAGTTTGTTCGTTCAGCGTTTTAATCAATTGAGGAACGGCTTTCAAAACTGCTTTCTTTACCTTTCCGGTGCGGAAGTAATACAGAAAAGCCACAAAACCGGCAACCACTGCTACCAAAGAAATGATTACAACCAAAAATGAATTGCCAGCCTCTGTTTCTCTTGGCTCTGTAGTAATAACCGTCGGATTTATTTTTTCGAGTTTCAGTTGACGCTCGTTGTAAACCAGTTCGGTGTACCCTGCCGTTTCCATCCATTTCTGTCCGTCGGTTACAACCCAATTTATAAAACCGGTGACTGCCTGATTGTTTGCGTTTATGGAAGTAGCTGCATAAATATTTGTAATTAACAATTGCGGATATTTTCCGATCCACACACCGCGTTTAAACTCATTTACATTGGCGTAAATTTTTTCGTTGTAATCCAAAACTCCGTTTTCGTTTCTGTCGATAGGCAAAAACTGAAGGTTGCCAGTGAGGTTGTTATCAGTACCCAAAATATCGGCAAGGCGAACAAACCCGATTGCCATCGGATCGGTCTGAATTTTTTCGATTAATGCTTCCTTTTCAAGTTTAATTTCTGAAAGCAGGGCAGGGGAGACATTCAGAAATCCGGCCACTGAAGAAGTCAGATTTTTATCGTTCAGTACAAAAATGTGAAGCGCAGAATTTTCACCGGCCTGCAATCCGAGAAGAGTTTCCCAGCTTTCTGAATTTTCGTCGGCAATTGCTTCGGCGATTTTTCCGGGTTGGACGCCATTTTTTGTCAATTGGCTGAAAAACGGATTTGCGGAATTGATAACCGGAACAACAACATCTCGCCCGATTACAATATTGGTTTGCCCGTCGCTTTCGGTAGCAGCCATGTCTGTTTCAGCAAATATTGCCACTGTTCCTGGTTGCAACCCACCCTCAAAATTATTTCCTGAAAGTTCGTTCAGTTCGAATTTTATTCCCTGATTTTCTTTTTCATATTGAAGAATAAAACTTTCTGTGAGGGTTTTTACTCCAGTGGTTGTGTTTACCCTGATTTTGTTTTTTTCTGATGCATTTTGAATGTCATCGCTGCCCGTTGCCTGAATAATCATCGAAAGCAGCAGGCACATTGTAAAGAAAATTTTAGTTTTCATTTTGGTTACTATTTATTGTTTGCATATCTGTAATTCAATAACAGTACCAAAGCAAAATCAAGAGATTAATAATCAGATAATCAATTATTTAAAATTTTGGTGAAGATGAATTCAACAGTGTTGATTGTTGAATATATTTACATATTTTTGATGAGTTAGGTTTAATGGGCACATTTACAACGAGATAGACTGCATGTAAAATAAATCAACACGTGTAAACGATACTTACAACAGATGGCTGTAATTCGCTCAATGCCAGAATGCTGATGGATTTATAAATTTTCGGTTCAGAGCTGTTAAACTCAGGTAATAAACACAATAAAGGCAAGAATACCGGAAGAGAAAGCTAACAGTCGATAAAAATGGGGATAAATATTTTGCTGATTTATCGGATCATATATAAATTTTTATCTGTTCGGAGTACCATTCCCTTGTCCACAAAAACAGGCACAGCTTTTACCGTTTCACCGATTAAGTTTTGTGCAACCATTTCGAAGGAATTGCCGGGTTTTACAATTGTGCAATCGCCTTTAACATTAAAAAAATAGATATTTCCAGCTGCATAAACGGGAGATGAGTTGAAGTTTCCTTTCAATTCCTGTTTCCAGATAACCTTTGCAGTTTCGGCATCAATACAAGAAGCCATTCCACGATCGTGTACAAAATACATTTTGCCATCAACGATAACCGGCGTTGGAATTTGCGGAACTTCGTCCTCGTACATCCATTTCACATGGGTTTTGGTTACATCGCCTTTTCCGGTGGGATCGATGGCATATTGCCGGGTAAAGTAAGGATTGTTGTCGATAAAAATCCAGCCCGAATTCACAAAAACCAGCCCGTTCCAAAACAGTGGCTGACTAACCGTTGAATCGTATCCGTACTCCATAGTCCATATTACTTCGCCTGTATTCACATCGTGCGCAAAACACATAAACGACGAATTGCTGATAAGCAGTTCTCGACCACCGGCTTCAATCACAATCGGGGTTTGGTACGATTTACGGTAAACGGGTTCAAGTTTATCATAAATCTCTTTTGGCCTGATGCTTTTCCAGATAGTAGCGCCGGTTTTTTTGTCGAGCGCAATTACATACGGGTCTTCAGTTCCTTCCAAATGAACAATCAGTTTATCGTTATGAATTATTGGCGATGAAGCCGGACCCTGCATGTGTGAACATTTCAGGTCTTCGCGTTTCCAAACAATTTCAAAATTCTGTGTATTGATGCAGGCAGTTCCGAAAGTTCCGTAATGTACATATACAAAACCCTCTTCGATACACGGGGTAGGCGTTGCGTAAGAGTTGGTTCCATGAATACCCTGCGGTTCGGCACAGGTAAAAATGGTTTTTTCGTCAATCAGTTTACCTGTTTCTATGTCGTAACATAGGGTGTAAAACTCTGTCCCATCTTCTTTGGCTGAAGTCAGCCAGATTTGATTCCCGAAAACCACCGGCGACGACCAGCCCAATCCTTTTACAGAAGCTTTCCAAACAATATTTGTTGAATCACTCCAATGCAGCGGGGCCGATTTTACCTGCGCGTGGCCATTCATTTCCGATCCGCGGAAATGAGTCCAGTTGGAATCATTTTGCGCAAAACTTTGATTATAAGCAAAAAAGAACAATAGTAGTATAGAAACAAAGCGGTTCATATTGGTTTATTAAATTTTTTGTAACTCTTTTTTTTTTTAATGTGCGGTATTAGTTTCAGGGAGCAACAATTTCCTTGATAAAATACCCAATCACTGCTCCAAGTATTGCAGGGATAAAAGCCAATACTGCCCAAATAATAATTTCAATCGGAAAAATATTATGACTTGTTGGATCGATAAAAATGATATCGAAAATAATCCTGAAAACTACTGCAGTAACAAATCCGGTGGTGATAAAAACGGCTGCTTTAAAAATATTTCTTTCGAAAATTACACTAAAAATACCCGCCAGCGCTGCGCCGATTATCCAGAAAAGCCAATGATTTCCATTTTCAATACCTTCATAACTGACCGTCCACCGGAATATTCCGGCTAGTAAAGTTGATAACAGGATTAAAACCACGGTTTTATTTTTCCCAAACCGACCCGACAAACTGATTTTCGCTTTCATAACCTGTTTGTTTTATACAATTAACAACCTCTTTTTCAAAAACTTAAAATCAATTTTGCAAAATTGGCTACGTACTTAATTTTATAAAGATAAAAATAATTGGCAATGAAGGATTTTATCAGTTGCAATACCTTTTAATCACATTGTAAGCACCGTAAATACCAAGTTCGCCTGCGCGGCTGAGGTCCAATGCTCCGCCTTCAAGGTCGTTCATGTAAATTTTTGTAAGGCCACGGTTAAAATACGCTTCAGCAAATTCGGGTTCCATTTCAATGGCCCGATTTAAATCTTCGATGGCACTTTTATATTCGCCCAACCTCAGTTTAATAAACGCCCGGTTAAAATAGCCTATGTAAAAATCACGGTTTAAGAATAAAACCACTTCGTAATCTTCAAGAATCTGTTTGTAATCGAGTGCAGCAGGCTGACCAAAGCGGGCTGGGGAATCCACCTTTTTTTCGCCGATTTTCACCGTCAGGTTGTTATTTGTTCCAGCCAGCAGTTCAATTTGTTCCAGCATTTTGTAACGGGTGTTTGCACGTTCAAGCCAGGCAATTCCCTGTTTATCGTCGAGTTGAATGGTTTTATCCAAATCGGCAATTGCCTCGTTGTATTTACCGGTTAAACTGTAAAAAACAGCTCGGTTCAGCAGGTTGTGCGCGTTTTCCTGAATTTTGATTTTATCGTTAAAATACAAAATAAAATTTTCGAAAACAGTTTTGTATGAATCCACAGGCTTGTTGGTAAGTGTAAGCAAAGGGTTATAATTGTTTGCCTCGTTTATCCTGTCGAGTGAGGCATTGTAGTACTGAAACCTGTCGTAATCGACTGCATTTTTTTCGAAAGCCGAAACAATAAAAATGGGTTGCAAATCGATGGCAATATTGCGGTTCTGGATGCGCCCGTCGTCGGGATCTTCCTCTTCTTCGCCCGGCAAATCCCGCGAGTCTTCAATCATCAGGCTTAACTGGCGGTTGTTACGATTGTTTTTTGGCTCATCATCTTCCAGCGCCTGTTCAATGGCTTTTTCCTGGTCTTTCTTTTCTTCATCGCTATTTTGAGCAGGTGGAATATTTGCTGCCAAAGGCTGATTTGTCAGGCTGTCGATTTTAGCCTGCTGATATTGTTGTTGTTGTTGTTGTTGTTGTTGTTGTTGTTGCTTTTGCTGGGACTGATTTTTTTGCTGGTTCTGCGCCATTTTTTCGGCATTTAAACGGCGCGCTTCCATATCGAATTTTGGATTGAGTTGTGCTGCAATAGCGTAATCGGTTTGGTAACCGGGCATTTTAAGCGCTTCTTTCGACATGGCGCGGTTAAAATACGCATTGGCCATTTCGGGGTCAAGCTGAATCGCCAGGTTGTAATCCATAATTGCCCCGGCATAATCCTCGAGTTTCTGTTTTACAGTTCCACGGTTGTTAAAGGCCAGTGCGTTTTGCGGGTCGAGTTTTATACTTTGGTCGTAATCGCGCAGGGCCGATGCATAATCTTCAAGTTCCATTCGCGCCAGACCGCGGTTGAGGTAAGCTCCGGCAAAATGTGGACGAATTACAATCACCTCATTTAAATCCTTAATTGCCCCTCGAACATCGCCGCTGATAAATTTTGCATTACTGCGGTTCATCAGTGCGTTTGTCGATTTCGGGTTAATTTTCAGTGCCTGGTTGTAATCGTCAATAGCTCCCTGCAGATTTTTTTGCGACAGTTTGGCCATCCCGCGGTTGTTGTAAATATTTTCGTCGTCGGGGGCAAATTCAAGTGCTTTGTTGTAATCTTCAATCGCTTTTTTGTAGTTTTTCAGGTTGTGATAAGCCATCCCCCGGTTGGTGTAAGCCTGTGGATAGAATGGTTTTATATCGATCGCTGTGTTGTAGTCGTTAATGGCGCCGCGGTAATCTTCGAGCTGGTGTTTGGCCATTCCGCGGTAAAAATAACCTTCGGCCAGGTGGGGTTTAAATTTCAGCACAATATTGAAATATTCGATTGCCCCGGTGTAATTGCCAATCTGGGTGCGCGTTTGGCCCACCCTGATGTAATGATTGATGTTCACCTGTGCCCCGGCAGCAAAATTCAGTACCACGAAAAGTAGGAAAATGATTCGTTTCATGCAGTTTTTTTATGAGTGGTCAAAAATAGCAAAATACAGGTATTACAGTACTGGTTAATTTTATTTAACGAATGAATAGAAAGGGGTTGCAACATAGGAAAATGCTAAAGGTTCTGTCGGTTTTCTGTGCCTGCTTTTCAACTTACGGGGCGTTTTTGTTTGTGTGGCGGTACTTCCACTAAAATCGAACCCGTACCGGGTTCTTTCACATTGAAATGAATCCTGTTTCATTGGGTATTATCCCCGTTGGGGATAGATTTTAGTAGCAAATTGATCCCCGAAAATTCGGTCAGTTGTTCAGGGCGCGGACGTTTTGCATTTGATTTTTTACAATTCAATTGGTAAAACCTTATTTTTATCGGATATATAAAATTTTAATTTATGTGCGAACGCTGCAATTGGGGAAATACCAACCCAAAAATGATTCAATACCATGACGAAGAGTGGGGTGTGCCGCTGCACGACGACATCAAACTTTTTGAGTTTTTTGTGCTTGAAGGTTTTCAGGCCGGGCTGAGTTGGCAGATTGTGCTCAACAAACGCGAGGCTTTTCGCGCGGCGTTCGACCAGTTCGATCCCGTAAAAGTGGCAAAATACACCGAAGCCGGAATTGCGGCCCTTGGCGAAAATGCCGCCATCATCAGAAACAAAGCCAAAATTGCTGCCTGTGTAAACAATGCACAGCGGTTTCTCGAAGTACAGGCTGAATTTGGAAGTTTCGATAAATACATCTGGCAGTTTGTGAATTTCAAACCCATCGTAAACACTTTCAGTAGTCTGAAAGAATTGCCTGCAAAAACAGTGCTTTCAGATTTAATTTCGGCTGACCTGAAAAAACGGGGATTTAAATTTGTTGGGTCCACGGTAATTTATGCACACATGCAGGCCACCGGAATGGTAAACGATCACATTGTCAGCTGTTTCAGATACAACGAAATAATCAGTAAATATGACTTGTAAAATCAGCTGTAATAAAATTGTATCTTTTTAATTAATTATTATTTTCGCCGTTCATACTTTATAAAATCGTAATAATAAAGAAATTATACTTCTATGATGCGTGTTGTTTTCACTTGGTTTATGGCCGTTATATTGGCCATTCCGGCATTTTCGGGCAACGAGGGTAAAGGCGATAAAACCCCGGTGGGCTATGTTTTCGAAGACGAAATTGTGTTGCCCGTCACTCCTGTAAAAGACCAGTACCGCACAGGTACCTGCTGGTCGTTTTCAACGCTTTCGTTTTTCGAATCAGAAATGATTAGGCTGGGCAAACCAGAAGTTGACCTTTCTGAAATGTTTGTGGTTCGCAACACTTATTCTGATAAAGCAAAACGATATGTGAGGCTGCACGGCGAGGGCAGTTTTTCGGCTGGAGGCGCATTTCACGATGCCAAAAATGTAATTGTGAATTACGGTATTGTGCCCGAACAGGTTTACAACGGTTTAAATTATGGTGAAACAAAACACGTGCACGGCGAAATGGACAACACGCTGAAACAACAGGTTGATGCAGTGATTGAAAACAAAAACAAAAAACTGAGCACCGTCTGGAACCAGCCCTTTGAAGCCACACTCGACTCGTATCTTGGTAAATTACCCGAAAGTTTTGAATATGAAGGGAAAAAGTACACACCGAAAAGTTTTGCCTCCGATTTTGTGGGATTGAACATGAACGATTATATCGAAATTACATCATATACGCACCACCCGTTTTATACCGAATTTGTACTCGAAGTGCCCGACAACTGGTCGTGGGACAAAGTGTACAATGTACCTGTGAATGAGCTTGAAGTAATTATCGACAACTCGCTGGCAAACGGATACACCGTGGCCTGGGCCGCTGATGTGAGTGAAAAGGGTTTTGTAACCAGTAACAAAGGCGTTGCGGTTTTGCCGGCAATTGTTCCTGGCGAAATGAGTGATGCCGAAATTGCCCGTTGGGAAGCGCTTCCCGAACGCGAAAAAGAGCGGGAATTATACAAACTTGAGAAACCCGTACCTGAAATTAATGTAACCCAGGAAATGCGTCAGACTGCGTTTGACAGTTACGAAACCACCGACGACCACGGGATGCACATTATCGGAACAGCTAAAAACCAGGAAGGTAATGTGTTCTACAAAGTGAAAAACTCGTGGGGCGACTACAACGAATATAAAGGCTTTTTCTATGTTTCGAAACCGTATGTTAACCTGAAAACCATGTGTATTATGGTTCACAAGGATGCGGTGCCAAAACAAATCAGGGAAAAATTAAAACTTTAAATACAAAGCTGTCTCAAAAGGGCAGCTTTTTTTAGCTTTGATTTTTCAAGTTAAAAATCATGGTAAACCGTATTTTGTTTTTTGCTCTTCTTTTTATTTCAACTCAGGTTTTTTCTCAGTCGGGCAGCGATGATATGGGTTGGTGGAACAAACTTCACGGCTGGGAAGAAGGCGATCCCGGGTGGCGGAACTGGATGATAATTTCACCCGGTTATCTTGGGCCCAACGCTTTGCCGGTTCCCGAAGTAAAAAGGGGATTTCTGAACTCAAATACCGAAATTGAACTCACAGCTTCAACTCACTTACTGAAAGGCGATCCCACGCA
The DNA here is from genome assembly GCA_003516705.1 of Prolixibacteraceae bacterium. Taxonomy (GTDB): domain Bacteria; phylum Bacteroidota; class Bacteroidia; order Bacteroidales; family Prolixibacteraceae; genus Draconibacterium. Next base: position 34,181 of record DPCJ01000174.1, on the reverse strand, counting down.
GGATATCTCGGGACGGCTGTTTGTTCCGTTTTGCCAGAACAAAATCGCCATCGAAATTTATGGTGTGGTGGTCGAGCATTTTGCTTTTTCGGAAGAAATAAGAAATGAACGCTTCGCACGAATCGAAGATGGTAAAGGATATGCTTTTGGCGATTTGTATTTCAGCACGCTTGTGCAACTTTGGAAAAACCGCAAAATGCCCGATGCATTGTTGCGCATGGCCGGAAAAACTGCGTCGGGAAATCAGTTGGAGGGCGCCCGTAACACCGACAGTCCGGGATATTTTTTCGACATCAGTTTTTCGAAAGAACTGGCCAAAACTGAAAAAGGTTATTTCCGTCCGTTTGGGCTTGCGGGCTTTTACTCGTGGCAAACCAACGACGAACTGAACCTGCAGAACGATGCTTTTTTGTATGCTTTGGGGGCAGATTACAGCCGGAATAACTGGAACTGGTCGGCTTCCTGGTCGGGTTATTCAGGCTACAAAAACCAGCGCGATAAACCCATGCAACTCAATTTCGAAATGAGAAAGGATTTTGAGGGAAAAGCATTCAGAATTCAATATTTGCATGGCTTGCGCGATTGGGAGTACAAAACCATTAAATTCTCGTTTATCTGGAAACTGAAACCGGTGAACTGAGCGTTTTTTTGCATCGTTTTTAATTAACTTTGCCGCCTGAATGCCGGAAAACATTTTCGGAAAAACAACAGAACAATGAAGAAATTATCGCTGGTAATTTGTGTTTTCAACGAAGAACCCAACATCAGACCACTTTCAGACCAGATAAAAACTGCTCTTGCAAATATTGATTTTGAAGCCATTTTTGTTGACGATGGTTCTACTGATAATACCCGTGCTGAAATTCTTAAAATCAACGATCCCCGTTTTTTGTTGGTTGAACTGAAACGGAATTATGGCCAGAGTTCGGCTTTGCAAGCCGGCATCGACCAGGCAGAGGGCGAATTTGTGGCATTAATTGATGGCGACCTGCAAAATGACCCGATGGATGTGCCAATAATGCTGAAAATGATTGAGGATGAGGAATGGGACATGGTAGCCGGTGTTCGGGCCAATCGCAAAGACGGCATGTTTTTACGGAAAGTGCCCTCAAAAATCGCCAATTACATGATTCGGAAATCGACAGGAATCCACATGAAGGATTTGGGTTGTACCTTGAAAATATTTACCCGCGAAACAATAAAAAGTATTCACATTTACGGCGAACTGCACCGTTATATTCCGGCGCTGATTGCGCTTGAAGGGAATACCAAAATCACACAGGTTGATGTAAACCACCGCCCGCGCGAATTTGGCAGTTCGAAATACAATCTCGGTCGCACAACCCGTGTAATCAGCGATCTTATCCTGATGGTTTTCTTTAAAAAATACCTGCAACGCCCAATGCACTTTTTTGGATCTATTGGCATTGTGACGCTGGGGTTGGGTGTGCTTATTAATATTTATTTCCTGATTCACAAGATTTTAGGCCACGACATCTGGGGAAAACCCTTGCTTTTACTGGGTATTTTATTGGTGATGGGGGGCATTCAGTTTATTACCATCGGAATTATTGCCGAGTTGCAAATGCGCACCTATTTCGAATCGCAAAACAAAAAACCATACCGTGTAAAAAGAGTTGTGGCAACCAATATTAAACAGGTTGTAAAACACCAAATTTGAATTCAGCTCTTAGTTCATGCTGGTTTGGTTTTTCTTACATTTACAACCAGTAAACCGATTAAAAACGAAAGACCATGAAAACATTAAATGCAATCATTTTAACAGCTTTTCTTTTTTTTGCTTTGAATACCAGCGCACAGGATAGAATTGTGCATGGCTGGGTATTTACCTTCGACAGCATTCCGCTGGTTGGCGCCGAAGTTGCAGTAAAAAGTACAAAACAAGTGGTACGAACCGATTCTGTTGGAAATTTCTCGGTGGGTTGCAATAATGAAGATCAACTTAAAGTTTCGGCCAAAGGATTTACATCAGCAAAATTTAAAGTTGACGAAAAAATTAAGGTCGCAATCATCAACATGAAATTAAAACTGGGTGAAAAAAACCGTGAAATAGCCATTGGGTACGGTTATGTTCTTGATGCCGACAAACTGAATGCGGTAGCCTCACTCAATAACAAAGATCTCGATTTTTCGCAGTATTCAAACATGTATGAACTCATTCAGGGGCGATTTGCTGGTGTGCAAATTTCGAATGGAGATATTATTATCAGGGGAGTGAACTCGATAAACAGCGGCTCTGGTGCGCTTATCGTACTCGATGGAACTCCGGTTGACAACAGCATTTTACGTACTTTGCCGCCAACCCAGGTAAAAAGCATAAATGTAATCAAGGATGGAAGCGCTGCAATTTACGGCTCACGTGGTGCAAATGGGGTTGTGGTTATCGAAAGCAAAAAAGGCAACGACTGAAAGAGTTTGTTTTTTTCAAAATACAAGAACCAAATTGGCCTGAATTCGTTACATGTTCTGTAAAATAATTGTTTTGTAGAAGAATGAATTCAGGAAAACAGGCAGTTGGCGACCAAAATATTTGGGCCAATTTCAGCAAAAATATAAGTCAATATTCGAAACCTGAAATCTCCAAAAGTCTTTGGCAGATTATTAATACTTTTATTCCATACGTTGGATTATGGTTGTTGATTATCTGGAGTTTATCCGTTTCGTATTGGATTACTGCAGGTTTAATTATTGTTGCCGCCGGATTTCTGGTGCGGTTGTTTATCATTTTTCACGACTGTGGCCACGGCTCATTTTTTAAATCACAAAAAGCCAATCGTGCTGTGGGTATGTTTTTTGGAATTCTGGCTTTTACGCCGTATTACAAATGGCACAACGAACACATGCAACATCATGCCACTGTTGGAAACCTCGATAAACGAGGGGTTGGCGATGTTTGGACAATGACGCGTGAAGAATATTTAGCCAGCGGCAAATGGTTGCGTTTCAGGTATAGGATGTACCGCAATCCGTTGATAATGTTTGGAATAGGCTCATTGTATATTTTTGTACTGAAAAACAGGATTCCTAACAAAGATTCGAACAGAAAAGAAAAGCTGAATGTATATTTTACCAATGTCGCACTTGTGGTTATGTTTGTTTTAATGAGCTGGCTGATTGGTTTCTGGACCTATCTGATTATACAGCTTGCCATTATTTATCTGGCCGCAATTGCCGGTTTGTGGCTATTTTATCTGCAGCACCAGTACGAAGAAGTTTCATGGGTGAGAAGCAGTGATTGGAACTACCTGAAAATTGCGCTCGAAGGAAGTTCGTTTGTAAAATTTCCAAAAGTTTTGCAATGGTTTTCGGGCAATATCGGGTTTCATCACATTCACCACATTAACGCGCGGATACCAAATTATAAGCTTGAAAAATGCTACAACGAAAACCCTGTTTTCAAACAGGTTGAACCTGTAACATTTATAAAAAGCCTGAAAACGCTAAAGTTGCGATTGTGGGACGAAAAACTACAGCGACTTATCGGGTTTAACGAACTGTAAACAGCTACATTTACTCTTCCGTAATTTTATTGGCACATTTTATACTTAAACATGATAAAGTTTTGGTTATCGTTTAAGTACATTTTTACATATTTGCCGCTTCTAAAAAACTGAAAAAGATGAATATTCTTACGAATTTAAATCCCCAACCTTTATTTACCTATTTTGAACAGATTTGCCAGGTTCCGCGTCCATCAAAGAAAGAGGATAAAATAAGACAGTACTTACTTGACTTTGCAAAAGCAAATAATCTTGATGCAAAAACCGATGAGGTTGGCAACGTTTTGATAACAAAGCCCGCAACTCCGGGAATGGAAAATGCTCCGACAGTAATTTTGCAAACACACATGGATATGGTTTGCGAAAAAAACAGCGATAAGATTTTCGATTTTGATAATGATGCAATTGAACCCGTTATAGATGGTAACTGGGTAAAAGCCAATGGCACCACACTTGGCGCCGATTGCGGTATTGGTATTGCAGCCCAGTTAGCTGTTTTAACTTCTGATAAAATAAAACACGGCCCGGTGGAGTGCCTGATTACAGTTGACGAAGAAACCGGACTCACAGGCGCTTTCGCACTTCAACCCGGTTTTTTAAGCGGTTCGGTTTTGCTGAATCTTGACTCGGAAGACGAAGGCGAGATTTTTATTGGTTGCGCCGGTGGAATTGATACTGTGGCTACTTTTACCTGCGAAAAAACTCCTGTGCCAGCCGGTTCAGCAGCATTAAAGATTTCAGTTTCGGGTTTATCGGGAGGTCATTCTGGTGACGATATTCACAAAAATCGTGGGAATGCCAACAAAATACTAACCCGGATTTTATTGGAACTCTCCAAAGAAGTTCCGTTGAGGATAGCCGATTTTAATGGAGGCAACCTGCGCAATGCGATTGCCCGCGAAGCTTTTGCCATCATCACTGTTCCATCGGGAAAAAAAGAAACGGCAACCGCCGAATTCAATATTTTTTCAGCTGCCGTTCAAACCGAATTCGAAAGAAATGAACCGGGCTTGAAAATGAAAATCGGGTCGGTTGAAATGCCCGGTTTTGTAATCGACGAAGTTTCGCAGGCCAAATTGCTTCATGCGCTGAATGCTTGTCCGCACGGAGTTTTGGAAATGAGCACACGCATGGAAGGAATGGTTGAAACATCGACAAACCTGGCTTCGGTAAAATTTACGGGCGATAATAAAATTGTGGTTACCACCAGCCAGCGCAGCGAGCTCGAATCGCGTAAACTGATGGCTGCCTCAATGGTTGAGTCTGTATTTACAATTGCCGGTGCGCAGGTTGATCACTCCGACGGATATCCCGGCTGGGCGCCAAATCCCGACTCGGCAGTGCTGAAGGTAGTGGTTGAATCGTATGAAAGATTATTCGGGAATAAACCGGTTGTGCGTTCCATTCATGCAGGTTTGGAGTGTGGACTTTTTCTTGAAAAGTATCCAAAACTCGATATGGTTTCGTTTGGCCCAACCATCAAAGGCGCCCACTCGCCCGATGAAAGATTAGATATTGAAACCACACAGAAATTCTGGAAACATCTGGTTGATGTACTGGAAAGTATAAAGTAGAAAGGTTTAGGTTCAGAGTTCAGAGTTTCGGGTTGCAGGTTCTACTTACATCCAGCATCTGGAATCAAATTCCAAGTTTCAAAATCCAAATCTCAATACTCTTTACTCAAATTTAAATATCCAGTATGCAGTATCCAGAATCGTGTATCCAGTATCGAGAATCTGGTTTTTGTTATTCTTCTTTCGGAACTATATCTTCGAAACGGTTGAGCATGATTGCCTCAATCAGCGCAGCCATAAATTCAGGTGTTTCGATAAGTTTGAGGTACGAATGATTTGAGTGTGCCTTTTTCACCCAACGGTTACCACCGTTGTCATCGGCCTCGCAATACCCGTTTGTAACTTTTTCCCACAGAATACTGTCGCCGTTGTTTACAGCGTACAGCACTGCGGTTTGGTCGAATGTTGAGTTATTCAGTATTTTCCCTTTAAACTGGTTTTTAATCCACGGGGCATGTTTGCTAAAGTGCATAAAACCAATATACAGCGGGGTTTCTTTGTCGATATTATTAAAAGTGGCTCCTGTTTTTATGGAAGCTCCCAGCTCAAATCCTGAGAAAACAATGGGAACATCTTTGATATTTTCAAGAACATAACGTGTTACTCCCGGCATGTCGCCATTAAAATTCCATTCGTTTTCGCCTTTTGGAAACTGGCCACCCATAATCACAAATTGTTTCACCTTTTTAGTAATTAGTTCGATGCCGTTTAATTTCGAATATTCGTCGGGCTGTGATTTTAAAAGCCGTTCGATGTTTTTCAACGGGCCAACTGCAACGATGGTAATGTTTGTATCGTGCGCCGATGAAAGGATTTTACGGTACAATTCAACTGCATCGGGAACATCGTTGTATGTAAGTTTATAAGGAAAAGCCTGTGCAATTGGTGTGTTGTAACTGGTTTCGTTTATATAAGTTCTGTCTTTTCGCACACCAATCGGAATATCTGGATGAAGATAAAAACGGTTAATGGCGTCCACCGCCGGAACTGCATACTCGTCGGTACTCCAAACCATTATTGCAAGTAACTCGCAATGACCATGTTTTACGTAGTTGTGCAACATGGCCAGCGCCCCCAAATCATCAGCATCGCCACCAATATCAGTATCGAAAATAATACGGGGTTGCGCATTTACTCTCATATTCAACTGTAAAGCAAAAATCAGGACAGCAATTGACAAATACTTCATAACTGATAAATTTGGTACTTAATTCAACGGAGCCAAAAGTGGGTAAAATATTGTTTTCTACAGAATTTGAAAAGTATATTTTAAGACTAAAACTCTTATTTTAACCTGAATTAACGATAATCACAACGTTGTTTTTGACCTGTTTGAACCTTTGGAAAACAAGCGTGTTTTAAACATAAAAATTATGAATTATGGGTAAAATAGTAAAGTTTGGAGAAGATGTTGACGGTTACGTGATTCCGGTTTTAAATGAGCGTGAAGTCAGGGCTGCGGCAGGAATTTTATTTTTCCTGATGTTGGTTTCTATTTTAACAGTGATAATGAAAGGCGATTTTACATTGCTGAAATATGCAGTGACCATTTTTCTGACTGACATGCTGGTGAGGGTTTTAATTAACCCGAAATATGCGCCAACGCTGATTATTGGCCGGTGGATTGTGAGAAACCAGATTCCTGAATATGTTGGAGCGCCGCAAAAGAAGTTTGCCTGGATTATTGGCCTTGTATTGGCAGTAACCATGTTTGTTTTACTGAATATGGTAAACTCGTACAGTCCGATTACAGGTTTGATTTGTTTGATATGCATCATCTTTTTGTTTTTTGAGTCGGCTTTCGGAATTTGTCTCGGGTGTAAAGTTTACCCGCTGTTTTCAAAAGGTAAAGTTCAGTATTGCCCAGGCGAGGTTTGCGAAGTAAAAGACCGGCATGAAATTCAGAAAACATCAGTAGTACAGTGGTTTATTGTAGTTACTTTTATTACATACATCGTTTTAACCGTTTTTTTGCTAAGCGATTTTTACAGCGTAAAGCCATTCGATTTATTTGGTCTTGAAAGCCCTGCTCATTGATAAATCAGTAATTGAGGACTTTTTTTGTTCCTCATTTAAAAACAAATAATTGAAGTAAGAAATCGGGCTAAAAATTTAAATTTGGCAGCTTTAAGTCAATCTAAATCATTATGAAGATTAAGGATAAAAAGCAAAACAAGGTTTTTGGCAATCCGGTGATTCATTACGCTGTACAATTATTAGCCCTTTCGCTGTTAATTTATTTTTGTTTCCAAATCATAAAACCATTTTTAACGTTGCTGATCTGGGCTTCGGTTCTTGCCATCACTTTGTACCCGTTGCATAAAAAAATTACGCAATGGTTTGGAGGGCGGAAGTGGTTATCTGCCATACTTATTGTAGTGGCTATGTTTTTGCTCATCATTGGGCCGACTACTTCGCTTTTACTGGCCACAATCGATGAGTTTAAAGCTTTGAGTGTTGCTTACACCGAAGGAAAACTCCAGATTCCGGTTCCCGATGAAAGTGTAAAAAACTGGCCGGTAATTGGCAACACTTTATATGGTTACTGGGTTGAAGCATCGGAAAACATTACCAATTTTATAGGTACACATTACGAAAGCATAAAACCTGTTGTTGTAAAACTTATTGCACTTGTATCGAGTGTAGGCAAAGGCATTTTATTGTTGATGGCATCGTTTCTTGTGGCTGGTTTTATAATGGTTTATGGCGAAGACGGTGCTAAATTGGCCAGATTATTTTTTCTGAAGCTGGTTGGTAAACAAGGTGAAAAAATGGAACAGTCAGTAGCTATAACAGTGCGGAATGTGGCAAAAGGTGTAATTGGTGTTGCTTTTATCCAGGCCATTCTGGCGGGTACGGGCATGATTATTGCTGGTGTGCCGCTTGCAGGTTTGTGGGCTTTGATTGGCCTGGTGCTGGCGATTGTTCAGATTGGGCTTTTACCCGTTTCGCTGGGTGTAATTATTTATATCTGGTCAACGGGCGATACTTTAACCGCTGTACTCCTCACCGTTTGGATGCTGTTTGTTGGTATTGTTGACAATATTATCAAACCGTTTATGATGGGAATAGGAGCGCCTGCACCAATGCTCATTGTGTTTATTGGAACTATCGGGGGATTTATTCTCAGCGGGTTTATTGGTTTATTTACCGGGGCAATTATTCTGACTTTAGGTTATAAATTAATCATCGACTGGCTCGAATCGGGGAATGAATTCACTGCTTTTGAAGAAAATAAAATT
>DPCJ01000174.1:0-25819 GCA_003516705.1 Prolixibacteraceae bacterium | reverse complement strand
CCGATGTAATTCTCGACATCAGGGTTAAGGGCCATGAAGTGCGCACAGCCACTGCAACCACTTCAGGAATGCCTTATGGTTTCGGGTATGTTCCCTGGGGGTACGGGGGTGGATTTTCAACCACTTTCGTAAATTACGACAAGTATGTTGAAGGCACAATTTTTATCACATTGATTGACAAGGCTACCGAAAAAATTGTGTGGCAGGGTACTGGTACAAAAACAATGGACGAAAAAGCCAGTCCGCAGAAAAGAGAAGAAAAATTTAATGATGCTGTAAAACAGATATTCGCAAACTATCCGCCCAACGTAAAATAGGCTTTATTCTGTTAATAAAAGCCACTGTTCGGTTTACCGGGCAGTGGCTTTTATTTTGCAGTAAATATCAATATTTTTTCCTACGTTAACTTTTCCACACATGCATTTCATTCCAGGTAAAGTCTGCTGTTAAGACAGAATAAAACCTAATTTTGTAATCATATTTTAATGGTATTCAAAATGAAAAATTCAATAATAACTGTGTGTTTGGTTCTGTTTGCATTCACTTTATTTGCACAAAACAATAACGAGGAAATCGGACTGGTAAAGAGTATTTATGGGATGGAGAGAAAGGATTTGATTGCCCGGCACATTGTACTTGATGAAACAAAAATGGACATTTTCTGGCAATTGTATGATGAATATGAAATTGAACGCAGTGAGTTAGGATTGAAACGTGCGCAAAATATTGCCACATATGCCAGAAAATATGACCGATTAACAAACGAGGATGCCGATTTGCTGATGAAAACCACGTTTGAACTGAACCTGAATTTTGTGCAGTTGTGGGATAAAACCTACAGGAAAATGGCCAAATCGATTTCGCCGGTAACCGCAGCACAGTTTATTCAGGCCGAAATGTTTATTGAAAGTATGATTAAACAGGAACTTGCAATGGATATTCCGCTGATTGGCGAATTTGAGATGAAGAATTAGTGAGTACTGATTTAAAATCAAACGAGCCGCCGGAAATACCCCTGCGGCTTGTTTGTTATTCAAACCGTTCCGGTTGCCCGGTCGAAGCTAATACTGCTCTCCAAACAAAACCCGAAGTATCCATTGTTTTTACCTGGTTGGCGAGCAGCTCGATTGGTACGTGAATAAATTTATCGTGCAGATACCCGATTACAAGACCAGTTTTTCCGGCCATTGCTGCATGTACGGCACTTCGCGCAAACAAATCGCATAAAATAGAGTCTTCTGCATTGGCCGGACTGCTTCTAATCAGGTAGCTCGGATCGATGTAACGCATTACAATCGGAATCTTTTCCTTCCTGAAAAAATCAACAATTTCGTCTCGCAGGTAAATGCCGATGTCGTTCAGCAAAGCATTCCCCGAGGCATCGCGTCCGGCTTCATTTTGAGCCAGTAAATCCTGTCCGGCGCCTTCGGCAACTACAATAAGCGCATGTTTTCGGTTCAGAATTCTCTTTTTCAGCACTGATAAAAATCCACCATCGCCATCTAGTTTAAACGGAACTTCGGGTACAAGCAGGAAGTTGACATCCTGATTGGCAACAGTTGCGCCAGCTGCAATAAACCCTGCGTTCCGCCCCATCAGTTTTACAAGCGAAATTCCGTTTTCAACGCTTCGGGCTTCCATGTGGGCGCGGTCGAGAACCTGGGCGGCTTCCTCCACTGCGGTGAGATAGCCAAAAGTACGCGATACAAAAGCCACATCGTTATCGATGGTCTTTGGAATTCCGACAACCGCAAGGTCGTAGCCGCGCTTTTTTGCTTCCTGAAACAGCGCATTTCCGCCACGTTGTGTGCCATCGCCGCCAATCGTGAAAAGAATATTGATTTCCATCTTTACAAGATGGTCAACTGCCTTTTCCACATCAACCGGCCCGCGCGAGGTTCCCAAAACTGTTCCTCCCTCTTTGTGAATATCATCCACAAACTCCGCTGTAAGTTTTATGGGTGGATCACTTTCCGGGAGCAAACCCTTGTAACCCCATCGGAATCCATAAACTTCGGAGACACTGTAAGCGTGGGTAAGTTCTAAAAACAGCGAGCGGATAACATCGTTCAGTCCCGGGCAAAGTCCGCCACAAGTTACAATGCCAACTTTTGTTTTTATAGGGTCGAAATAGAGCTTTTCGCGCGGTCCGGCCAATTCGAAGCTGAGAATGTTTTTAATCTCTTTTTCCCTGTTTGAAATGATGTGTTCAGGCACGCTTAAATTGTCGTTCACCGTTCTTTTTGCCGGCGACGGAAAACGGGCTTCTCCAAGGTGAGTAATGTTCATGGTTTCTTTATTTTTCAATATTTCGTGTGGCACAGTTTAACTGTCTATCAATTTTTCAGGATGAAAATGAGTGCCATCAACAACATCAGTAATTCAAAAACGGGAAAGACTTTTTATCGTTTCGATGACACATTTTCCGGGTTTAATATCGTTTTCCCAAAAATACAATATAATTCTACAACCGCGCTGTTGTAGTTATGCAACTTCATCTAAAGTTAGGTTTCCAAATTCAAAAGTCTTTTTCTTTCCTGAATTTCTGTTGTGCAAAACAATATCTTTGCAGCATTGTTGCATTTGGTAATTTGTTGCAAAAATGGATACACGCGAAATACTTCAAAAGCATAACCTGGTTCGGACCAGTTGCCGGCAAAGCATCATCGGGGCTATGTTGGGCGCCGGAACAGCCGTTTCGGAAGAGGAAATTAAAAGCAAAGTGGATGGAACTTACGACCGCACCACGTTTTACAGAACTTTTAAAACGCTCATCGAAAACGGAATCATTCACAAAATTGTGGTTGACAACCATTTGGTGAAATACGCGCTTTCGGAGAGTGGTATGCACAAAAGCCACCACGTTCATTTTTATTGTAACCAGTGTGGCATGGTTAAATGCCTCGATGGAAATGATATAAAAACCCCTGAATTGCCAACAGGTTACAAAGAGGTGGAAACTGAACTGATTGTGAAAGGTTTTTGCAGCCATTGTAATCTGGTTAAATAGCGCGTTAGCATCGGAATTGAAATATAATTAAAGAAACGGAAAATGGATAATGTTTGGATTGGAGCAGTTGGCAGCACTTTGCTGGTTAGTTTGCTTTCGTTCTCGGGGATTTTATTATTGGCGATGAAAGCCAGAATGTTAAAAAAAGTTGTTTTTATTCTTGTGAGTTTTGCTGTGGGAGCGCTCTTTGGCAATACGTTTTTTATGCTCATCCCCGAGTCTTTTGTATTGATTGGGAATCCGCAGCTGATTGGATTATTGATAGTTTCGGGGCTGATTATCATGTTTGTGCTCGAAAAATTTATTCACTGGCACCACTGTCATAATGTTTCGCACAACCACGAAGCAGCGCCTCTTGGTTACATCAGCCTGATTACCGACAGTCTGCATAATTTTACTGATGGCGTTTTAATTGCTGCTGCATGGATGGCTTCGCCCGGTGTTGGTATTGCAACCACACTTGCGGTGGTTGTTCATGAAATACCACAGGAAATCAGTGATTTCGGGGTTTTACTGCACGCCGGTTTTTCGCGTAAGAAGGCCCTGTTTCTGAATTTTATAGCTGCCTGTGCTGCTATTTTGGGTGCTGTTTTTACGGTAATGCTGGGCTCGTTCACCGAAAATATTGTGCCTTATATTCTTCCATTCGCGGCGGGTGGCTTTATTTATCTTGCCGGCAGCGACCTGATTCCAGAGCTTCACCGCGAATCTTCGGTCAGGAAAAGCCTGATTCAGCTTGCTGCAATTGTTACAGGAATTGTGCTGATGTTTTTCATCAGTTTAAACCACAGCCACCAACATGCCGATGGCGACGACCATCCGACGGAACAGCATGACCATGATCACGACCATTAAAATGCAAATCGAATTAAAAAAAATAGCAGAACCTCAACAGCTCGAATACATTCGGGAACTTTATATTTCAGCTTTTCCGGCAAAAGAAAGAAGAGAATTTGATGAACTGAAATTGTTGTTGGCTGATGATGATTGCTTTATTTTTCAGCTTATTACTGAAAGCGGAACATTGGCAGGATTCTGCATAATATGGGAATTTTCCAATTTTGTTTTTATTGAACACTTTGCCATTGAACCCGGGTTACGCGGACTGAGAATAGGAGAGAAGACGCTTTCTGTAATCAGGACTCAATTTCAAAAAAACGTAATTCTCGAAACCGAACTTCCATCGGATGAAATCAGCAATCGAAGAATAAGGTTTTACGAACGAAATGGGTTTCACAAACTCAACCGTACTTATATTCAGCCTTCGTATGGTAGTAATAAACCCGAAGTTGAATTAAAGCTGATGAGCACAAATGTTGATATTCCGGTTGACGAACTTGATTCAATCATTCAGTTGATAAGAAAAAAAGTGTACGGGGTTGAGCAGGCACAGTGAGCTTTTTCGTTTGTTATTCGTACTTTTGAAACGCTTAAAAACTGATTCAGACAAATGCCACAAATTATGATTATCAGCAATGAAAATCTGAAACTTCGCCCGTTAACTCCCGATGATAAATACAGGCTTGCAGAGCTTGCAAACAATCCGAAAGTTGCTATAAACCTGCGCGATGGTTTTCCAAATCCTTACACCCTTGCCGATGCCGAGAAATTTATTCAAACCTTTGCTGTGCAGGAGCTGCAACAGATTTTTGCCATCGAATACAAGGGCGAATATGCCGGAAATATTGGTCTGCACAAAGCCGCCGATGTTTACAGGCTTTCGGCCGAGATTGGCTACTTTTTGGGTGAACCCTACTGGAACAAGGGAATAATGACAGAGGCCGTAAAACTGATTTGTGATTATGGTTTTAAAAACCTCGATATCATTCGTATTCACGCAGGGATTTTTGAGTTTAATCCGGCATCGATGCGGGTACTCGAAAAATGCGGTTTTAAACAGGAGGCTGTTTTCGAAAAAGCTATTATTAAAAAGGGCAAAATTTACAATGAACACCGCTATGTTAAATTACTGAACGATTGAGTATTTGGTTCGCTGCTATTTAGTTGTTAAACAGAATTTCAATTTAAAAAAAATGTTGAAGAATATTATTACGGCTTTTATACTTATTGCTACAGTTGTTGCATGCAAAACTAACTCTAAACAGGTTCCCGCAGTTCAGGAAGCAAATAACATTGCTGTTGCTGGTAATTATGTAACAAGCGATTACCAGATTCGAAACGAAGGTTACGATTGGATGGCAGTAAAAGTGATTGAACTTAGCGACAGTATGCTGCAAATTTCAATTCGGTCAAGAGCCGATTTAAAGAAACCCACCTGTACTTTTGATGCAACGGCTTATAAAATTGAACCGGGTAATGTTTTTAATGCCACTGTTGAAGGTTTTGGCGTGTATTTTACTTTCGAAGCTGACAGCCTTATAATATCGGGCGAAACAGATGAGGACAACGAAATGCTGGGTTATTTTTGCTCAGGTGGTGCAAGCCTGGCCGGGGTTTATCACAAAACTGCTGAACCGCTTGATACTGCTCAAATTGATAAAGCCCTATTCAGAAAAAACCTGAATTATGGCGAATATTTTTTTCTGATTGAAGTTTTTGGTAATAAGCTTACCATTCAGCCAACAGGACTTGAAACAGATAATACTTTGGTGGAACACCAGGTTGATGGCGCAGTTGTAAATGCCGAGGCTGGCGATTTAAATGCTGATGGTTTTCCTGAAGTACTGGTTTATCTGCAATCTGACGGCAGCGGAAGTTATGGTTCAGTCATCGGGTATTCGGTGAACAACGGTAAGTCGATGAGCCGGATTAATATGCCTGAAATTGCGGAAAACAAAGAAGCCAGCGAAGGATACATGGGGCACGATGAGTTTGCTATTGTGGCGAACACTTTAAATCAGCATTTTCCGGTTTATAACACCGGTGATTCAAATGCCAGCCCAACCGGAGGAATGCGTCAGATTCAGTATAAACTTGTTAATGGTGAGGCAATGCGACAACTTATTGTCGATAAGATTGTTGAATATTAAACTTTCCATTACAGCAATTCGGTTAAAAAACAGAACTACATTTGCCCAAAACAATTTGATTTTCAGTTATGAAGAAATTATACCCGGTTTTAATCGTTTTTACTGTTTGGCTTGCGGCAGTTTCATGTAATCAGAAAACAAAGTTGCCGGCACCGGTTTTAAATACCGATTTGCAGGGAACCATCAACCGCCTGCACCATGCATCGTTTGATAGTATTGCAGTAGATTCATTTTTTGTGAAATTTCCCTTATTAAATGGATACAGAGGCAATATTGTAAAGATTTATCAGGAGCAACGTTATCATCACATCTGGTTTGATGAAAACGGGGTGGTGGAGTTTGCAAATTCACTTTTCAGTAAAGTGAAAGGAATCGCCAGCGAAGGTGTTTACCACACATTTCCATACATGAACGAAATAGACGATATTTTTGAAAGCGACATGGAAAACAAACTTTCGCAAGCCGAAACCGAAATCATGATTACAAATATGTTTTTGTTTTATGCTGAAAAGGTTTACCGGGGTGTTGACGACAAAACAGTTGCCGCTTTGGAATGGCTACTGCCTAAAAAGCAGGTATCATATGAAAATGTACTCGATTCGATGTTTATCAATACCGATCTTCTGGCCCGCAACGATTCAGTTCTATTCAGCCAGTATTACAAATTACGCGATGTGCTGAAACATTATCGTGAAATTCAGAAATCGGGCGGGTGGGATACCATTTCTATCGACCCGAAAATAAAAGCTTACAAATTGGGCGACACAGCAATAGCTATCGTTCAGATTAGGGAACGATTGAGTAAAACAGGCGATATTGCCCAAAACAGCGGTAGCAATAAATTCGATGAAGAACTTTTGATTGGGGTAAATAAATATCAGTTAAGAAATGGTAGAAAAGAAACAAAAACCATAACTCCCCAACTGATTAAACTGATGAATGTTCCGGTAAGTGAACATATTAAAAAGATAGTGGTGAACATGGAGCGCTGGCGCTGGGTTTCACCCGATTTTGCCAATGCCAGCGAGTACATTTTTGTGAATATCCCTTCATATACCATGTTCTTTAATCGTGACGGTCAAAGAGTTTATGAATCACCCGTAGTTGTTGGTAAAAGCATGTCGAAAACAGTAGTTTTCAGTGGAAACATGAGTTTTGTAGTTTTCAGTCCCTACTGGAATGTACCGCCAAGTATTCTCGAAAGTGAGATTCTGCCGGGTATTAAAAAGGACAAAAACTACCTGGCCAAACACAATATGGAGTGGAACGAGGGTCAGGTTCGTCAGAAACCGGGAAGGAGCAACTCTCTGGGAAAAGTGAAGTTCATTTTCCCCAATTCGAATAATATTTATTTGCACGATTCTCCGGTAAAAAACCTTTACGGGAAAGATAACCGTGCTTTTAGTCATGGTTGTGTTAGAGTAGGTAAACCGCGCGATTTAGCCATTGAAGTACTGAAAAGCGATCCGGATTGGACACCTGAAAAAATTGATGCTGCAATGAATGCCAAAACTGAAAAATGGGTGTCGCTGAAAAAGAAAATACCTGTGCATATCGGTTATTTTACAGCCTGGGTAAACGACTTAGGCGAGTTTTACTTTTATGAAGATATTTATAAACGTGATGATCGTCTTTACGATGTTTTGTTAGGTTTCGAAGATTCGACAGAGGAATAAAAAGTAACAGATTATTTTTCGCTGATAATATCAACACACTGGTAAAACCTGCGGGAGTACATTTCTGAATTTAGTTTGCTGATAATAACACCTTTTGTTTTGCCTGACGAAGAATGGATGAATTTCGAATTCAATCCGTCGGCCTCACAAATTATACCTACATGACCAATTTGTGTTGTGTTGCGGTAACCATAAAAAACCAGAACATCGCCCACTTTAAATTCTTCCGGTTGAACAAGTTTTCCGAGATACTGAAACCCTCTCGAACTGTGTGGTACATTGATGTTGAAGTTTTTAAAAACAAAGTGGACAAAACCTGAACAATCAAAACCTTTTTCGGGCGCAGCACTTGCATACAGGTAGGGGACACCGAGAAATCCTTTGGCAAAAGTTATAAGGGTTTCCCTTATTTCGGATTCAGGAATTTTGTTGTTTTGCTGCTTCTTTATGGCCGAAGGTTGACCAACAGCGTTCTCGGGCAGAACAGCAAAAATGAGCAGGAATATAATCAGAAATATTTTTTGCATTCGTAAAACTTGAACCCGCAAAGTAGTGTCAATTTTTTTAATGTCAAAATCAGATGGTGCGAATGTTTGTTAAAAAATTGAAAATCAATTTTTTATCGATAATTGACCAGGCTTTCCGCGATTTAGTATTTCTTCCGAAACATTAACATTTCGTTTAAGACCCGTTTACACGATTAACATTTGGAAAACATACTTTTGCCCTGTGAGAAAATTACTTGTATTTATATTTGTTTTACTATTGCTGCCTGTAATTGATAGGGCAGGGCCCGAAATAATTCCGGAAGTAGATGAAAATGAAAAAGTTTACTCCACTTTGCATTTGGGTGAAATGGGGCTTTCGAACGATGCTTTTCGCTTTGCACTGCGTGGTTTCGAACGAATGAAAAAGGAGGGAAAACTATTAAATCAAACTGTGCTTACCATCATCGATTTTTCACAATCAAGTAAAAAAAAGCGGATGTATGTAATTGACCTGTATAAAAAAGTGCTGCTTTTTAATACGTATGTTGCCCACGGAAAAAATACAGGCGACGAATTTGCACAACGGTTTTCGAATATTCCGGGCACATTCCAAAGCAGCCTCGGGTTTTATCTTACCGAAAATATGTCAATCGGTTCAAAAGTCGGGCTTTCACTTTTACTAAAAGGCCTTGAACAAGGCATCAACGATAAAGCGCGCGAACGTGAAATTATTATACATGGTGCCGATTATGCCACCGAGGATTTCATAAAAAAAACCGGACGTTTGGGTCGTAGTTACGGATGTCCGTCGTTGCCGCCAGATGTTATTAAACCTGTGGCAGAAACCATCAAAAACGGTTCGTTATTGTTTATCTATTCGCCCGATAAAAATTATCTTCAAAAATCGACTGTACTCAACTGATTTACTATTAAGATTCATTGGTGTCCGGTAAAAAAATATTCAATCCATTTACGATCATGTAATGTCAATATATACACTAATGTGTCGCCCTGATGGGGCTTTGATTTTACTTTTCTCTGATTTTCTACCATATTGTCGCAGCTATGCTGCTTTTATAAAAGCGACAGCGTCGCGATATTATGGTAGTCAATGAATTATAATGATTCAGTAAAGCAACGTAGTAGCGACATTATTCTTCTTGTTTTTAACCAGACAACAGTGATTGCGATTTCTGTTTTTTTATATTCAAGACGCTGTAAATTGCTAATTTTGCGCAAAAAATTTTTTAATGTACGAAGACAGGAATGCCAGCAACCGGCAACTTTCAAAACATCATCCGAAAGGGCTTGTAATTTTACACGAAGACCGTGATATTATTGTAATCGATAAGCCTGCAGGATTGCTGACCATGGCCACGGAAAGAGAACGGGAGAAAACCGCGTATTTTATGTTGACTGATTATGTAAGGAAAGGGAATCCGAAATCGAACAACAGGATTTTTATTGTGCACCGGCTTGACAGGGAAACTTCGGGGATTGTGATTTTTGCCAGAACAGAACAGGCAAAGCGGTTTTTGCAGGACAACTGGCACAATTTTTCTAAAAAATATGTAGCCGTGGTTCGGGGCAGTTTAAAAGAAAAAAAAGGAATTATTGAATCTTATCTTGCAGAAAATCAGGTTTATCGTGTTTATTCGGTAAGTAATCCAGCCAAAGGAAAATACTCTAAAACCGGGTACACCGTTTTGCGTGAAAATCAGAGGTTCAGCCTGCTTGAAATCGATTTATTTACAGGCACAAAAAATCAAATCAGGGTTCACTTTTCAGAAAATGATCACCCGGTAGCAGGCGACCATACTTACGGTATCTCTGAGAAAGGAATTAAACGGCTTGCTCTTCATTCAAAATCACTGTCAATTATACATCCGTTTACTAAGAAACCTTTGACATTTGAAACAGAAATACCGGCTTACTTTTTTGAATTACTTAAATAAAACCTAATAAAATGAACCATTTCAAAACAATTTTAGTGTTGTCAATCCTATTATTAATTCTTTCATTCACATTAAAAAAAACCGAAACCAGCCAAAATAAATGGCAGACTCTTTTCAATGGTAAAAACCTCGACGGTTGGATAGTAAAATTTCACCATCATGATTTAGGGGATAATTTTGCCAACACTTTTCGTGCAGTTGACGGGAAAATTCAGGTGAATTACAATGATTATAAAGAATTTAACAACCGATACGGACATCTGTTTTATCAAACACCTTTTTCCTCATTTCACCTGAAATTTGAATACAGATTTACCGACCAGTGGATGAAAGATGCGCCATCATACACGTATAGAAACAGCGGTATAATGTTTCATTCGCAGGATCCCAAAACCATTCTGAAAGAACAGGATTGGCCAATCTCGGTTGAATATCAGATTTTGGCAGGTGCAGGAGATGGCCAACCCCGGCCTACCGGAAACATGTGTTCGCCAGGAACGGAAGTCTTTTTCAAGGGTGAAAAATATCCGCAGCATTGCATCAATTCATCGTCAAAAACTTATGAGTGGAATGAATGGACATCAGGAGAATTAATTGTTTACGGCGATTCGCTGGTGATTCATATAGTTAATGGCGAAAAAGTTTTGGAATATACTAAACCACAGATTGGAGGAGGAGTGGCAAACGGATTCGATCCTGCAATTAAGGTTGACGGAAAACCGCTTACTGAAGGATATATCGGATTGCAGGCAGAAGGGCAGGGGATTGAATTCAGGGAAATAAAAATAAAGAAACTTGATTAGCTGTGTATAAAAGCGGTGAAGAATTGATTTTTCATCATGTTGAATTTTAGTTTATTATGAAAGTATATAAAAATCGCAATAATTTATGTATTGTGCTATTTTATAAAATAGATATATTGGCACCCAAAATCGGGTTATGGGAATCGAAATAAAGGAGGTCTCTTCAAAAAAGCTGCTGCATGATTTTATTCATTTGCCGGCAAAAATCCATCAGAATCATTCCAATTGGGTGCCACCTATTTATATGGACGAGTGGACATATTTCGATCAGAAAAAAAATAAATCTTTTGCCCATTGTACAAGTGTTTTGTATGTAGCCGTTAAAAATGGCGAAGTTGTTGGTCGTGTAATGGGACTTATCAGTCACGAGTACAACGATAAAAAAGGTATAAAGGATGTCCGTTTCAGTAACCTTGAAACCTGGGACGACAACGAAGTTTTTACCGCATTGGTTGAAGCTTTGTCGGTTTGGGCGCGAAAACATGGAATGAACAGAATGGTTGGCCCGCTTGGATTTTCTGACAAAGACCCGCAGGGATGGCTGATTGAAGGATACGACAAACCAATTGTAATCGCTTCGAACTGCAATTTCCCATATATGAATAAACTTGCGGAAGGGTTGTCGTTTACCAAGGAAATTGATCTTGTGGTTTACCAGATACCTGTTCCCGAAGAAATTCCGGAGTTTTATAGAAGTATTTACAAAAGATTTACCAGCCGCGAAACGCAGATAAAGTTTATGGAGTTTACCAGCCGGGCGCAGGTTAAACCGTATATTCACAAAGTTCTTACATTGGTAAATCTTACCTTTCAGGATATTTACGGTTTTGTGCCATTTACCATAAAAGAAATGGACGACTTTGCCAACCGGTATCTTTACCTCATTAATCCACGTTTTATCAAGATTGTGCTCGACGAAAATAATGAGGTACTTGCATTTTTAATTGCAATGTCAGACATAAGCGCCGGAATTCAAAAGTCGAAAGGATTTCTATTCCCAACCGGATTTTATCATATTCTTACAGCCGGTAGAAAAAGCAGTCAGCTCAATTTGCTGCTGGGAGGTATTGATCCACGTTATCAGGGCCGGGGAATTGATGTGATGATGGGCATGAAATTACTTGAATCGGCAAAAAAGGCCGGGAAAAAGGTTATGGATTCGCACCTCGAACTTGAAACTAACTATAAAGTAAGGGCCGAAATGGAAAAAATGGGTGGAAAAGTGTATAAGGTTTATCGTATCTATCAGAAAAATCTTGAATAACAATTACCGCTCTCCCCAATTTCAATTTGCTTATTAGTTCTAAAAATTTCATGACGCCTCCAGATAATTGTCTGTGTAATAATTTTACATTGTATTCTTAATTAGTAGCTTTGGCAGAGCTTAACAAATTAAACCTGGCCATTAATATCGATTAAATCCATATGAAAGCACTTGTTTTAACCGAATACAAAAAATTCGAAATACAGGAAGTTCCAATTCCTGAGATTCAACCTGATGAGGTTTTGGTAAAGGTGAAAGCGGTTGGAATTTGCGGAAGCGATGTGCATGGAATGGATGGCAGCACTGGAAGAAGAATTCCGCCGATAATTATGGGGCACGAAGCTTCCGGAGTAATTGAAAAAATGGGCTCGGCAGTATCAAATTGGCAGGTGGGCGACAGGGTAACTTTTGACTCTACCATTTACCGGCTCGATGACTGGTATTCCAGAAAAGGATTGTACAACCTGAGCGATAACCGGCAGGTTTTGGGGGTTTCATGCCCCGAGTTTAAACGCGACGGGGCTTTTGCCGAATATGTTGCTGTGCCACAACATGTTTTATATAAAATTCCTGATAATGTGAGCTTTGAACATGCTTCAATGGTTGAGCCGGTAGCTGTGGCATTACACGCAATCAACCTTACAAAAATTTCGGTAAACGATACGGCTGTTGTGGGTGGTGCCGGAATGATTGCACTTTTTGTAATTCAATTGCTGAAACTCGTCGGTTGTGGGCAAATCATCACATTCGATCTCGACCCCGACCGATTGGATTTAGCATTGAAATTAGGCGCAACGCATGCTTTTCAGGCGGATTCAGTTAACATTCCGGAGGAGGTTAAACGATTAACCAATGGTCGTGGTGTAGATGTTGGTTTCGAAGTTGTGGGAATTACGTCGGTATTGAAGACTGTGATTGAATCGGTTAGAAAAGGTGCACAGGTAACTTTGGTTGGGAATGTTTCGGCAAATGTTGAATTGCCGTTGCAACAGGTGGTTACCCGCCAGTTAAAACTACAGGGTAGTTGTGCAATTTGTGGCGAGTACGAAGCGGTTCTTGATTTAATGAACGACAGAAAAATTAAAATCGACCCGCTGCTTAGCGCTGTTGAACCGTTGGAAGAAGGTGCATTGTGGTTCAATCGGTTGCACAATTGTGAAAAAGGGCTGATGAAAGTTGTTTTAAAACCGTGAAATGATGACGCAAAGAAAAGTCAGAACAGCAATCATTGGTTGCGGAAAGGTATCTCATCTTCATGCAGCTGCCTTGCAACAGGGAAACAATACCGAATTAATCGCTGTATATAGCCGTTCAATTGAGAAAGCCAGAGAATTTGCTTCAAAATATGGAATTCAGGCTTTTGATGATTTTGAAAAAATGGTCAAAGAAACCGAAGTTGAATCGGCAGTAATTTGTACACCTCACCCGTTTCATGCTGATGCTGTGCTGAAACTGGCTTTGCTTGGCGTAAATTGTATGGTTGAAAAGCCACTGGCGGCTTCGCTTCAGGATTGCGATGCCATGATAAAAACCTGCCATGAAAACAACGTAAAACTTGGCGTTGTAAGTCAGCGCCGGTTTTATGAACCTGTTCAGCGGGTTCGGAAAGCGATTGACGAAGGTAAAATCGGAAGTCCTGTTATTGGCACAATTAATATGTTGGGCTGGCGCGACAAAGGTTATTATGAAAGCGATGACTGGCGCGGTACCTGGGAAATGGAAGGCGGTGGTGTTTTGGTGAATCAAGCCCCACATCAACTTGATATTTTTCAGTGGTTTATGGGCCCGATAGACGAAGTTTATGGCATTTGGAGAAACCTGAATCACCCGTACATTGAAGTGGAAGACACTGCATTGGCCATCGTAAAATTCAAAAGTGGAGCCATTGGAAATATTATTGTCAGCAATTCGCAAAAACCCGGGATTTATGGAAAAGTGCATGTACACGGAAGTAACGGAGCGTCGGTGGGAGTTCAAACCGACGGCGGCGCCATGTTTATTGCCGGAATGTCGGCCATTGCCGAGCCTCCGGTAAACGATTTATGGACAGTGCCTAACGAAGAAATCCTGTTGGAAGGCTGGGAAAAGGAAGACACTGAATTTTTTGGTTCCATCAATCCAACTGAACATTACATGAAACTGCAAAACGAAGATTTTGCCAATGCCATTATCAAAAACCACAAACCAATGGTTTCAGGAGAAGAGGGAAGGGTGACGGTCGAACTTTTTACAGCAATTTACCGCTCTGCGCGAGACAACCGCCCGGTGAAGTTTCCGCTTGAACCAGAAACTGAAAGGAATGATTTTGATGGCAGAATAAATAATGGTAATTGAAATTGCAACACGGATGTTTTAATTTCAAATTGTTTGTGAATTGTTTATCCTGTAGCTGTTTAGTGTAGCTACATTGAAAATTTAAATTGACAAGGTAATTTCATATGTTTAAATAATTAAATTCAACGCATTAATAAATTGATGCCCTGCGAAATAAATTAAGAAATTATGCCAACAAAAACTAATCTTCTGGATTTGGTAGATTTTGGCAAAGTAGATAATCTGTTAGAAGGATTTAATAAATCTACTGGTTTTGTAACTGCCATTCTGGATCTTAAAGGAAATGTGTTGTCGAAGTCGGGTTGGCGACAAATTTGCACCGAATTTCATCGGATTAATCCCGAAACTTCAAATCGATGTAAGATCAGCGATACTGTTTTAGCCAATAAAATGGCCGAAGGTGAAAAATATCATTTCTATGAATGTTTAAACGGATTGGTTGATGTTGCTGTTCCCATTGTTATTAACGGGGAACATATTGCCAACCTTTTCTCAGGACAATTCTTTTTTGATGAACCCGATGACACTTTTTTTAAAAAACAAGCTGAAAAACATGGCTTTAATGAGCATAAATATCTCAATGCGCTCAAAAATGTACCTGTAATTTCGAAAGAGAAAGTAAAAGTTGCAATGGACTTTTTACTGGACATGACTCAGTTGATTAGCGAAATGACCCAACAGAAATTGGAACAATTGCAGCTCAATGAAGCATTAAGAAAAAGTGAAGAGCGTTCCAGAAATGCACTCGATAATTTGCTGGAAGGTTGCCAGATTATCGGACATGACTGGAGATATATTTATTTGAACCATACCGCAGAGGTTCATAACAAAAAGCCAAATCGGGAACTGATTGGCGCCCGTTATATGGATATTTGGCCGGGAATTGAAGAAACTGAAGTATTTAAAATTATTAAGCAAACATTAGAAGCAAGAGTTTCCAATCATTTCGAAAACGAATTTATATTTCCTGATGGAAGCAGCGGCTGGTTCGATTTAAGTATTCAACCGGTTCCCGAAGGAGTATTTATTTTATCTATCGACATTACCGAACGTAAAAATGCCGAAAACGATTTGCGGGTAAACGAAGAAAAATACCGCCTGATTTCTGACAATTCCGACGACTGGATTTATTGGATTACCCCTGATGGAAAAATGAAATATGTATCGCCGGCCTGCGAGCGGGTTACCGGCTATTCGCCAGACGAGTTTTCACATCGTCCTGAATTAAATCAAGAAATTGTATTTGAGGCGGATCAGAATAAAGTTAATCAACATCATCAATATTCAAAATCAGACAATCATCCACACGAACTGGAATACAGGATTGTTACCAAAGGTGGGGAATTGCGGTGGATAAGCCACAGTTGCAGTCCGATATTTAACGACGAAGGGGAATATTTGGGCAGGCGGGGAACAAACCGGAACATCACTGAACGTAAACTACAGGAAGAACAACTATACGAAAGCGAATTCAGGTTTGGTAAACTGTATGAAAATGGTCCTTTCGGAATGGTAATGACAGATAAAGAATTCAGATTTAAAAAAGTAAATCCTGCGTTCTGCAAAATTCTTGGATACAGTGAAACTGAACTTCTGCAATTTACATTTAAAGATGTATCGTATCAGGATGAACTGGTTAAAGACTTGCCTAACATCAGGAAACTGATGAATAAAGAAATCTCGGTTTATAAAACCGATAAGCGTTATATCAGAAAAGACGGGCAGGAGATTTGGGGATCGCTGACAGTTACAGCCACCTACGATAGCCAGGGACAATTTCTTTATAACCTTGGTATCATAGAAGATATTACTCCCCGGAAACAGGCTGATGAAAAAATCCGTGAACTTAATGAGCGAATTTCAACGGCAACACGTGCATCACAAGTTGGGATTTGGGACTGGGATATTAAGAATAACCTGTTATCCTGGGATGATCAGATGTATGCTTTATATGGCTTGAAAAAAGATGAATTTGCTGGTGCATACGAAGCCTGGGTGAACGGTCTTCACCCGGATGACAGGGAATTTGGCCAGAATGAAACCAAACTTGCTTTGCTCGGGAAAAAAGAATATGATACCGAATTTAGGGTGGTATGGCCTGACGGAACAGTTCATTACGAAAGAGCAAAAGGAGAAGTATTTCGAAATGAAATAGGAGAACCAATTCGGATGGTTGGGATAAATTATGATATCACTGAGCAAAAAAAGATTGATCAGAAGATTCGTGAAAAGGATCAGGAATTCAGAAAATTATCAGCAAATGTTCCTGACCTGATTTTTCAATTTACCCGAAAACCTGACGGAACCTATTATGTACCAATAGCTTCAGAAGGTATCCGAAATATTTTTGGATGCGCGCCGGAAGATGTAATTGACGACTTTACTCCCATCGGAAGCGTTATTTACCCGGAAGATGCAGAGCGGGTTATCCGCGAAATTGAATACTCTGCAGAGCATTTGACTTATTTTACCTGCGAATTCAGAGTAAAAATTCCCGGCAGAGAAATCCAGTGGATTTATTCCAAATCAACACCCGAACGATTGCCTGATGGCAGTATTACCTGGTATGGATTTAATACAGACATCACTCACCGTAAACTTGCGGAAGAAGCGCTTCGTGAAAGTGAAGAAAAGTTCAGAAAACTAATCAAGAGTATTCCACTTCCGGTTGCTTATGTAAACAGCCTTGGTGAAATTACCTTCAGAAATGATCGTTTTCTGCAGGTAATGGGTTATACCTCTGAAGAAGTACCGACCGTAAATGAATGGTGGGTAAAAGCCTATCCGAATGAAAACTACAGAAAGCTGGTTATTCAACAATGGGAATCAGCAGTGGAGGATGCAAACAGAACAAATTCAGATATTGAGCCAATTGAATACAACATTACCTGCAAAGATGGCATTGAGCGGACAATGATTGTTTCAGGGATAATTATTGAAGATAACCTGCTCATCACATTTATTGATATTACCGAACGTAAAAGGGCCGAAAAAGAAGTCATAAAACTGAATGAAACACTTGAGCAGCGGGTAGAAGAACGTACAATTCAACTTCAGGAAGCCAACAAAGAACTTGAAGCCTTTTCCTATTCTGTATCCCACGACTTGCGTGCCCCGCTTCGTCACATCAATGGTTTTGTTGATTTACTGAAAGAAAATTACACCGGTTTATTACCCGAAAAAGGGCAGCATTATCTTGAAGTAATTATTAATTCGTCGCGACAGATGGGTACACTCATTGACGATTTGCTTCAGTTCTCCAGAACCGGAAGACAGGAAATACAAAAGACAGATGTAAATATGGATGTCGTTCTTTATGATGTATTAAACTCTTTGGAACATGATATCGGAAAGCGGAAAATTGAGTGGAATATTGCGGCGTTACCAGCTATCAAAGGCGATCAATCTCTGTTGCGAATGGTCTGGTATAATTTATTGAGCAATGCAATGAAGTTCACCAGAGCCAAAAATCCTGCACAAATTGAAATCGGGTTCACCGACGAAAAAAATGAATATACTTTTGTTGTACGCGACAATGGCGCTGGTTTCGATATGCGATATGCCCATAAATTATTTGGTGTATTTCAACGGCTTCATACTGCAAAAGAATTCGAAGGAACAGGTATCGGGCTAGCTAATGTTCGCAGGATAATTCTCAAACATGGCGGTCGTACATGGGCCGAATCGAAGTTAAATGAGGGAGCTGCATTTTACTTTTCATTACCAAAACCTAAATAATACAAAAATGATCGTATTAAAAAAAATTCTTCTCGTTGAAGATAACCCCAACGATATTGAATTAACACTTGAAGCACTGGCTGAGCACAATCTGGCCAACAGGGTTGTAGTTTTAAATGATGGTGTACAGGCTTTGGAATACCTGTATTGCGATGGGCCATATGAAAACAGGGAAAAAGAAAACCCTGCCGTAATTCTTATGGATATTAAAATGCCCCGGATGGATGGCATTGAGGTTCTTGGGAAAATTAAGAATGATCCTGAACTAAAATCAATTCCCGTTGTTATGCTTACTTCTTCCCGCGAAGAGCCTGATTTAAAGAGGTGTTATGATCTTGGTGTAAATGCCTATGTAGTGAAGCCAGTAAATTTTAAAGATTTTTTTGACGCGGTTAAACAGTTAGGAATTTTTTGGGCGGTTGTCAACGAACTCCCCAAAAAATAATTACAAGAATGTTATAAAAATGCTATGGATGCACCATTTAATGTTCTGTCACTTGAAGACTCTGATTTGGATTTTGAAATAATCAGGGAACAACTGATCAAAGCAGGATATAAACTGAATTTATCGAGAGCTGAAACAGAGAATGAGTTTACATCGTTGATTTGTAACAACAAATACGATATTATTTTGGCAGATTACAATCTGCCACAGTTTGATGCATTCGAAGCTTTGAGAATTTGCAATATACATTGTCCTGAAGTTCCGGTTATCTGTGTGTCGGGGTCAATTGGTGAGATTTTGGCCATCGAACTTCTCAAAAAGGGGGCTGTTGATTATGTGCTGAAAGACCGTCTGGAAAGACTTCCGTTTGCCGTAAAAAGGGCGATGGAAGAAGCAAAGGAAAAAGCTGTCCGCCGGCAAATGGAAGAGTCGCTTCGTTTAAGCGAAGAAAAGTACCGCACTATTTTCGAGAATGTACAGGATGTATTTTATCAAACCGACCTGAATGGAATAATTAAAGAGATAAGCCCATCTATCAAATATTTTGCAGATTTCAATAGTGTTGAACTGATAGGAACCCACATTGTTGAATTATACCACAATCCCGATGACAGGAAAAAATTACTTCAGCTACTAATTAAAAAAGGTGAAGTGCGGGATTATGAAATCAGGCTCAAAACAAAAAGCAGCGAAGTTAAGTATGCGTCAATTAATGCCCGCTTGGTTTTTAATTCGGAGGGAGTTCCCGATCATATTGATGGAGCATTACGCGATATTTCTGAACGAAAACTTGCTGAAAACTCACTTAAACAAAGCGAAGAGCGGCTTCGCGACATCATGTTCAGCACAATGGACTGGATTTGGGAAGTCGATGAAAAAGGTCGGTACACCTACAGTTCGCAAAGAGGTGTTGATTTTTTTGATGTGGCCCCCGATGAGATTATTGGTAAAACACCTTTTGACTTTATGGAACCAGATGAAGCTGAAAGGGTTACAGCCATTCTTGCTGAACTGGCTTCCAAAAAAATGCCGATAAAAGATTTTGAAAACTGGAGTATTGGAAGAGATGGCAAAAAGATTTGTTTACTGTCCAACGGAGTACCAATTTTAGATAACGACGGCCAGTTACTAGGTTACAGGGGAGTTGACAAAGATATTACAGACTGGAAACAAGCCGAACAGGAATTAATTACTGCCAAGGAAAAAGCTGAAGCGAGCGACAGGTTAAAGACAGCTTTTATGAATAATATTTCGCATGAATTGAGAACACCCTTAAACGGAATTCTTGGCTTTGCCGAACTGATATCGGAACCGGGAATGCCAGTAGGCGAAAAGCAACATTTTTTGAATATTATGCGAAAAAGCAGTACACGGCTTATCAATACTGTAACCGATTTTATGGATATTTCACTGATTACTTCGGGAAATATGGCATTAAATAAAAAGGTTGTGTTGTTAAACGATTTAATCAGAAGTGTGGCTGAAGATTATGAGGCAAGATGTGTGGAAAAGGGTTTGAATTTTCAGGTTGATTTTGACAATACACAGCAAATACTAATTGAAACTGATGCAGAACTTTTGGTAAAGGTATTTCATCATCTGCTCGATAATGCTGTTAAATTCACGAGAGAAGGGAGCATTCTTTTAAGTTGTGCACCGTTTGAGAATTCTATAAAATTTTTAGTATCAGATACTGGAATCGGGATAGATGATGAGATGCAGGAGATTGT
Organism: Prolixibacteraceae bacterium; assembly: GCA_003516705.1. Classification (GTDB taxonomy): domain Bacteria; phylum Bacteroidota; class Bacteroidia; order Bacteroidales; family Prolixibacteraceae; genus Draconibacterium. The sequence continues at coordinate 5,386 of DPCJ01000174.1, read as the reverse complement.
ATTTGAGAGATTCACCCAGGAAACCACAAGCCTGTCGAGTGGTTACGAGGGAAGTGGACTTGGATTGTCAATTTCCAAAGGAATCATACAGTTGCTTGGTGGAAATATTGTGTTGGAATCGGAAAAAGGTGTGGGTACAAAAACTAGTTTCAGTTTACCCGCATTACCAATTCAGTTTAATGATAAGAAGATAACAGATGAAGAACCCAAACCAGCCGGCGAATCAGTTGTAATGATTGTGGAAGATGATTATTTTAATCTTTTATATCTTGAAACATTGTTACGTAATACAGGCATAAAAACACTTGCTGCCCGAAATGGACTGGATGCAGTGGAAAAATGTCGGCTGAACGGAAAAATAGAGCTTGTACTGATGGATTTGAAAATGCCAGTAATGGATGGCTACGAAGCAACACGGCTCATCAGGAAACTAAGACCTGATTTGAAGATAATTGCCATTACTGCCCACGCTATGTCGGGAGATGAAATTACTGCATTTGAGGCAGGTTGTAACGATTATCTGACCAAACCTTTCGAGAGTCAGGTTTTTTACAGCAAAATCTCGAAGTACATAACACTGAAAACAGATTCAACCAAATTTTAGCTAAAAAATATTGAAAAAAAAGCTGTAAATACACCGATTTACAGCTTTTTTGTGGAGCTGGCGGGAGTCGAACCCGCGTCCAAACGAGGAAGCCACAAGCTTTCTACATGCTTATCCCCAGACTTGATTTTCGTGTAAACACCGGATCAGGGCCACCAAAGTTTACCTTATCTCCTTTAATTTCGTAAAAGCGCCGGAGACTCGCTTAAACTAGCTTCGATTTACTTGCACCGCCTGATCGGACCGCTTCAAAGCATAGCATCCGGGCGATGTCTCGTTCCAGCACCTGGTGCCGGAATGAAGGTAACTTACTTAATTCGGTTACGCAGCAAGAGCGTAGTTATTTTCGCCAATTATTGTTTCGGTTATTATTTTAAAGGTCAACAACCAAAACCTGCATGCTTACCTGCCTCTTCTACCCGCTGTCAAAACCAATCAGCCCCTGAAAAGGAGCGACAAAAATAGTAATTTTTCGGGGCAAAATTAACCAACCCGAAATCAAATGTTTAAAGGATTATTTACTCCACTTTTTTATAGCTTCAATATTTAATTGGTTTTCAATAAATTTCGACTGTGGAGTGTATAAAAACTCAAGTTCTTTTTCGTAATGCTCGTTAATTTTTCCACGCACCATTTTCATCTGTGCGTTAAGCATTTTGTTTTCTGCCGAAAATGCCTCAGGCAATACTGCCACAGTGGTCGGAAGCCATCTTTCCGGAAACATTCCCTCGTGTTTCCCTCCTTTTTTAAACTGGTTTATTTCATCCTGAATCATTTTCAATATTTCGGTAACCGCTGTATCACTTCCTTTTTCTATACCATGGCTTTTTAACTCGCGGTTAATGGCTTCCATATCAGGAACTACCATTCCAACCGTGTATGGATTTTGGTTATTATGCAGCATCACCTGCTGGATGTATGGGCATAATTCAACCATCGCTTCTTCTATTCCTTCAGGACTGTATTTTTCGCCGTCGTTTCCAATCAACAGACTTTTAAAACGCCCCAATACGATGAGAAAGCCATCGTTATCAATATATCCCATATCACCCGTGTGCAGCCAGTTGTCGATAATGGTTTCGGCTGTAGCTACCGGATTGTTCCAGTACCCAAGCATTACATTATCGCCTTTGATGCAGATTTCTCCTTTATCACCTTGTTTCAGCTCATTCCCCTCGGTATCCAGAATTTTTATTTCCATCATCTTCACTGGTTTTCCCGATGAGCCGAATTTAATGCAGTCGGGCGTATTCGAAGATATTACAGGCGATGCTTCGGTTAATCCGTAGCCTTGGCAAATGGGCATCCCGATGGCATAAAAAAAGCGTTGCAAATCGGAGTCGAGTAGTGCGCCACCACCAATAAAAAATTGTAATTTTCCTCCAAATCCTTCCCTGATTTTGCTGAAGAGTATTTTATCAAAAATAAGTACAAGCGGTTTCAGTAAAAAACGTAGTCCTCCTCCTTTATTAAATCCGTTACCATTGTAATTGTAGGCTACTTTCATCGCGAAATGAAATAGCTTGTTTGTTGTTTCGCCTTTGGCTTTAATTCCGGCTTCAATATTTTTTCTGAAAGCTTTTGAATATGCCGGCACGCTCATCATCAGTGTCGGCTGAATTTCTTTGATGTTTTTTGGAATATTTTTTAATGTTTCGAGCGGGGTGTTCCCAATTTCGACCGAAGCCACACTTGCACCCTTGTACATAAAAACATACAAACAGGTGGTGTGGGCAAATGCGTGGTCCCAGGGCAAAATGGCAAGTGTTTTCCAATGTGTTTGTAATTCGAGTAAACCATTCGACTGAAGTACATTGGCCGCATAATTCAATTGGGTGAGCATAATTCCTTTTGGGTCGGCAGTGGTACCCGATGTGTATGAAATGTTGACCACATCGTTGGGCTGAATCTGTTTCCAGATGGCATCAAATCCGCTGGCATCGGTTTCGCGCAATTCTTTACCGTGTTTAATCAGGTCGGTATAAATCATGTCCTGTGGTCCCGGATTTTCTTTTCCATCAATGTAAACCACATATCTCAGTTCAGGTAATTCATTTCTGATTTCATCGATTTTTGAGGCCTGCTGTTTCGAGACAAATATTACAGTAGTTCCGCTGTGTTTTAGCCTAAACAGCAATTCGTTTGTTTCGAGCCTGATGGAAAGCGGAACATTGATTCCGCCTGAATAAATAATTCCCAGTTCGCTGATAATCCAGTCGTTTCTTCCGTCGGATAACAGGGCAGCGCGATCACCTTTTTTAAAACCTAAATCAACCAGTCCGGCGGCTAAATACATTACCTGCTGGCGCGTTTCAGTGTAAGTTGTGCCTTTGTATTCCCCATTTTTCTTTTCCCACAGATAAATGTTGTAAGGATATTTTGCAACTGCGGTTTCAAAAAGTTCGATTATCGTTTTCATTTTCAATTTTAGTTAGGCCATTAAAAGTAAAAAAAATTGGGATAATTAATACCGATGAAAAAAATGAGCTGTAAGTGTCAATAATTACACAAAAATATTTTGCATTGCAAACTTTTTGCAAAGCTTATCGATGCTGTCTTTGTTTATAAAAAAGGCCCTGTGAAGGGCCTTTAGTTATTCGGTTACCAACTTGTAAATGGTTTTCTGGTAATATTTTTCACCTGGATTAAGCAGGGTGGTGGGGAAGTGGGGTTGGTTAACCGAATCGGGGTAATGCTGGGTTTCGAGTGCAATGCCCGAGAAACGACCGAATTTCTTTTCCCCGTCAATAACCATCTCAGGAATCCAGTAGCCTGTGTAAACCTGCATCCCGGGCTGGGTGGTATAAACTTCCACTTTACGGCCACTTTTTGCTTCACTAATGTAGCCTGTGTATTTCAGTTCTCCGGTTTCGTTGCCAAGTACAAAGTTGTCGTCGTAACCCATTGGCATTTTTTCGATTTGATGATTGATTTTTTGTGGAGATGTAAAATCGAATGGCGTTCCAGCAACCGCAATAATTTTACCGGTCGGAATCTGGTCCGTCATTTCTGTAATCTGTGTGGCTGTTAGCAACATTTCATGATTCAATATGTCTTCCTTGCCAGCGGTAAGATTAAAATAAGTATGATTGGTCAGGTTAACTACGGTTGTTTTATCCGTTTCAGCGTGATAATCAATTCCCAGCTCATTTTTACCGTTTAAAGTGTAAATACAGGTAACCATAAGTTTTCCGGGGTAGTTTTCTTCTCCGTCTGCACTCAGGTAAGTTAACTTCAACCCGACAGTGTTTTCGGTTTCAAAAGTTTCAGTCGAGAATACTCTTTTATCGAAACCTGTGGGTCCGCCATGTAAATGATTTGGGCCATTGTTTATGGCCAATTGATACATTTTGCCATCAATTTTGAGGTGGCCTTTGGCAATCCGGTTTCCGAAACGTCCGATGATCGACCCGAAGTAGGGATAACTGCCCAGGTATTCATCGCTCAAATAGGTTTCAAGCTTGTTGAACCCGCAAGCCACATTCTCAATTTTGCCATTTTTATCAGGCATTTCAATAGCCGTGATAATTGCACCATAGTTGGTGATTTTAACTGTTACAACATTATTAGTGAGTGTGAAGAGCGAAACTTCGCTGCCATCTTTCAATTTACCGAAAGGTTGTTTTTCAATTTTCATATCAGTTTGTATGTTTAATTTTTTTAAACTTCAAAAATGCAAAAAATGTGAATGATGCTGGTAGGAACTGGTAGTGTTTTTAAACATGAAACAGCATATTGATATATTCTTATTTTTGCAGTTCATTCAACTGAGATGGCTAAACGAATTATTCAAATCGATCCGAAATCCTCGTTACCCAAATACAGGCAGATTATCAATTCGGTACTTTTGGGTATTGAACGAAGAATGTTGAAAAAAGGAGACAAGGTGCCTTCGATTAACCAGATTTGTGCCGATTATGGATTAAGTCGCGATACTGTACTGTTGGCTTTCAGCGAACTTAAAACGAAGAAAATTCTGCATAGTCAGCCAGGCAAAGGCTACTACATTTCAACCACTGAAATTCAACCTGAAGAAAATATTTTTGTGCTTTTTGACGAGTTGAACACTTTTAAAGAGGATTTGTATAACTCGCTGTTGTTGAATCTTAAAGGAAAAGCCAACGTTGATATTTACTTCCATCATTTTAATTATAAAGTTTTTAAAAACCTTATAAACGATAGCATAGGCAATTTTACATCATATGTAATAATGCCGGCAACATTCGAAAATAGCAGTATTCTTATTTCTAAAATACCGCGTGAACGTGTTTTTATTCTCGACCGCTTAAAACCTGATCTCAAAATATACCCGGCTGTTTATCAGGATTTTGAAAATGACTTCTACGATGCACTCATGGAAGGCCATGAGTTTTTGAAAAAATATCGGAAACTGATTTTTGTGAACCAGGGTGCCAAAGAACCGCAGGAACGTGTTAAAGGGTTTGAACGATTTTGCACTCAGTATAACTTCAATTATCAGGTGGTTAAATCGGTTGATGGATTAAGGCCGGAACTTTATGAGGCTTACTTTTTTACATCGGACCGCGAAATGGTTGAAATGGTGAAAAAAGCAAAAGAATACAAATTTAAATTGGGTAAAAAATTCGGAATTGTTTCGTTTAACGACACCATGCTGAAAGAGGTGGTCGCTGGAGGTATTACCACAATCTCGACTGATTTTACCGAAATGGGCAAAACGCTGGCTGATATGGTATTAACACGGAAGACAAGTCAGATGAGGAATCCGGCTAAATTAATTATAAGAAACAGCCTGTGAAATGA
>DPCJ01000128.1 GCA_003516705.1 Prolixibacteraceae bacterium | reverse complement strand
ACCCGAAAAGCTGCAGCTGAATTTTCATTTTTTCTTGCTGTTCCAACCATGTTTGCGGCTACATCATACAAACTTTTAAAGATTTATCAATCGGAAACAGGATTTACATCACACGATATCCAGGTTTTAGCTGTGGGCAATATTGTGGCTTTTATTGTTGCATTGCTTGCCATCAAACTCTTTATCGGATTTCTCACAAAACATGGTTTTAAAGTTTTTGGCTGGTATCGTATTGTGGTTGGTCTTGTAATTCTTGGGATGTATTTTGCAGGTATCGATTTGAAAATATTGTAAATCAAGAGCATTCACAACCAACTTTAACACTTCTCCCATACTCAAACTGAATAGTAACATGGTCTATCTCGAACTCATCGTGCAATAATTTTTCAACTTTTTGGGTGATTGCTGTAGTTGCCGAAACCGGCAAATCATCCTTAAGACTGATATGACATTCGAAATGCAGGATTTTATCTGTCAGGTTCCACACATGAATGTGGTGAACCGATTTAATTCCATCAAGTGCAGCTAATTCGTTTTCAATTTCAGTAATATTCAAATCAGCAGGCGTCATTTGCATTAAAATGGTAACCGACTCTTTCAGCAATTTCCAGGTATGCACCAAAAGATATACCCCGATTATAATAGTTACCACGGCATCAACCCACACAATGTTGTACATCCAGATGAGCGCTGCGCCAACAATTACAGCCAGCGAGGTCATCGCATCGCCAAGTAAATGCAGGTACGCCGCCCTGATGTTGATATTCTTGTTTTTTTCGCGTTCGAGAATTAAAACAGAAAGTCCGTTGGCAACCAAACCTAGCAGTCCCAGCCAGAACATCCAGCGGGCATCAACCGGTTGCGGCGTAATCAATCTTTCAACAGCTTCAAAAATCAGGTAAACAGAAATAGCAATCAGCGCGATTGCATTAATGAAAGCAGCCAGAATTTCAGCGCGTTTGTAGCCAAAAGTTGATTTTGGTGTCGTTGGTTTACGGCTCAGCACCTGCGCAAACCAGGCCAGTACAACAGAAACCGTGTCGCTGAGGTTATGAATGGCATCAGAAATCAGCGCCAGACTGCCCGAAATAATACCGCCTGCAACTTGCGCCGTTGTAATCAGCAAGTTGAGAAAAATGGTGAAAACAAGCTTTGGCATCGAAACCTGGTGAACATCGCTCATGATATCAAATTTTATTTCATATTTGTGAACATCACAGAAAAGAAAACAACTAATAAACAAGTTCGTGCAAAATAAAAATTCAAAGTGCTAAAAAAAATACCTTCCGATATTTTTTTTTCAGTCTTTTAAAAAGAAATAATTTGCAGAATTGATTTTCAGAAAAAACGCAAAAAAAAATAAATGTTTTAAGGAGTAGAAATCTAAAAATGAACGCCATGAGAAAATACCTGATTTTAACAATGTTCATTGCTTTTACAACAAGCGCCTTTGCTCAGTTTTCATTAAGCTACGAGTTAAAGGAAACGGCCGATTTTTACCGGATGAACCAGTTGCTCAACAAAAGCGGGAATACCGACATCAACTTAAAAGATGTGAAAGGTTCGCCTTACCTGAACAACGAATTTGTGAGCGGCACCATTTACACCACCATGAAAACGCAGTACAATGATGTTCCGCTGCGGTACAATTTGTACAACGATGACCTGGAATTTAAAAATCCCGCCGGGGAAATTCTTGCGCTTGCCAAACCCGAAATCGTAGAATATGCCGTTTTTGGCAACGATCGGCTGGTTTATTGCAATTATTCAGTTGGCAATAAACCGAAACAAGGATTCTTAGTACTAAAACAAGAAGGTAATGCGGCGCTGCTTTCGAAAGTGAGTGTAATTTATCAGGAACCAACCGAACCGGGGGCATACAAAGAAGCGGAACCCGCAAAATTTGTGCGTCGTGCTGAAGAACATTATATCAGGATAGGTTCGGAGATGGCGTTACCTGTAAGTAACAGAAAGAGTGTTTTGGAGGCATTCCCTGATAACAGGGATAAAATCGAAAACTTTATCTCGAAAAATAAAATCAAACTTAATAAACCGGAAGGGCTTGCTGAGGTAGTAAAATTTTACAATTCGCTGTAAACTAATACTTCGCTGTTACATAAAAACAAATGGGAATCGGGTTTGCCACAGAGCAGACCCGATTTTTCAGTTTATATTAGTTGCTACAAAAAAATGTTGAATGTGTGCAACATTAAAAAATCATTGTCGTCATTGATTCAGAAACAGTAAAAACATTGAAAACGCTTTACGAAAATATTCACCAGGAAATTATAGACCAGTGCAGGGAGGGCAACCAGAAAGCGCAGTTTCAGTTGTATAAACTCTATTACAAACCCATGTACAGTGTTTGTATGCGAATTATCAATCAGCCGGCTGAAGCAGAAGATGTAATGCAGGAAGCTTTTCTGAACGCTTTCAGAAACATGGAATCGTACAAAAATGAAGTGAGTTTTGGCGCCTGGCTGAAAAGGATTGTAATCAACCGTTCTTTGGACCATCTGAAAAAAAAGAGGGTAAAACTGGAAGAAATAAGCGAAAAAACCGCACAGATTCCGGATTACCAGATGGAACTGAAAGAAGTAAATATGGAGGCAATTAAAAATGCCATTCAACAATTGCCCGACGGTTACCGCGTGGTTTTGAGCCTTTACCTGATTGAAGGTTACGACCACGAGGAAATCAGCGAGATTCTGGGAATCAGCAACTCGAACTCGCGAACGCAATACCTGCGGGCAAAAAACAAACTGAGAGAACTGCTGAAAGACAAGGAAATTTACTCATACAATTGATTATTATGAAGACAAAAGATAACATAGAAGATTTAATTCTGAAAAACCTTGAAACGTTGAACGACTTTGAACCGGCCGACGGTCATTTCGAACGGTTTCAGGCAAAACTGAATGCGGAGGGAAAACGAAAAAAATTCACGTTAAACACGGTTTGGAAAGTGGCCGCAGCGGTGATTTTTGTGCTACTCGCTGCCAACCAGGCGTATATTTATTTTGCGCCCGACAAAAAAGGTTTACCCGGCGAAAACAGTGGCGAACCGTTTACCCTTGCTTCAGTTTCCGATGAATACAGCGAAGTTGAGTTTTACTACAGTAACGCCATTAACACGGGTATGAACCAGTGGAATGCGCTCAAAGCCGACGGACTGATTTCTGAAGCTGAACAGGAAGTGATGAATGAAGAACTGGCTGATTTTGAAAAAAGATTTAAAACCCTGCAAACCGACCTGGCAGCAAACCCAAACGACGAACGCGTGATTAATGCCATGATTGAATATTACAAGGCAAAACTCGAAATTATAAATATGATAGTTAATAAGTTACAGGAAGTTAAACAACAAAAAAGCAACAACCATGAAAACAACATTTAAACTGACAACCTTGCTCCTGATTGTGATTTTAATCGGAGCCGGAAAAACCACCCTTGCGATTGAGAAAACAAAAAAATACCACGAATCGTGGCCATCAGCCGGGATCGAAAGTTTACAAATCAGCAACAAATTCGGCGAAGTAAAATTTGTAAACACTAATGCCTCAACAGTTACCATCGATGTACTTGTAACCGTTGAATCAACAAGCGAAAGCAAAGCAACGGATATTATCAACAACATCGATATAAAAATCAGTAAATCAGGTTCAGTTGTACATGCCGAAACAACTTTTGAAAACAGTTTCAGGGGAAATAACCGTTTCAGTATCGATTACGTAATCAATGTTCCTTCGGATAAAAACCTTGAAGTGTCAAATAAATATGGGAATGTAGTGGTTGGCCAGCTTACCGGAAAAGGAAGTTTTGACGTTCAGTATGGCAGTATTACTGCGGTTTCGCTAAAAGGCATTAGCACAAAGATTAACCTGGCTTACGGAAAAGGAAATATTGACGAAGCGGGGAATACAGAAATCGAAGTATCTTACTCCGATATTTCAATGGGAACCTTGGGAAATCTGCGGCTCAACTCTAAATATTCAAACATCGAAGCCGACAAAGCTGCTGATATTCAAACCGAATCGAGATACGACAAATTCAATTTCGCAGAAGTGGTGTCGTTGAATGCCGATACAAAATATACACAAATCAGGGTTGGCAAACTGAGCAGGAAACTTTACATCGGGGCTGGTTACGGCGGCATAAAAATCGAGAAAATTTCACCCGATTTTGAATCAATTGATATTACCAATTCTTACGGTCAAATTTATCTTGGATTAGGAAACCTTAATTATTCGCTCGATGCCAAATGCAACTACTGCGGAATTGATTACCCGACAGACCGTTACAAAGGCAACCGGATAAAAGAGAATACAAGTATTCAGCTCAACGGCAATATTGGATCGGGCGGAGGAAAAGTAAGGATTGACAGCCGATACGGGGAAATTAAACTTGGGGAGTAAGGAATTTAGTAAATGAGTGAGTGAGGAGTGAGGAAGTAGGAAAAGAGCGATAGTACAGAAGGAATTCAAAAATAGTCATCGCATGACTCAAAGTCATACGATGACTATTTTTTTTATTGTTTTTCAAGTGTTGCGTAATAGCCCAGCTTGTACAAATCGAGAAACAAAAGAACCGGAAACCTGCCTTTCAGATTGGCTTCGATTACACGATGAAACATTTTGAAAAACAGGCGCAAAAACACAGCCGGAACAACGCGTTTGATTGAAATGTAACGATTCAGAAAATTAACCTGAAGGGCAAAAATCAAATCTTCCTTTAATAATTCAGTATCAATTTTATACAGACTATTCAGCGCCAACCGTGTTTTTTCAAGAAAAACAGGTGCATCTTCAAGCCCGGTATGCAAAACGGGATTATCGATATGCAAAATACTGATTCCGCTTTTAAATAAATCGTAGCCCAGCAAAGTATCTTCGTGCCCGTAAACTCCAATGTTTTCGCGGAACCGGATTTTTTCAAAAACCCGTTTTTCAATCAGAAAATTATTCGATGTAATAATAAAACCTTTGGCATTGTTTCGCTGCGCAGCCGGAATGGCTTCGCGATACGTGCCGTAATACCAACGTAGTAATTCGCCCAGAGCGGCGGGTTTTTCCTTTCGGTAGGCTGTTCCGCCACAAACCACCAGGTTTTGTTGGAGGTTACCCATGTAGTTTTGCAGGTAATTTTCAGTTACCGGCAGCGAATCGGCATCGATAAAAAGCAGGTATTCAAAAACTGAATCCATTCCCATTTTGTTGCGGATGGCTGCACGACCCAGATTTTTCAGAAGCTCTTTGTACACAACTCCCGGCAAATGCTGAATTTCCCTGTTCACCAGCTTTATCTTTTCGTTGGAGCCATCGTCGTAAACCCTGATTTCGAAACCGGTACGAAGCTTTTCTGCCTGCAAAACAAGTTGTTTTACAAGAGGCGTTACATCGATATTAAAAACAGGAATATTTACCGAAAGCATAGTTTTACTGAAATGCCCGAATTTACGCAAACAATCGGATTTTAAAATTCAACCCGGCAGATTATAAACTGCTATGTTTTTAAATTATTTTATTTTTGGTCTGAAAAGATTTGGAAAACGAATGAAGAATTTCATACTCCTCTTGTTAATGCTGGGTTCGGGTTGGGCCGGAGCCGAAGGTTATCAAATAAAACTCACCATTGATTCGACCCCAAACCAGAAAATAAAGCTGGCAAATTATTACCTCGGTAACATTTACCTGAAAGACTCAACCGTTTTTGATGGCGCCGGTAATGCTACTTTCAGCGGCGATTCACTATTGCCGCAGGGTTTGTATAAAATCTATCTTGACGATAAAAACCATTTCGATTTTCTGCTGGGTGCCGATCAGCAATTTTCGATGGCAAAACCTTCATTCACAGCATCAGAAATCACGATAATGGGAGCTACCGAAACTGAAAAATTTCAGGAATACACTGTGTTTTTGAAAGAAATGCAAACCAAAGGAGCAGTATTAAATAAAAAACTGGGAACAGCCACACCCGAAGAGAAGACAGCCGTCAGAAACGAAATCAACGGTATTACCACAGAATTGCACAATTATTGGTTCACCATTAAAAAAGATTTTCCGAATACCCTTTTATCGGCATTTTTATTAGCGAATTATGTGCCGGCGGTTGATGTATCAACGCTTTCTGACGAAGTGCAAAAAAGTGATTCGTTACTGTTGCTGGCCCGCTTCAACTTTCAAAAGGCACATTACTGGGATTATTTCGACTACACCGACGAGCGGCTTTTATACACACCGCTTTACAAACCCAAACTCGAAACCTGGTTTACAAAAATTCTTTATCAGAATTATGATTCAATAAAAACAGAGGTAATCACTTTTATTGAAAATGTAAAACCAAAAAAAAGAATTTTTCAGTTTGCGACCTCCTGGTTTCTGAATGCGAGCATCAACAGCAACATCATGGGGATGGATGCTCTTTTTGTCGATATTGCACGCCGGTACTACCTGACCGGGCAGGCATTCTGGACAACCGAAGAATCGATGAAAAAAATCAGGGAAAACGTAATGTTTGCAGAACATAACCTGATTGGGTTGAAAGCGCCCGACCTTACACTCGAAACTTTTGACGGTGAGTTTGTTAATCTACACAAAATCAACGCAAAAGTTACTGTAATTCTGATTTACGAACCCGGCTGTTCGCATTGCAAGGAGTTTGTTCCAAAATTTCACGACGAGGTGTATGCAAAATTCAAGAACAACGGGCTACAGGTTTTTGCAATTTATACCATGGACAAAAAACCGGAATGGGAAGAATTTCTGCAAAAACATAACCTTTTCGATTGGATAAATGTGTGGGATGAACAGCACATTTCGCAGTTTAAAGTTTTGTATGATGCCCGCAAAACACCAGGTATTTATGTGCTTGACGAAAACAAAAAAATCATTGCCAAAGGAATGTCGGTTGAACAGTTGGCCGGATTAATTGAGTTCGAGCTACGCTGATTTCTTCTTTTTTGATATTTCTTCATTTAGCTTTTTGGCGCCTTCCAAAGCCAGATCAAATGAAGGATAGATATTATCTTTCCCAATCAAATCGTCAATTCCCGCCTTTTTAATATCGGCGCAAACCGCATCGTTTACCCCCGAGAGTACCACTTTTGTGCCTGAAGTTTTCAGAATTTTCAAAGCCTCTTTGAAATTGTGTACACCCGTGGCATCAACAAACGGAACATGTCGCATTCTGATAATCATCACTTTACTCACCGTACCCATCGATTTAATTACCTCGCAATACTCTTTCGCCGAAGCAAAAAACAATGGCCCGCTGATTTCGTAAATCCCAATTCCTTTGGGCACTGTTGAATAATCGTCAATAACATCAGAGTCAATCCGTTCGGGAATAACTTTGCCCAAATCGGCCATGCGTTTCATAAACAAAATGGCCGACAGCACCACGCCTACTTCGATGGCAACGGTAAGGTCAACCAAAACGGTGAGAAAGAATGTGGTAAGCAACACAAGAATATCGAAAACAGAGCCTTTCAAAATTGAACGGAAAGTGCGCCACTCACTCATGTTGTAGGCCACAACAATTAAAATCCCCGCCAGCACCGACATCGGAATCAGTTTTACCCAACGCCCAAAAAACAGCATAATTAAAAGGAGCGTAACCGCATGAATAATACCGGCAACGGGAGTACGACCGCCATTTTTAACGTTTGTGGCAGTGCGTGCAATTGCGCCTGTAGCCGGAATTCCACCAAAAAACGGGGTAACAACATTGGCAATTCCCTGCGCAATCAATTCTGTGTTCGAACGATGGTTTCCGCCAATCATACCATCGGCTACAACAGCTGAAAGCAGCGACTCAATGGCACCCAGCAAAGCAATAGTTAAAGCAGGTTGAAAATAATACCCCAACTGCTCAAAATCGATTTTAGGAAATTCAAGATGAAATGTATTTGGAATTTCTCCAAAGAAAGATTCGATGGTATTTACCGGCAGGTTAAACACTTGTACAGCAGCTGTACCTAAAATAATGGCGATGATTGAACCTGGAACTTTTGCTGTGATATGCTTTGTAAAAACTACCAGCAGAATTGTAATGGCAGTAATGGCAACGGCGTAAATGTTAAATGAGGCAAAACTATTAAAATATGTTCCCCATTTGGCAATAAACTCCGATGGTACCTCGGTAATTTGCAGTCCAAGTGCATCTTTTACCTGAGTCGAAAATATTACAACGGCAATACCGCTTGTAAATCCTACCACCAAAGGATGCGGGAAATATTTAAGCAAGGTTCCCAACCTGAGAATCCCAAAAATAATTAACAGAAACCCGGCTAACACAGTTGAAATAATCAAACCGTCGATGCCATATTTCTCAACAATTCCATACACAATTACAATGAATGCACCGGTTGGTCCCGCTATCTGAACCCGGCTTCCTCCCAGAACAGAAACGAGAAAACCTGCAATCACAGCAGTTATTAAGCCTTTGTCGGGCGATACGCCAGAAGCAACAGCAAATGCAATGGCAAGCGGCAAAGCCACAATTCCAACAACAATACCGGCCATCAGGTCGGTGGTAAGTTTTTTTCTCGTGTACCCTTCCTTTAAAACAGTGAAAAATTTGGGTTTGAAAATTGAATTCATTGTATGAAATTTTTTTAGATGTGCAAAGGTAAAGGTTTTACTACTGAAGTTGTATGTTGAAAACTCCCTTAGTTTCCAATGTTATGCAAAAGTAAACAGGCTGCAATCCTCTTTTTTTTAGACTCAGTTTATATTGATATTAAAAATCAGGATTAGCGTTTGTTAAAACAGATTATTATAATTTTACGCACGTTAAGAATCTGAATCATGTTATTTCTTTTGTTTTCACTTGTTTTAATTGGGTTCATTATTTTTTTAACGCCAGCTAAATATCAGCTTTGGTTGACATTGTTAACAGAAATTGCCATTATGCTTTTTTCGGGCATGCTTGCTTACAGGGCATACTCCGCCCAGGAAACAGTGAAAATTTTCGTTTCAGATTTTAACGGTGCCGAAGTTTACCTTGTAATTGATAAAATCTCCTCTTTCTTTATTGCTGTGGTGAACCTCATTGTTTTTATGGGACTTATTTACTCGAAAGGATATTTACAACCCTATCAAAACAAAAAATCAAAAACTGAATTTGGGCTTCATCATTTTAGTTTTATTTTGCTGCACTTGTCAATGCTGTTTGTGTTGACACTGCGCGAGGGTGTCAGCTTTCTGATTGCCTGGGAAGTGATGTCGGTTGCCACATTCTTTCTTGTTATTTTCGAATCTGAAATTCAAAGCACAATTAAAGCAGGAATACAGTTTATTATACAAATGCACATTGCGTTTGTATTTATTATTGTCGCTTTTCTGATTGCTTCGATAACCACCGGCGAACCAATTGGTTTTGAGAGTCTTGAAAATTATTTCAGAACTCAACCCGTTTTTCCATTGTTTCTGCTGTTTTTTGCCGGATTCGGAATTAAAGCCGGGTTCATACCGCTACATACATGGTTGCCACACGCCCACCCTGCCGCACCTTCACATATTTCAGGAATCATGAGCGGTGTAATCATAAAAATGGGGATTTACGGAATTGTTCGGGTGCTGACTTTTATTCATACCGATTTGTACAGTATCGGACTTTTTCTGCTCATTATCTCTTTTATTTCAGGTATTCTGGGCGTTACGCTGGCAATTGTTCAGCACGATTTTAAAAAGCTGTTAGCTTACCACAGCATCGAAAATATTGGAATCATCGGGATGGGAATTGGTGTTGGGGTAATTGGACTGGCCATTGAAAATCCAACGCTTGCAGTTTTGGGTTTTGCCGGCGGATTTCTGCACATCCTCAACCATGCACTGTTCAAATCGCTTTTGTTTTTCACCGCCGGAAATATTTACAGCCAAACACATACAAGAAACATTGAGAAATTAGGAGGGTTAATCAAAAAAATGCCCACGACTGCGTTTTTCTTTTTATTGGGTTCGGTTGCTATTTCGGGCTTGCCGCCGTTTAACGGTTTTATTTCTGAATTTCTGATTTATGTTGGCCTGTTCAAGGAACTACACACCGGCGATTTGTCGCTGAGCCTTGTTTTGCTTGGCGGAATTGTGGGACTTGTGCTCATCGGCGGTCTGGCGCTTTACTGTTTTACCAAGGTTTTCAGTATCATTTTTCTTGGCAACCCACGAAGCAATAAAACAGAACATGCCAGAGAAGTGGAAGGAAGTATGCTTTTCCCAAAATATATTATCGGATTTTTTATTGTTTTTATTGGCGTTTTACCCGTTTTTGTATTGAAACCGCTGGCAGGAGTTGTTTCTGTTTTTACACCCGATGTTTCTGCGCTGACCGATATTGCGCCATCTATTCAGGGAATTTCGGTTTCGCTTGGGGTTTTTGTTCTGTTGATTGCAGCATTGTGGTTCATCAGAAAACTGGCAACCAAAAACAAAACTATTGAAACCGGCCCCACCTGGGGATGCGCCTACACCGGGGCAAAACCTGCGGTTCACCAATATACATCAACTTCGTATGCCGATTATATTTCGAACCTGGCCAAATATATCACTGGTAACCGGAAACATTACAAACCCATCGGAAAAGATGAATTATTTCCTGAACCACGAACTTTCGAAACACACACCACCGATATTTTTGAAGATTACATGGTTACTAAACCAACCGGGAAATTGCTGCAATTTCTTGAAAAGATTGCTGTTTTTCAAACCGGAAATCTTCAGCATTATTTGCTGTACGCAATAGTTTTCATGGCGCTCATCCTGTTGTTAACGATTTCAAATTTGCTGTAACATGATATTAAATCCGCTGGTAATCATATTGGTAAGTCTTGTTTTTCCGGGTGTAATTGCCCTTACAAAAGCAAGAATAGCCGGGCGGAAAGGAGCTTCTGTTTTACAACCTTTTTTCGATAATATCCGGCTGTTCCGCAAAGGAAATGTTTTCAGCACAACCACAAGCTGGATTTTTCAGGCAGCTCCGGTTGTCTATTTTTCAACTGTTTTTATGGCTTTGCTTTTTATCCCACTCGGGAAACAACCCGCCATTTTCTCGTTCGAAGGCGATTTTGTATTGTTTGCTTATTTGCTGGCTTTCGGAAAATTTATGATGATTGCAGCAGCCATGGACACCGGTAGCGGCTTTGAAGGAATGGGCGCCAACCGCGAAGCATTTTACTCGCTTTTAGTCGAACCGGCTTTTTTTATCGTAGTTGCTTCAATGGCGCTGCTCACCAATCACACTTCGTTTTACGATTTGTTTAACAACCTGCATATCGAATCGCAACTTTCTTACTTAATCGCTATTCTGTCGGTTTACATTTTTTTGTGGATTGCAATGGTCGAAAACAGTCGTTTGCCAGTTGACGACCCCAAAACCCATCTTGAACTCACTATGGTTCACGAAGTGATGGTGCTTGATTTCAGCGGATTCGACCTTGCACTGATTCAACTGGCCAACGGATTGAAATTTGCCATTTACGGCTCACTGATTTTTAATTTTGTACTGCCTATGCAGAATTATTTCGCCGCTCAGTTAGTCATCTTTTTTGTTGTTGAATTCATCTTTGCCATTTCGGTTGGTGCGCTCGAATCGTTCAGGGCACGGAACAAAATGGCCAAAAACGCACAGTGGATTATTTCGCTCACAGCGCTTGCAATACTGGGATTTCTATCGGTATTGATAATTACCGGAAAAATAATTTTATTGAATTGATATGGTAATCGTTTTAATTGTTTTGTTCGCCGCAACCCTGATTTACTTTTTCCTTTCCGAAAGAGTAGCCAATTTTATCTGGCTGCTTTCGGTTCAGGGAGCGCTTTTGTTTGGCATTGCCTTTAACAATCTTATTCATATTCAAACTTTAGGACTGGTTGTGATTTTGCTTGAAACACTCGTTGTAAAAGCAATTGTAATTCCCTGGTTTTTAAACCGGTTACGCCACAAAAACCAGTTAAAAAGGGTGCACGAAAGCAAAGTGCCTGTGTTTTATTCGCTAATTCTCATTTCGGCGGTTCTGATTGGTTGTTTTTTAATGAGTTACACCATTGACAACGAAGTTATCCAACTCCGGTTTTTTACTGTGGCGCTGGCAACTGTGATTGGCGGGATGTATTTTATCATCATCCACAAAAATATTTTCAGTCATCTCGTCGGTTTTCTGATTATTGAGAACGGCGCATTTCTGCTGTCGCTTGCCGTGGGTGGCGAAATGCCTTTCCTTGTAAGTCTTGCAGTTTTGCTCGACGTGCTGATTGCTGTTTTGGTTATCGGTGTTTTTATGAATAAAGTGAAGGATACTTTCGATACAATTTCGGCAAGTAACCTGAGCCAGCTAAAAGATTAGGTGAAATGAGTAAAATTATAATGGATCAGCATATTTCACCCCTTAATCCCCTCAAGGGGAGATTTACAATTAAAATGCTATTCATGAACTTTGATACGACTACCCCCTTGAGGGGGCAGGGGGTGATGTATACAATAAAACTCTTAGGACAAATTTGACAATGATTCTACCATTTTTTGGAATATCGCTGCTACTGAGCCTGCTCATTTTTCTGTTTCCGAACAGAATTATTATGGCAGCAGGAAGCGTACTGTTTGTGTTACTTCATTGTTTGTTAACCGTTTACGCTTATCAAAATCTGGGTTCGTTTGATATGGCTTATTTTCAGTTCGACAGTCTGTCTGTTTTGTTAAACGCACTCCTTAGCATTTTACTGATTCCAACCATTTTTCACTCCAACCTTTACTTTAAACGGCATGTAAACGATGTAAAAAACGAATCGCGTTTTGCGGCTACAATGATTATTCTTGCCACTGCAATTTCATCGGTTTATTTTGCCGAAAACATTGTGGTAATGTGGGTTAGCATTGAAGCGACAACACTTTGTGTAACTTTTCTGATTTTCCATAACCGTTACGAAACCCCATTGGAAGCTGCATGGAAATACCTGTTTCTTTCGTCGGTTGGAATTGCCATTGCATTTCTCGGAATATTGATTCTGGCAACACAGGCAACTTCGCCAGAAGGCGCCAACCTTTCGGTTTCGTATCTCGCTTCGGTAGCCCCGAAAATGGATCCGTTTTTTCTGAAAACAGCTTTCGTACTGATACTTACCGGGTACAGTGCCAAGCTGAATGTCTTTCCGTTTTATGCCGGAACTATCGACGCCAAAACAGTTGCACCGTCGCCAGTAAATGCCATTTTTTCAACAGCTATGTTAAACGCGGGTTTTGTGTCCATTTTCAGGATGTATTCCATCATAAATCAAACACCGCTGAATTCGTGGGCACAAAACGTTTTTCTCGTTACCGGACTAATCAGTATTTCACTGGCAACCATTCAGTTATTCCGCATTAAAAGATATAAACGAATGTTTGCCTTTTCGAGCATGGAACATGTTGCGCTCATCCTCATCGCCATTTCGGTGGGCAAAGTTGGATATTACGCTGCGCTGTTACACCTTATTTTTCATACCCTCATCAAAGGCGGATTGTTTTTTCAGTTTGGACAGGTGCGTGCATTTTTTCACAGCGGCTGGATAAAAGATACAGGCGCTTACTTTAAGCTGAACGGAACCGGGGCGCTGGCATTTTTACTCGGAATAATTTCGATTACTGCTATTCCGCCATCGGGCTTGTTTATCACCGAGTTTCTGATTTTTAAAGCGCTGTTTTCAAGCGGTTACATATTTACGGCCATCGCTGTTTTAATCATGCTGACCATCATTTTGTACATCATTATTTCGAAAACCATGCACCTGCTTTTTGCCGAACTGCCTGATAATTTCAAGCCCGAAGCAGTTTTTGCCAACCGTTTTGAAACTGTTTCGCAGTTTGTGCTGTTTTTCGCGGTCATTTACATGGGATTTAATCCGCCGCCAATTTTAACCGAATTGATTAACCAAACCATTCAACTTTTAAATTAACGCGATATGGTTGCTGAGAACAAAAAATATTGCATTATTCAAAATAACGAATCCATTGAAATTGAATCTGTTCCGGTACTTGACTATACTGATTTCAGTTCTGAAATGATTGAACTTTTAAAGCAAAACGAGAATCACTGTGTTTCGTATTTTGCATTTCCCCAAACCGATGGACTGAAATTTTTTGCTGCAATTGCCAACGACACAACACACAGAATTTTTGTTCTATCGCATTTTTTACCGAGAACTGCCAAACAGGAATTAGATTCAATCACTCCTCAAATCAACGCACTTCATATTTTCGAACGTGAAATCCATGAGAATTTTGGGGTCGGTTTCCCTAGGCATCCATGGTTAAAACCGGTTCGGTTTGCGCACAACCGCGCCAATAAAAACCTGAAGATCAACGATTATCCGTTTTATAAAATCGAAAGCGAAGAGTTGCACGAAGTCGGTGTTGGTCCTGTTCACGCAGGAATTATTGAGCCGGGGCATTTCAGGTTTATCTGTAACGGTGAACAGGTTCTCCACCTCGAAATTCAATTGGGCTGGCAACACCGCGGTGTTGAACAAACCATGCTCGATAAACAAACTTTACTTCAACGCAACACTGTTTCCGAGTCAATTGCAGGTGACACAACCGTCGGCCACAGCCTTGCATTTGCCAACCTGATGGAATCGCTGGCCGGAATTGAGACCGGCGCCCAACTCGATATTGAACGCGCCATCGCACTTGAACTGGAGCGAATCGCTGTTCACACCGCCGATATTTCAGCGCTTTGTACCGATGTGGGTTACAGTTTAGGCGCCAATATTTTTGGAATTCTGCGAACTGCAATTATTAACCAAACCCAGTCGTGGTGCGGTAACCGGCTTGGCAAAGGAATGATTCGTGTGGGCGGCACTCACCATCCGCTTACAAGGGAAATCAAAAACCAGATATTGGAAACCCTTTCAAAGTTTGAAAAACAGTTTGTTGAACTGGCACATCTCACTTACCGTTTACCCAGTGTTGAAAACCGTTTCGATGAAATAGGGGTTGTTACTGAAGAACAAATGCGTAAAATCGGGGCAGTGGGAATGGTCGCACGAATGGCCAACATTCCGCGCGATATCAGGGTTTCGCATCCTTCAATAGCATTCGAAGATTATAATTACAACTCTGTGGTTTTGCCAAAAGGCGATGTTTTTTCGCGTTTTTTACTGCGCCGGAAAGAGATAAAACAATCCATTGCGTGGATTCGTGAAGTATTTAGAAATGAAGATTTTAATATTCAATCTCAATCTCCGGTAACAGAATTAACTCTGAAACCCGAAAGTCTGGCTGTTTCGCTCGTGGAAGGATGGCGGGGAGAAATCTGCCATGTGGCTGTAACCGGTAAAAACGCCGAACTGGCACATTACAAAATAAAAGACCCGTCGATGCACAACTGGAAAGCACTGGAACTCTCGCTGCAAAACCTCGAAATTTCAGACTTCCCCATCAACAACAAGAGTTACAATTTAAGTTACTGCGGATTCGACCTTTAAAAGTTTGAAAGATGTTACAGGAAATAAAAATCATACACCACAACGGCAAACAGTTCATCCCCGACCCAACTTCGGCTGAAGTTCCTGCACCTTTTCGCGGACGACCGGAAATCAGCCTCGAAAAAGTGGATGAAAATGCACTTGTCAATTGCTGTCCGTTGAGTGCTATTTCAGCAAAACCTGTTACTATTAACCTAGCAAAATGTAATTTCTGTGGCGAATGTGCTTTTCGTTTTCCCAAAAAAATACGATTTACAAACGACCATAAAATCAGCACAAATAAGCTCGAAAATCTGATTATTTCAGAAGGGGTGCAAAAGAAAATCGAGCTTGACCAAACCATTATCGACAAAAAAATCAAAACCACTTTTGGAAAATCACTTAAACTACGACAGATTTCAGCTGGCGGTGACAACTCATGCGAATTTGAGTTGAATGCCTGCGGAAATGCCAATTTTGATATGGGCCGTTACGGAATTGAATTTGTTGCCTCGCCGCGCCACGCTGACGGAGTGGTTGTTACAGGCCCCATTTCTGAAAACATGGTCGAAGCCTTGAAAGTTACCTGGGAAGCCATTCCATCGCCTAAACTTTTTATACTGTGCGGAGTTGACGCCATCAGCGGTGGTATTTTTGCCGACAGCACCGCCAACGACCGCAGCATTTTAAACAATGTAAAAGCTGACCTTTACATTCCGGGAAATCCGCCTCATCCGCTGACAATAATTAATGGGTTACTGAATTTGATTAAATAAAAAAATCACCAGGGAACATATGAGATTTTCCTGGTAATGTATTTCGCACCAGTGTTAAACCGCACAAAATAAATCCCCGGAACATTCCCACCCATATCGATTTCCACTTTTCGTTCGCTCAACCTTTTTTTGGCCGTTGCACACTCCTGCCCCAATAAATTCATTACCGAAATATTGCCTTCGTCGGGAATTTCCTGACCAGCTTCAACTGTAAAACGCATGGAAACAGGATTTGGAAAAACAAGAATATCAGCCGGATTTTCCACCAATGGCGTGTCGGTGCTAAAATCATCGATATTACAGGCAACAAGCTCAATAATACTGACCATCGATTTTTTTGCATCGTTATTATTGGTATAACTACTCCACTGGTTGTTAATTTTCAGATACAACTGGTTGGGTAAAGTGGCAGCCCTGAGCGATTGATATACTGCAAAAGAGTCGAGCGGCTGAATATTGGTGAGTTCAAAACCAACAAAAAAGTTTCTTCCGGCCACAACAGTTTCTGTAAATTTAATGTAGTTCAAGGCATCGGCTACCAACGACGAAGTGCTTACATCCTGGGAGTAAATAAGTTCGTCGGGCTGAGAAAATCCTGTGTAAACTTTAACCGTAATTGTGCTGCTTGCATTCGTTATTTTGCTTTTAAACTTAGCCACACCCAGCGAAACTCCGTGAATATGCAAATAAGCCTCGGTAGTGAATTTTTCCATCACTTCGGTAATACCCAGACTGTTAGAACCACCCCAGTATCCTGCAAAAGCAGTACCGTCGAGTGCAGAAATCAGGCTGTACGAGTCATTATCAGTAAGATTACTAATTGTGCCGCACAAATTTTCGCCCGTGTTAAACTGCTTTCCGTTAATTTTTTCGACACCCGATTTTACAGGATCAAGCCAGTGTTTTAACTGTTTTGTTGTATCACTTTTAAAATCCCATGCCATAGAAAAACGGTTGCAATAATCGTTTACAGGGTTACCACAAACAGCCTGTCCGCCGGTAAGTGTTCCAACCAACAGTTTATTCTGATCGAAAAACGGGCCACCCGACGAACCAGCTTCTGTAACACCAACATCCCAGCGCGCTACTTTCAGAAATGCATTTTTTACATAAACATTATCAAAACTGGCAACTGTTATCGGGCCATTGTCGCTGGCAATTTTTTTTATGTCGCCCTGTGGGTGATGAATCGTTACCATCGATTGCGGCAAACTTGTTGAACGATTCCAACCAGTATAATAAGGTTGGTATGCAGGTGATGGAACAGTATTTAATAAGGCAAGTGCAAAATCAAGGCTATCGTATTGTGCTTTCATTACAGCGCCCGAAATTGAATTAACAGGATCACCGTCAAGAGATTTACAAAAAGGGCTTTCGTAATTGAAAACATATACGGCTGTTTCAGCATAATTCCACCGGTCGTAACAATGCGAAGCCGATAAAATAAACGGTTTTTGATTTTCAGCTGTATTGTTAACAAGAACACCCGAACAAACTTCTCCACTTTCTGTAATAATTCTTACGACCGAATTCTTGTTATCGCCCCATTCTTCCCAACTCTCACAATTTACATTGACATTGCATGACCCTGATAAACCCAAAGGACGACGATCGTCTGATTTCAAAATGCCTGTATAATCGTGCATTACTTTAACAATCCTGAACGGATTTGATTTTTGCATTGATTCTGGCATTTCAAGCTGAACGGTAATCTCGTCGCCGGCAACCGGAGCGACAGCAAATTTGTGCGACGGCGAATTATTTTTAGCAGTGAATGCACCTAAAAGCTGGTCTTCTGTTTCGCTGTAAACAAATAATTTTGAGTGCGCAGGCAATTCAAAATCATTAAATATCAGGTATATTGAATATGCATCCTCCGAGCGGATTGTGAGTTTCCAGATGGCGTAACCGTTATCGCCCGAAAACCATTCGCCAGAATTTTCCGGAGTCAGATTTACTTCATACGGATAGGCAAACTGAAGCGACTTTAACTTGTTTTCGCCTGAAATTTCTTCCTGGCTACTTTTAAAAAACCTCAAATACGAAGGCATTTCAACTTTGTATCCTGCCGAACTCTTGAGTTCACGGGGTTTCATTGGCTTACCACCTTCTGAAATCTGGGCTCTGACAATCCCTCCAAAAGCGAAAAAAAACAGGATAAATAACCCGAAAATGCGCCGAATCATGATTGATTTATTTCAGTTTGTTTTGCAAAAGTAAATTTTATAATGTCATGTACAAACGGTTGAAAATATCTGTAAAACCAACTGAAACAAAACCATCGGGAATAGTGTTATATTGTGGCAGATAGTAAAATTTCATTAACCAGTAAAAATTTATGCCATGAGTAAAAAAAGTGTTTTTATGATTGCTGTTCTTTTTCTTTTCACCGCGTATTCGGTAAATGCAACTGTAATATCCTCAGAGTCAAAAGCTCCGGCAATGCCCGACAATGTAAAGGCAATCATCGAAAAATCGTGTATTGGTTGTCATAACACCGATTCGAAAAACGATAAAGCCAAGGAAGCACTCGATATGAAAACGATGGAATCGTTATCGAAACCAAAAATGATTCATGCATTGAAGGAAATAGGAGAAACTCTTGAAGAAAACGAAATGCCGCCGGCAAAATTCCTTGAAAAATTTCCGGACAAAAAACTAACTGACGCAGAAAAGAAAATTCTGCTCGATTGGGCAAGCAACGAAGCAAAATCACTGATGAAATAATAAAATCAAATTAAAAAATCCTCCTTCGGGAGGATTTTTTAATTTGAGGGGTAATTCAAATCTAATATTTTTTAATATGCGCCGCATCCTTATTATTCTGCTGTCAATTGCTGCAATTGCCTTCGTTATTTTGCAATTTTTTCAGCCTGAAAAAAACAGCAACACCGATACAACCAACCTCATTTTCAAACACGAACAAATACCCGCTGATGTTGAAACAATTATTACAAATGCCTGTCTCGACTGCCATTCGAACAATACCAAAAGTGTTTGGTACGACAGAATTTCACCGGTTTCGTGGATGATAAACAAACATGTGACCGAAGGTAAAAAAGAACTTAATTTTTCGGAATGGGCAACATTGGATGATTACGATAAAATTGGAGCTTTGGAAGACATCAGACAGGAGGTTGAACAGGCAAAAATGCCGCTAAAATCGTATGTGATGATGCACCCCGAAGCAAAACTGAGCGAAGAACAGAAGAAAAGCCTGCTGGCCTGGATCGACAAGAAAAGCGAAGAACTTTTAAAAGCTTCCGAAGAATGAAAGTGTTGGTAATGTATGTAGATAAATTTGCGTATCAACCTACAGTTAAAACCATTGAAACAGCCGAAGATGTTAATGAAGGTGCCACTTTCAGCAACCACATTCTGGCATTTATTCAAATTGAAGAAACCGATGAACAAAGCGATGCAGAAAGCCGTGAAAAAAAGTTGGTGAACCACCTGAAATGGACAGCCCGTAAAAACAACTGCAATAGTATTATTCTCCACTCGTTTGCCCATCTTTCCGAATCAAAAGCCTCGGTCGAATTTACACGCGAAGTTTTTAACCTCGCAGAAAAGCGCTTGCAAAATGCGGGATTTATCACGGCTCAAACACCGTTTGGCTATTTTCTCGACCTCGAAATAAAAGCGCCCGGTTACTCGCTGGCAAGAATCTGGGCGTCGTTGTAAAACACAAAAATCATAATTCCCTGAAAAACAAGGATTGAAAGCTTGTTGCCCAAAAAGCAGGTGATTTTTTATTGCATTCAGCATTTTTCATAAATTCACCTTTTCTAAAAAAGGGATAATGATGTTTCAGAAAATTGATGTGAATACCCCGATTGAACAAATCAACCAGTTTGCGCAAAACACATTGGTTGAAGCGCTTGGAATACGTTTTACTGAAATTGCAGAAGGCATGGTAAAAGCAACGATGCCTGTCGATCACCGGACACATCGACCCGGAGGGATTCTGCATGGCGGAGCCAGTCTGGCTCTGGCCGAAACGGTTGCAGGGCTCGGAAGTATGCTGATGGTGGATATGCAGGGTTCGGATGTGAAAGGAATCCAGGTAAGCGCCAATCATACCGGCAGTATTTCGCGCGGACAAGTGTTTGCGACAGCAAAAATTATACACAAAGGCAGCCAAACACACGTTTGGGATGTTACCATTGAGTCGGAATCGGGGCAACTTATTTCCATACAAAGAGTGACAAACATGATTGTAGAACGGAATGACAGAAAATAACTACCTGGCAGAAACTCTTGATAATTTGCTCGAAAAGCAAATTGCTTTTGCCTGCTGGTTTTATCCGCGCAATAAGCAGGTATCATTAATGGTCGGAAACGCTTCGGAGGTAGCGGTTTTAAACCGTTTCGATTCGCTGAACGGTGACGAAGGGTTTGTATTTGCCCCTTTCAGGGTTACCGGCAACTCCCCGCTTTTGTTGCTGAAACCCGGTTTTTACTCTTCCGATCCGCAAAAAATAAGCGAAATTGATGCAAGCCAGTTTGAACCAATTGCTTCAGATGAACAGTTTTCTGAAGAGTATTCCTTTCAATCGAAAAACGATTATCTGCAAACTATCGACGAAACTGTTGCTGCCATTCAAAATGGAGTTTTGGCTAAAGTGATTATCTCGCGGCAAATTCCTGTCACAAGAACCGAAAGTTCATTGGGCGATATTTTTGTACGGTTGAATGCGCAAACGCCAAATGCGTTTACCTACCTCGTTAATCTGCCTTATGCCGGAACCTGGATGGGAGCCACACCTGAAGTTTTTTTGCGATCAGAGAAATCGGATTTTGAAACTGTTTCGCTGGCCGGAACCCAACCACGCCGTGCCGACTCGGATTACTGGTGGCGTACAAAAGATATCGAAGAACAGGCTTTTGTATCGCGTTATCTGCTCGAAGTATTTTTCAAATTCAATATTCATCTATACAAAACACTGGGACCCGAAACATTGGAGAGCGGAAAAGTGGCTCACTTAAAAACCTCGTTTTTCTTTCCAAAAGAAAAGGTTGACACCTGCCTCGGCGATTTTGTCGCCGAACTTCACCCAACACCTGCTGTGTGCGGATTACCCAAAGACCAGGCTGATGAATTTATCAGGCAAAAAGAACTGTATCAACGGAAATATTACACAGGGTTTCTTGGTCCCTGGCGATTAAATGGTGAAGTCTGTCTTTTTGTAAATTTGCGCTGCATGGAAGTAACTTCAGGTCAGTTTATATTGTATGCCGGAGGAGGAATAACATCCCAGTCGGTTGCCGAACGCGAATGGGACGAAACCAACGAAAAGGCTAAAACTTTGTTATCAGTCATTAATCCTGAACAGGAATGATATCAACAAAAAAACATATACAACAGTTGGCTGCATTGCTGCTAAAAAAAGGAATTACAGATGTTGTAATTTCGCCCGGAAGCCGCAACGCCCCGCTGATTAATACATTTACCGGCTGTGATGGTTTTTACTGTCGCAACGTGGTTGACGAGCGAAGCGCCGGATATTTTGCGTTGGGCCTGGCGCTGGCAAAACAAAATCCGGTTGTGCTTGTGTGCAGTTCGGGCACTGCTGCACTGAATTATTCTCCGGCAATTGCAGAAGCATTTTACCAAAATATTCCGCTGATTGTGCTTACCGCCGATCGGCCTGACTATTGGATTGATCAGGCGGAAAGCCAGTGTATCAGGCAGGAAGGAATTTACAGAAATTTTATCAGGAAAGAGATTAGTCTTCCGCTGGGCGAATCGGAGAAAGAGCTTTGGTTTGCAGCACGGCAGATTAACGAATGCCTGAATATGGCTGCATCAGGAGTAAAAGGCCCGGTGCATATTAATATTCCGCTGGAAGAACCACTTCACGAACTGGCTGATGAACCATTGCCCGACACAAAAGAAATTGTTTGGGCAGAAACACATTTTTCCCTGGCAGAAGATGAAACCGAAAAACTGGCAGAAATACTGAACTCTTCGCC
This sequence comes from Prolixibacteraceae bacterium, assembly GCA_003516705.1. Lineage (GTDB taxonomy): Bacteria > Bacteroidota > Bacteroidia > Bacteroidales > Prolixibacteraceae > Draconibacterium. The sequence goes on along the minus strand of DPCJ01000128.1, from coordinate 18,055 downwards.
GAAGATATTGATTCTGGCCGGACAGCAAAATCCGAATCCCGGATTGGAAAATGCACTTGCTGCATTTGTCGGAAAGTCGGGAGCCGTCGTGCTTCATGAGCATTTATCCAATCTTTCGGACGAAATGTTCTGTGGAAGTATCGACGCTTTGATGTCTGCAATACTGCAGGATAAAACAGAGGAATTCCAGCCCGGTTTGCTGATTACTTTTGGCGGTCAGTTTGTATCAAAATCGCTGAAACAATTTTTGAGAAAGCATAAACCTGCTGAACAATGGCATTTAAGCGTTGGCGCTGAACATTTCGATACTTACCAGTCGCTGACCCGTGTAATTCAGGTTGATGCAACTGATTTTCTTGTCTCGCTTTCCGAAAAAACAAACGATTCGGATAAAACCTGGCAGCAGCGATGGAAAGAAAAGGAAGCCCGTGTAAACCAGCTCAGAGATGAATTTGTTCAGCAAACAACATTTTGCGATATGAAAGTCTTTGAACAAGTTACCGCCGGTATTCCTTCCAATTCGGTGATTCACGTCGGTAACAGTTCTCCGGTGCGTTATGCCTTAATTCATCGCCGCGTTAAAGATGCTTTCTATTTCAGCAACAGGGGGACAGCCGGGATTGATGGCTGTTTGTCAACCGCTGTTGGTTTTGCCAGCGAATCGGAGAAACTCAATACGGTGATTCTGGGCGACCTGTCGTTCTTTTACGACTCGAATGCCTTGTGGAACAAGTATATTGGGCCGAACCTGCGCATTATTGTCATCCATAACGGCGGCGGAAATATTTTCAGCCTGATTAAGGGTCCGGCTGAGTCTCCGGCTTTTGCTGAACATTTTTTTACTGAAAATAACCACAAAGCTGAAGGATTGGCAAAAGCTTTCGGCCTGCAATATTTTAAAGCCGGAAACGAGCTGGAATTGGAAGAAACGCTGGCGGAGTTTTATTCACCCAAGCTACAACAACCAGCATTGCTTGAGGTTTTCACCCGGGCTGAAGAAAATACACGGGTATTCCGTGAATTATTTCAATATGTAAAAAAATAAAAAACAGAATATGACTACAAAACGCAATTGGGAAACCATTAAAGAATACGAAGACATCTTTTTTGAATATTTCGATGGAATCGGAAAAATCACCATCAACCGTGAGCGCTATCGCAATGCTTTCAGACCAACAACCGTGAATGAAATAAGCGAAGCGTTGCGTATTTGTCGCGAGGACCAGCGTATCAATGTAATTGTGTTGACGGGTGCAGGCGACAAGGCTTTTTGTTCAGGTGGCGACCAGACTGTAAAAGGAGTTGGCGGGTACATCGATAAAAACGGAATTCCGCGCCTGAACATTCTCGAAGTTCAGAAGCAAATCCGCTCAATGCCCAAACCCGTAATTGCGATGGTGAACGGGTTTGCCATCGGTGGTGGACATGTTTTACACGTGATATGCGACATCAGTATTGCTTCTGAAAACGCAGTTTTTGGTCAGACCGGCCCAAAGGTGGGGAGTTTCGACGCAGGATTGGGTTCTTCATACCTGGCAAGTATTGTGGGACAAAAGAAAGCCCGCGAAATATGGTTTATGTGCCGCCAGTATTCGGCGCAGGAAGCTTTGGAAATGGGGCTGGTAAACAAAGTGGTTCCGTTTGATCAGTTAGAAGACGAGGTGGTAGCCTGGGCTCAAAAAATGCAGGAACATAGTCCGCTGGCACTGCGCATGTTAAAACTCGGGCTGAATGCCGAACTCGACGGACAGATTGGCATACAGGAATTTGCGGGAAACGCCACACTCCTGTATTACCTGACGGAAGAAGCGCAGGAAGGCAAACACGCATTCCTCGAAAAACGCAAACCCGACTTTAAAAAATTCCCAAAATTCCCTTAATATTCGATGTCATATTTATATTTAAATATTACCTGCAAAATTGTTTTACTGATAATGGCTTGATATGCCCGAATTAAACAAAACATGGCAACCACAAAAAGTTGGATAAAAGCGGCGCGCCTGAGAACTCTGCCACTGGCTTTGTCCGGCATATTGGCAGGAAGCGGATTGGCCTGGTTTTATGGTACTTTCAGCGGCCTGGTTTCTGCCCTTGCCATTGTAACTGCAACACTGCTCCAGGTTTTCTCCAACTTTGCCAACGATTATGGCGATTTTCAGAAAGGAACCGATAACCGGCACAGGGTGGGTCCCGTTCGAACGATGCAGGGCGGCGAAATAAATAAAACCGAGATGAAAAGGGGGATGTTCACAGTTGGGCTGCTAAGTCTGCTATTTGGAGTCTGGCTGGTTTACGAAGGAACCTGGCACAAGTCGAAAATTGCGTTCGCCGCATTTATCGGATTCGGAATTTTATCGTTGCTGGCGGCCTATTTTTATACCGCCGGAAAAAAATCATACGGCTATATTGGTCTGGGCGATTTATCTGTTTTCCTTTTTTTTGGATTGCTCCCTGTGTTGGGAACTTTTTATCTGAACGCTGCCCGACTGGAAACACTGAGTATTTTACCGGCGCTGAGCCTCGGGTTTTTCGGTACGGGAGTGCTCAACCTGAATAACATGCGCGACATTGAAAACGACCGCCGTTCAAAAAAAATTACATTGGCATCGCGGATGGGTGAAAACCTCAGCCGGATGTATCATGCCGGGCTGATAATTTTTGGCTGGGGAGCCGCCATTCTTTTTACTGCAATTGAACATCGCAGCTTATGGCAGTGGCTTTTCCTGTTATCGCTGCCTTTGTTTGTCCGCGACTTGGTTCAGATCGCCCGTATTCGCGAGGCCCGGCAACTCGATCCTTTCCTGAAACGTTTGTCCTTGTCAACGTTGTTGTTTACCATACTTTTTGGTGCCGGATTAATTCTTTCGTAAAAAATGAAGGCTTCATTTAAAAAATATACGCTTCAGTTTAAACAGCCAGCCGGAACTTCGCGTGGTGTGTATAAAACCCGCGACTCGTGGTTTCTTTTTCTTGAAGAAAACGGAGTTACCGGTATTGGTGAATGTGCCCCGCTGCCGGGGTTAAGCATTGAGCCACACGATCAGATTGAAAATCAACTGACAAAAATTTGCCAGGCTCCCGCTGGTTTTATCGGGCAACCTGAGTTATTACGCGAATGGCCTTCGATACTGTTTGCAATGGAAACAGCCTGGCTCGACCTCGAAAATGGCGGAAGAAGAATGCTTTTTGAGTCGGATTTTACCGCCGGAAAAACTGGAATTCCGATTAACGGACTTATCTGGATGGGCGATCCTGAATATATGAAACAGCAAATCAGTGCAAAACTGGATGCCGGGTTTCGCTGTATTAAGCTGAAGATTGGCGCAATCGATTTTCAAACGGAACTGGAGATTTTGCAGTCAATCAGAAAAACCTTTTCAGCCGCCGAAATCACTTTGCGGGTTGATGCCAATGGTGCATTTTCGATGAAAGATGCGCCCGAAAAACTGAAACGTTTAGCCGAACTGGATTTACATTCAATAGAACAACCTGTGGCTGCCGGCAGGTGGGCAGAAATGGCTGAACTGTGTGCAACTTCGCCGTTGCCTGTCGCACTCGACGAAGAGTTAATTGGCATTACTTCACCAGAAATAAAAATGAAACTTCTTCAGCAGATAAACCCTGCTTTTGTGGTACTTAAACCCAGTCTGCACGGCGGAATAAGCGGTTGCGATGAATGGATAAAACTGGCAGAACAAAATAATACGGGGTGGTGGATTACTTCCAGCCTTGAATCAAATATTGGGCTGAATGCCATAGCACAGTGGGCTGCCGTTAAATCGTTGAAAATGGAACAGGGACTTGGCACCGGTCAGTTGTTTGTCAATAACTTTGAATCGCCATTGGCGTTGGAAGGCGAGCATTTGTGGTATCGAGCAGAGAATCCCTGGAACCTCAAAAATTTACCCCATGAACCTGTCTGAAAAACAGTTTTTTATTGGCGACGAAAGTTTTTCCTCCGGGGAAATTCTGAGCCTCGCGTCGGAAAGCCGGAACAACAGGCATTTAGCCGACTGGAAACAGGCATTTTTTCAATTTATCCACGAATGGTTTAATTCGGATGATTACGTGAAAGTACAGACTTCGGGAAGTACAGGAGAGCCAAAAGTCATTCATCTTTCAAAGGAAACGATGAAAAAAAACGCCCTGCGAACGATTCAGTATTTCTCGCTAAACCGTAACGACACATTGTTGCTCAACCTTTCGTGCCGCTACATTGCCGGAAAAATGATGGTGGTGCGTGCTTTAACCGGCCAGATGAAACTGGAAATTGTTGATCCGTCAACCGGTTTTTCATTTCTGAAAGATAAAACATTTCAGTTGGGAGCAATGGTTCCGCTACAGTTGAGCAACCTGCTGGCCCAACCCGATGGCAGGCAAAAAGTGGAAAACATCAGGCATCTGCTGGTGGGTGGCTCGGCAGTACCCTACCCGTTGGAGCAACAAATCAGACAATTGCAGAACAATGTTGTTTCAACTTACGGAATGACCGAAACTGCATCACACATCGCCATCCGTACCTTGTCGGGCAATCGGGCATCCGATTTATATCATTTGCTGCCGGGTATCCGGGTTGAAAAAGACGATCGCGGGTGCCTGGTTATTCACCCTGATGACGGCGAAAATGAAACACTGGTTACCAATGATGTTGTCGGATTTATTTCTCCTGAAAGTTTCAGGGTGCTGGGACGGGCCGATTTTGTGATTATTTCGGGCGGATTAAAGTTTTATCCCGAGCAGTTGGAAGCACGCCTGCAGCCATATATTCCGGTTCCGGTTATGATTTCCGCGGTTCCTGATGAAAAACTGGGACAAAAAATGATTCTTTATCTCGAAGCCAAAAAGAGTGAACTGCTGAAACAAACTGCCTCGGAAGCAATAAAACAGCAATTGATAAAATATGAACGTCCCCGTGAAATCAGGTTTCTGGAAGAATTTTCAAGAACTGAAAATGGAAAACTACAACGGAAATAAGTAAAGGAAAGCACATCGCTTTGTCGCAAAGCGGTTTCTGACGTTTGCGCCAGATATGATACCCGATAAAAAACGAAACGCACATTACTACTAAAAATCCTGCAAACTTATAAAATGGTTATTTGCATACAATAATCGGGGTTCGCACCAACAGTTGCAGGATAAATCAGAAATCATTGTACTTCATTCGTTAATTACCATTCGTTAATCGACAATCTTTCAGTTATCTTTGCCCCAATAATTTACATGAAAAAGAATGAAATTTTCCGATTATCATATTTCTGATGAACTAAAAATAAATCTCGAAAAATCAGGGTTTCGTCGCCCAACCGATATTCAGTTTAAGGCGATTCCACCCATTTTAAAAGGCGAAGATGTACTTGCTATTGCCCAAACCGGAACCGGAAAAACAGCGGCATTTGCAATTCCGGTGATTCACAAAATCGTTCAGCAGCAAAAATTCGGGGGCAGCAACAAAATCAGCTGCCTCGTGATGGTGCCCACTCACGAACTTGCACAGCAAATTGCGAAAGTGTTTACTTCCTTGTCGGCAAATACGGGCATTAGAATTCTGGCGCTGATTGGCGGCGTTGATCAGGCTCCGCAAATTGAGGCGCTGCAAAACGGAATCGATGTTTTGGTGGCAACGCCCGGCCGCATGTTCGACCTTGTAAACCAGGGTCATTTATATTTAGATGAAATAAAAGTGCTGATTCTGGATGAAGCCGACCACATGTTAGACCTTGGATTTATAAAGGATATCCGCGATATGATGCGTTTTTTACCCGCCAAACGACAAACACTTTTTTTCTCTGCTACAATCAATCCGGCCATCAAAAAATTAGCCTACTCGCTGGTAAGCAAACCCATCCGCATCCAGATTTCGCCCAAAAACCCGGTGGCAAAAAATATTGAACATGCCGTGGCCTATATTGAAATGGATGACAAAAGGGCTTTTCTTGAACGGCTGATTGACGAAAACAACGCAAGCAAAGTGCTTGTGTTTGTGCGCACAAAAGTGCGGGCCGAACGGGTGAAACTCGCAATGGAACGCGTACAGATTAATGCGGCAACAATTCACAGCGACAAACTACAGCACGAACGTGCAAAAACCATGGACGATTTTCGTTCGGGGGAATTAAAACTTTTGATTGCCACCGACATCAGCGCCCGTGGAATCGATATTCCGGATGTGGATATTGTGGTGAATTACGACCTTCCCGAAGTAGCCGAAAACTATGTTCACCGCGTGGGGCGTACCGGTCGTGGTGATAAAAAAGGACTTGCCATTTCGTTTTGCAGCGCTGAAGAAAAGGACTTGTTAGAAGAAATTGAAACTTTTCTCGACCAAAAAATTACTGTGATGGAGCTTGAAAAAAGTGATTACAGAAATATTATCGATTTTACCCGCGATACCGATTACAACTGGAAAAAACTGATTAAGGAACACGAAAAAGAACAAGCGGAGTATCTGCCAAAAACAAAGAAAAAGAAGCGATAAAATATTGATAGTGAACCAGAGCTCACAAACTGTGATCAGTATTTTAACTTACTCTCTCTTAGGTTGGTGTCTTATTTTTGATTGACAATAAAATTTGCTCTGTAATATAATTCATCATAGGTTAAAATTTCAATATTTCTTTGATTGCGTCTAAATAATTCAAATGTCCTTGATTTTATCTCCTGATCTAAATTATCACCACTGAATTGTTCAGTATGTCCAATTATTAAGATTATTTTAGGGTCAAATGTTCTTTGTTTTATTACTTCGCGATCTTTGTTATATTGCTTTGACTGACTTTTAATTTGCCACTCTGCTTTTTGCTCCAGTATTTGAGATACGGCAAAAATTAAATCTTTTGAGAGTCTCCAACTACCAGACCTGTTTTTATCGTTATCAAATAAAGGTGTATTTGGTTTTTTTAGTTCAATTAGAGTTGTAAAATTTTTATCTCCAACTAAAAAATCAACAATAACTTGTTCTTCGCCACCAACTGTAACATCAGAAACTCGTGCTTCTCTTTGAAGTATTTTTAAAAATTTATAATCAAGGCCATATCCAAATATCCAAGTATTTGTTTCAAAAAATACTTGCCAAACTGGTTCATCCCAATCTGATCTCTCAAATAGATGTTTTTTAAATAACTCCAAACCTTCTTTACGCCCCGAAATAATATCAATATCGCTTTTAGTTAAATTTTGATTTTTGAGTGCTATTAATAATTTTTCTCTTTCTTCTCCTTGTGTCTTTTGAAATATAAATATTAGTGTTTCAATCAACTTTTGTTTATCATCAACTTCCAATGCTATTTCAAGAAGTTTCTTTAATAAATCAATATTTCCAGAATTTATTATTTCAGTAAGATTCTTATTATCCGATTCATTTAATAAATCTTCTAATTGGCGTGATTTAGGTTTTAATGTGCCAGTTTGAGCCAAATGATCAAGAAATTCAGTTTCTGTGACACCTTTTAATCCCTTAACATAAAAAAGTTCTTCCTTTGTCTTAAAAATTATATTTTTTAATAGTTTACCTCGATACGACTTAAATGTAGCTCCGTCCCAATGCGCTGCTTCATTAATTTCGTCAATTGAAAAAGTTGTTCCTTCTTTTTCTTTTTCAATGAAAAAGTGATATGCAAGGATTTGATTCTGTTTACCTGCCATAATTATCTATTGTTTATTTATTAACGGAACTATTTCATTTTCATTTCTACAAATAGCATTCTCAGTAATTGGGTAACCTTTTCTTATTTGTGCAGCTCTTAAAATTGGAATTTCTCTACCTAAAACTTTCAAAGGTTTTCCTCCTTTACTCCCACATAACTTTTCCCACCAATTTCGACGTGTTCCAATTCCTTGAATTTTCCATTCTTCCATTATCTCATCAATTATTTTGGCAATATCTTCATATCCATTTTCAATTAGCCAACTTCTTGCTGTATTTTTTATTATTTTCATACTAACATAATTGAGAGATCGAACACAAAACGATTTATACCATATAATTTGTCATCGCTAATTCATAATATTTCCTACCTTTCTCATCATTGCAATTAATAGCTCCGGTTGCTTTAACTCAATGGATATTAAAATTACCCGATTTTTAAAGATTGCTCTGTTTTTGGTGGAAAGCTTGTTCATATTTCGACAGGTTAAATTTGATTGTGCTTTCAAATTTAAAAATTATTTGATACAGAGGTTGTTAAGCGGTAAAATATTTTATAAATATTCATCGTATGACTCAAAGTCATGCGATGAATCCGGGGATGATGCTTTGTGCTTCTCGTTGTTGTTTTTTATGTCAGCGAACATGAAAATTGAATGCCTAACCTCTCAATTAACTGAAAGTCATCAATCCATTCAATACCCATGTTTTCACATACGTTTGGAATTTTGATCCTTTTTGAATTTAAAGCAGTTTCTTTGCTTTCCTTAGTCACAACAATTGCATTCCGGTCCATCGCGTGTGCAATTACCCACGGGTCTGCCAACGAACGACCACGGATATTATCCACCAATTTCTTATGCTCAGGGTCAGTTGTATATATTTTCTGAAGACAGATTGTTACTGATTCTGAAATCCTTTCGATCGGAATTTTACTTGCCTTTAACCATTTTGAAAGCTCATCTTCTGTTCTCGCGATTTCTTCATAAACCAATTCCGGGATAAATACTATTTCCCGTTTGCCAAGCTCAATAAGTATTTTCCAATATTCAGGGCAAAATTTTGGATTGTAATATTTTTGCCATGGCTGGATTAGCACATTGGCATCCAAACAAAATTTGTTTGCTATTGTGCTCATTTAAATAATTGGGATTCTAATTTTTGAAACTTGTTTACCTGAACATTTAAAAGATTACTGGCAAACGTTGGCTCTATAGTACCTCCCCGAAAAGCATCAAGAACAGTTTGGGTAAATAGTCTGCCATTGCGGTTTAACTGCAATAAAAAATAATTCGGTCCCCCCTGCTTTTCATTTTCTTTTTGTTTCGCCTTTTTGTCTGCTTCTTTTCTTAAATATTCAGCAAAGTCAACTTCAGCTTGTTTTTTTAGCTTTTGATAATCCGAAATTGAAATAAGATTGAGATTTAAAGTCCTGACTAACAAAGCAAAGGAACTCACGCCAAGCTGTCTGGCTGTTTTAAAAACATTCCTGAAATTTTTAAATAAATTTGGATCAAAATCCAAAATTATTTCTTTTGGCATCAGGGCATTTGCAGCAACTTCATTGCAAAACAATTCAACGGGATGAAATTTGTCTTTATTTTTTAATTCGGGTTCAATTTCATTTGAGATACCTGTTTCTGCTATCCAAATATGAGCAATTTCATGCACGAGCGTAAATAACTGTGGTGCATTCCAATCTTCTGAATTTACAAACACAAAAGGCGCATAAGGGTCGGCTATCGCAAAACCCTGCAATTCATCTGAGTCGAGTTTTAGTTTTGAATGAATAAAACTTGTACGTGATACAAAAATTCCATTTTTCTCCGCTGCATCTATCCATTCTTTAATCGGGTTATTCGTTTTATAGGAAGCGGGATTTATTTTTAAGGTATTTAAAATGTCGCCAGCAACTTTTTGTGGATTGTCATTTATTGAAAATCTGCCAACAAAAGGCAACTTATTTTCTTGATTTTCTTCAAAAACATCACTTATCCAGGCCTGCTTTTGTTGGATTTCCCGAATTATAAAAACCGACGATGTTGTAAGTTCTTTTGAACCTGACTTTCTGTAGTCCTGAAGGGGTTGAAAATCGCGGGGAACTTCAGGTAAAAAGAATAACGCAAATGGTCGTTTATATGCTTTCGCTAAGTTTTGCGCCTGTCTGATAGTTGGTTGGCTTTCCCCTATTTCCCATTCCTTCAATTTTTCAACAGGCACAGCAATTTTAGCAGCAGCAATTTCTTCAGACATTCTTGCCGATTCTCTTGCCCATTTCAGAACATTAGGTGTTATGTAAGCTTTGTCTGCCATTCTGTTTTCAAAAATACATTTTTCCAGCTTTAATTATTGGATTTTATGATTATTCATCGTGTGGCTCAAAAATCAACATTCGTTAATCGTTAATCATCATTCGTTAATCTCCAACCTGATATTCCTGATTTCCCCGGTGGTTTCCCAGGTAAACAAACCAAAAGGTTTTGATAAACCTACTTCGGCACGCAGCGAAAGCGTATGACCGGGGTATGCAAAATCCACCATTTTTTCATCATCAATCCACACTGAGATTCGCTCGCCGTTCACTTTCAAACGCACTTTATACCAAACTTCTTTTTCAAATTTTTTCAGTATTTTGGTTTTGTTGTGCGCAGCATCTTCGCCATCGATGCTACTCAAGCCCACCACCGGTCCACCCCAGCCGCCAATAATCAGGCTGCAAAACTCGTCGTTTACAGGGAATGTAATACCACAAAAAAAGTCGTTGCCAACGGTTCTGCGCGCTTCAAGCATAATTTCGTAATTTACTTTGGGGAAATCTCCAAGCCAATTAATGCCAGTACAACCATCGCCATAATTCAATACAATTTTCCCATCCGAAACCGTAACCGGGCCTTGCGTCCCGTATTCAGTAACAGCCCAGCCATCAAGTGTTTTTCCATCGAAAAGGGAGTTTTCATCCACAATTTCCGATTTCTCTACATCAGCGGTGGTCTTTGTTTCCTGTTTGTTTTTGTTCTCTGAACAGTTTACGAACACAAATACAATTGAAAGAAGGCCTAAAGCAATTAAATATTGACTTTTGTGCATTTTAATGATTTTTACTTTATCGATAAAGCTACGGAAAAGTGTCAAATATTGTTTGGATTTCGAATCACGATGTATCATAAAAAATCAGCGATTCGGAAATCGCTAAAACAAAAAAACAACCAACTTAACCCGAAAGAACTTCTAATCAACAAAATTATAACCCAACCCGTTTACGGTGGTTTTTACCTTTTCGAGATTAATATCAGAACCTGTAATTTTTACTGTATTGCTTTTATTGTCGGCAATTACATTGGTTATTCCTTCTAAAGCCTCAAGGTTGCGTTTTACAGTTGCTTCGCAATGCGAGCATGTCATTCCTGTAACTTTTACTGTAATTCCTTCCACTTTCCCCATTTTGTTTTTCTTATTGATAATTGAATAAAAATAGCCGCCAGCGATGGAAAAAACAAGAAACAGTGCTGAACCCAGTTGCAACCATTTTGGCAGCATTTCGTGTTCTTCCCCATTCCCGTGAATGTGAACCATTTTGCTTAGAATGAAATCTGCCGGAATCAACCAGTTGGTCAGTAATCCGAAAACAATTGCTCCCCCTATTATTGCAGAAAGATAAATGATTAAAGATTTCCTTCCCATTGTTTTCCCCAAAACTGCAATTGTAGCAACGTTTGTGGCCGGACCAGCCATTAAAAATACAAGTGCAGCACCCGGTGAAACTCCTTTCATCAGTAACACCGCAGCAATTGGAATTGACCCTGTTGCACAAATATAAATGGGTACCGAAGCTGCCAAAACCACAAGAATTTCTAATAAACCCAGCCCCTTAAACGAACTGAAAAAATCGTCGGGCAACACAACCGAAATCAGTGCTGCCACAAGAAATCCGATAATCAGCCATTTGGCAATATCCTGCAAAAGCTCTACAAAAGCATAATCGGCAGCACGCACCAGCGAATGCCGGTTGTCGGGCCTTTCGGAATCGTGACATCCACAACTGTCGTCGCTGCATGTTTTTTCGGCCTGACCAAAAGCAGCTGCATCAATTTTAAAACCTGCAAAAGCTGAAGCTTTTTTTACAGGTTTTTCCTTGATAAAAAAATTGGTGAGTACACCGCCAAACACACCGGTTACAAAAGCCACCAGCGGTCGTAAAACTGCAAAAGGCCAGCCCAACATGGAGTATGTAGCAAAAATGGAATCGACACCGGTTTGTGGTGTTGAAATCAGAAAAGAATTGGTTGCACCTTTTGAAGCGCCATTTTTGTAAAACGAAATTCCTGTCGGAATTACGCCACACGAACAAAGTGGCATTGGAACACCCAGAAGTGACGCATTTAATGCCGATTTAAAATTGGGTTTCCCCAAATACTTGTCGATGTGTTTTTGCGGGAAATAGACTTTCAGCAAACCTGCAAAAATCAACCCCAACAAAAGCCAGGGCGCCATTTCGAGCAGTAAAAACCATAGTTCCGAAAAATATTCAGCGATATATTTTTCCATGATAAATCAATTTAAAATAAAAACAAACCAAAATGTCTGTTGTTTGAAAAGGTCAGCAAAATTAACGCTTTTCAACGTAAAGTTGTGTGGCTTCAACCTTTGTAACCACAATCGCCTCCCCTTTTCCAATAAAACCAGTAAGCGCAACAGCATCGTAAATTTCATCGCCAATCTTAACTTTTCCGGCCGGACGAAGCACTGTTTGTGCCATTCCGGTTGCTCCTTTCAGTTCAAGCATTCCGTTTTCAATACAAACAAATCCATCTTTAACATCCTGAATGGCTTGCAGCGAAAGATTAGCAAAAGCGCCTGTTCTGGCGGTAAAAAGCCGCTTACCCAACAGCAACGAACCAACAAAACCACCGAAAACACCAAGTACTACGGTAGTAACTGCCACTGCTACTGTCGACATTTCAACACCTTTAAAATCGAAATTCACATTGTTAATGAGACTTAAAACAAGGCCTCCAAAAATGAATACAATTCCTGAAATGCCGGCCACGCCAAACCCCGGAAAGACAAATATTTCAACAATCACGAGAATTATTCCAACAACAAAAACAAGAATTTCCCAATGAGCTGCCAGCCCTTCGAGGTAAAGCGGGGCGAAATACAACACAGCCGCAACAACAGCAACTCCCAAAGCAAACCCAATTCCCGGCGACTGCATTTCAAAATATATCCCGCCGATGATGGCCATAATCAGCAGTCCCGAAACCATTGGGTGCACAAGAAATCCGATGATTCGCTCAATCCAGGTAGGTTCGTATTCTTCAATGGTATAGTTTTCAATCCCCACTTTTTGCAAAACTTCGGGAATATTTTCAGCAATTCCTTCACAAAAACCATTTTCGATGGCCTCTGTAGGCGTAAAAGTGAGCACTTTCCCCGAATCGATAATTCCCGGAATAAAAACCGCAGGATCAACCATAGCTTCTGCAATTTGCGGGTCGCGACGCCACTTGAGAATTGTATCATTTCCGGCAAAAACTGTGTCTTTTCCATGTGCTTCGGCAGTTGCCCGCATGGTTGAACGCATGTAACTCTGGTATTTGTCGGGCATGGCTTCGCCAGTTTGGTTTACAACAGTGGCAGCCCCGATACTTCCGCCGGGTCGCATATAAATGCTGTCGCAGGCCACTGAAATCAGCGCTCCGGCTGATGCCGCATTGTTATCGATAAATACATAAACCGGAATCGGACTTTGCAGAATTTTTGTGCGGATTGAATCGGCGTCGAGCACAGTTCCGCCGTAAGTATTCATGTGAATCAGGAAAACATCGGCGTTCAGCGAATCGGCTGCGTCAAAGGCCTGCTGCACCTGCCGCCAGGTTGCACGGGTTATTTCCTGTTTGATGTTGAGTTTATAAACTATTTTTTTCTCCTGTGCCTGAATTGCTATCGAAACTACAACTAAAAGCAGTAACCAGATTAATTTCATTGTCTTCATTTTCCCGAAACAGCAGGTTCAAGTTTTCGGGCCGGTTCCGGAAATTTGTTCATTCCGGCCCGCTTCTGCTGATTGAGTTCAAAACTAATATTTTGGTCGAAATAACCGGCAATGTTAACCTCCGGATAATTGGTCTATTCTGTTCAGCCGATGTTTTTTATTTCCCTTAACCCAAATTCGAGCACGTTGTTAAACAATATTATTGCAGAGAGTTTGACAAAAGTCCTTCAAAAGGCTAAATTCGCGTTTCTTTTTATTCAAACCGAATGAATTGAAAAACAAATCGAATAAATTGGAATAAATTACAACAATGGAAAATGCTTCTCTTTTGGCTGTTTCGCCGGTTGACGGCAGGTACAGCAGCAAGGTTGAAAATCTTTGGAAATACTTCAGCGAGTTTGCTCTCATAAAATACAGGGTTTTTGTTGAGGTTGAATATTTTATTGCACTCTGCGAAATACCGCTGCCTCAATTAACTGAAATTGAGCGCGAAAAACTCGCTTTGCTACGAAATATTCACCAGAATTTTTCGGTTGAAAATGCCGCCCGAATCAAGGAAATTGAAAGCATTACCAACCACGACGTAAAAGCTGTTGAATATTTTCTGAAAGAAGAGTTCGACAAACTTGACCTCGGCAAATACAAGGAGTTTATCCATTTTGCGCTTACCTCACAGGATGCCAACAACACAGCACTTCCCATGTCGGTGCGCGATGCACTGAACGAAGAATATTTTCCGCTACTCGACGAAGTTGTGCAAAAACTGGAAGAAATGGCAAGCGATTGGAAAAACATTCCGTTGCTGGCCAAAACACACGGTCAGCCTGCCTCGCCAACCAAACTCGGGAAAGAGATTATGGTTTTTGTTGAGCGGCTGAAAATTCAGATTGCCCAGCTTCGCGAACTGAAATGTTATGCCAAATTTGGTGGTGCAACCGGTAATTTTAACGCGCATTTTGTGGCTTATCCGCAAATTAACTGGGAAAATTTTGCCAACAGTTTTTGTACGAAATCACTGGGGCTCGAGCGCTCGCAATACACAACTCAAATTGCGCACTACGACAGCTACAGCGCTGTTTTCGATGCAATGCGGCGTATCAACAACATTATTCTCGACCTCGACCGTGATGTTTGGATGTACATTTCGATGGGGTACTTTAAGCAGAAAATCAAAAAAGGCGAAGTAGGTTCGTCAACCATGCCACACAAGGTAAACCCAATCGATTTTGAAAACTCCGAAGGAAACATCGGGATTGCCAACGCCGGTTTTGTTCAGCTTTCGGATAAACTGCCGGTTTCGCGTTTACAGCGCGACCTCACCGATTCCACAGTGACACGATTTATCGGGGTTCCGTTTGGTCATACCATCATTGCACTGAAATCGACATTAAAAGGATTGAACAAACTTTTACTCAACGAAACAGTTATTCAAAAAGATTTGGAGGACAACTGGGCAGTGGTGGCTGAAGCTATTCAAACCATTTTACGGCGCGAATTTTTTCCCAATCCCTATGAAGCGCTGAAAGACCTCACCCGCAAAAACGAGGTTACCGACCAAAATTCGATTCACAATTTTATCGATACACTTAACGTTTCAGCGGAAGTAAAAACAGAACTGAAAAAGATTACACCACAAAATTATACAGGCATTTTTTAATACCAAATTGCAGGATTTTCAAGTAATTTGAAAAACAGACAAATGAAGGATTTCTTTAAAATTTTACGGCGGTTTATTCCCCCATACAAAAAACAGTTAATCCTGAATTTTCTGTTTAACCTGCTTTCGGCACTGTTTACAGTGTTTTCGATGGCTATGATGAGTCCGATTCTTGAAATTCTTTTTAATGTTTCGGAAAATGTTACCGAATTGGTGCCGTGGGCTGCCAACCTCGATGCGATAAAAAACAACCTGTACTATTATGTAACAATTTTTAAAGCGGCCAACGGCGCCGGAATGACCTTGCTTTTTGTTGGTATTTTTGTAATAGTTGCTACAATTCTGAAAGTGGGTTTTGCCTATTTAGCGGCTTTCGAAGCGGTTTACATCCGTAATGGCGTTGTAAAAGACATGCGCCAGCAGATTTTTGCCAAAATGCTGAAACTTGCTCTGCCGTTTTTTTCAGAAGAACGCAAAGGTGATATTATGGCACGTATCACCGGCGATGTTGCTGAGGTTGAAAATTCAATTATGTCATCGCTTGACATGTTCCTGAAAAATCCGGTAATTATTATTGTTTTGCTTGTTTCGATGTTGGTGATGAGCCCAAGCCTTACCCTTTTTATTTTTCTGGTACTTCCTTTTGCCGGATTTATCATTGGCCGCGTGGGTAAATCATTGAAAAAAGTTTCGCGCGAAGGGCAGGACAAAATGGGTGTGATATTAACTGTGGTGGAAGAAACTTTAGGCGGGTTGCGAATTATCAAAGCATTCAACGCCGAAAAAAAGATGGATGCGCGGTTCAACACCGAACTGCGCGACTACCGGAGTATTATGAACCGCTTGATGCGCCGTCGTGAACTTGCCCACCCTTTGAGTGAACTGCTTGGAACCATTGTAATTATCATTGTGGTTTGGTATGGCGGATCACTTATTCTCGACAAAAACAGTGAACTTTCGGGACCAGAGTTTATCATTTACCTTGGTATATTTTACCAGATTATAAATCCGGCAAAAGCTTTTACAACTGCACTTTACAGTATTCAAAAGGGATTAGCATCGATGGACAGAATTGATAAAATTCTGCTGGCCGATGTTACAATTCCTGAAGCACCAAATGCAAAAGGTGTTTCAACATTAAAAGAATCGATTGAATACCGGAATATAACTTTCGCCTACGATGAGAAAATTGTGTTAAACAATGTTTCGCTAAAAATTGAAAAGGGAAAAACCATTGCGCTTGTTGGGCAATCGGGTAGCGGAAAAACCACCTTTGTTGATTTACTGCCCCGCTTTTACGATGTAAAAGGCGGCGGAATTTTTATCGATGGCATCGACCTGCGCGAACTGAAACTGCACGACCTGCGCGATTTAATGGGAAATGTAAACCAGGAAGCCATTCTGTTTAACGACACCATTTATAATAATATCGCCTTTGGTGTTGAAAATACATCGATGGATGCAGTAATTGCTGCTGCGAAAGTGGCCAACGCCCACGATTTTATTCAGGAAACCGAAAATGGGTACGAAACAATAATTGGCGACCGTGGCAGTAAACTTTCGGGTGGACAGCGGCAGCGGCTTAGCATTGCACGAGCAATTCTGAAAAACCCACCGATTCTTATCCTTGACGAAGCAACCTCAGCACTTGATACCGAATCGGAACGGCTGGTTCAGGATGCGCTCGAAAAACTGATGAAAAACCGTACTTCACTTGTGATTGCACACCGGTTATCAACCGTTCGCAATGCCGATTTGATTTGCGTTTTCCATGAAGGCGAAATTGTGGAGCGTGGCACCCATGAAGAACTGATTGCGCTTGATGGCCGCTATAAACGTCTCCACAGTATGCAGATGTTTTAGTTTAAAGTTCAGTGTTTGAAGTTTAAAGTTCGGGCTGAACAATTTTCCAATTTATCAATATCTCATTACAGCATTCACGCATTCATTCAATATAGCATTCACGCATTATTACTTTAGTCCGCTTGCCAGCACATCAGCCAGATGAATTGTTTTTATTGGCAGTTTTTGTTTTCTGATGTACGCTTCCATATTCAGTAAACAGGAAGCCTCGGTTGAAACGATATATTCAGCGCCTGTTTTTAAAGCATTTTCCAATTTCTGTTCGGTCATAGCCGTTGAAATATGATGAAATTTAGCGACAAAAGTACCACCAAACCCACAACAGGTAGTGGTATTTTCCATTTCAACCAATTCAAGCCCGGAAACGTGCTGAAGTAACATTCTGGGTTCGTTTTTGATGCCATATTCCCGCAATCCACTGCACGAATCATGAAACGTGACCCTGTGATTAAAAACTGCTCCAAAATCATGTTTCTGTATGTAGTTCACCAAAAAATCGGAAAGTTCAAATATTCGTGGGGTCATTTCCTTGAATTGTTCCAAGGTTGGTTGCTCATTATTGAAAAGCTTGCTGTAATTGTTTTTTATAAAACCTGTACACGATGCTGAGGGTGAAACAATCAGTTCAACGTTGGAGAAATCATCGAGCCATTTTACCGCCAGCGATTTTGCTTCTTTCCAATAACCGCTGTTAAAAGCGGGCTGACCGCAACAGGTTTGTCCGGGATTATAATCAACGATACAACCTGCTTTTTGAAGCACTTTTATAAAGTTAGAAGCTGTATCTGGATAAAACTGGTCGATAAAACAGGGAATAAAAGCAGCTACATTCATCAGTTAAAATTTGAACCGAAAATATAAAAACGAGAAGGCTTTAAAAAGAAAAAGCTGCATTTCT
>DPCJ01000016.1:41639-49223 GCA_003516705.1 Prolixibacteraceae bacterium | reverse complement strand
AGGAAATCATAAAACAATGTCTTCCACACAGTGGAAACTCAATCAGGATTGGGATTACGGGCGTTCCGGGTGTTGGCAAAAGTACATTTATTGAAGCGCTCGGAAGTTACATCACAAAACAAGGCGGGAAGCTTGCAGTGCTTGCCATTGATCCCAGCAGCGAGCGCTCGAAAGGAAGCATTCTGGGCGATAAAACCCGGATGGAAGATTTGTCGGGAGATAAAAATGCTTACATCAGGCCAAGTCCTTCTGCTGGTTCACTTGGCGGAGTTGCGCGTAAAACCCGAGAAACCATTGTGTTGTGTGAGGCTGCAGGATTTAATCACATATTTATTGAAACCGTTGGTGTTGGCCAAAGCGAAACTGCCGTGCATTCGATGACAGATTTTTTTCTGTTACTGATGTTGGCCGGAGCTGGAGACGAATTACAGGGAATTAAACGCGGAATCATGGAAATGGCTGATTTGATTGCCATTAACAAAGCCGATGGAAATAATCTCGAAAAAGCGCAGTTGGCAAAAATTCAATATAAAAATGCACTGCATTTGTTTCCAAAAAAGGACTCTGACTGGGTTCCCGGTGTTTTAACCTGTTCAGCTGCTGAAAAAAACGGAATCGACTCGGTTTGGTCTGAAATTGAAAAATACAGAAAACTTACAAATGAAAACGGTTGGTTTGCCACCAAACGAAACGAGCAGGCGATTTACTGGATGCACGAAACAATTCAGGAACATTTAAAACGAAATTTCTACGGAAATCAGGAGATAAAGCCAATGATCGAAGAACTTGAACAGAAAGTTCTCGGTCAGTCGGTGAGTTCGTTTGCTGCCGCGGGAATTTTGCTTGAAATCTATCAACGGATTAAATAGCAGAGATGTGTAAAAAAGTTACTGGTCAGCTTGAAATGGTTTCAGGTTTTTAGCCGTATATTTATCGAAACCTTTCGATAACAGAAATGTTATAAATGCGAAAAAATTAATTAAAACAATAATAAATGAATTACGATGTAATCATAATCGGGAGTGGACCCGGCGGATATGTTACCGCAATCAGGGCTGCACAGTTGGGGCTGAAAGTTGCCGTTGTTGAAAAAGAAAGCCTTGGCGGAATTTGTTTAAACTGGGGTTGTATTCCCACAAAATCGTTGTTGAAAAGTGCGCAGGCATTTGAATACGCTGTTCATGCAGCCGATTATGGCGTTGCTATCAGCGGCGAGGTAAAAGCTGATTTTAATGCGATGGTAAAACGTAGCCGCGATGTAGCCGATGGAATGAGCAAAGGCATACAGTTTCTGTTCAAAAAGAACAAGGTGGAATCGATTGCCGGTTTTGGAAAACTTACTGGCAAAAATACAGTGGAAGTTACCGATGACGCAGGAAAGAAAACCACCTACAAAGCAAAGCATATTATTCTTGCAACCGGAGCCCGTTCGAGGGAGTTGCCAAGCCTGCCACAGGATGGTAAAAAAATTATAGGCTACCGTAAAGCACTCACATTGGACAAACTTCCTGAAAGTATGGTTGTGGTTGGGTCGGGCGCTATTGGCAGCGAATTCGCTTATTTTTATCAAACCATTGGTACAAAAGTTACGCTGGTTGAATTTATGCCAACACTCGTACCAAACGAGGATGAGGAAGTTGCAAAACAATTAGAGCGCTCTTTCAAAAAAATGAAAATGAGTGTGATGACAAGCGCTTCGGTTGAAAAAGTTGATACGTCGGGCGACAAATGTAAAGTGACCATAAAAACCAAAAAGGGAGAAGAAATTGTGGAAGCTGATGTTGTTCTTTCAGCAGTTGGAATTGCTCCGAATATTGAAGGAATCGGGCTTGAAGAGTTGAAAGTGGAACTTGACAAGGGTCGGGTAAAGACCGATGAATTTTACCGTACGAATGTTGAAGGTGTTTATGCCATTGGGGATATTGTGGCCGGACCTGCATTAGCTCATGTTGCTTCAGCTGAGGGTATTATCTGTGTTGAAAAAATAGCCGGATTAAATCCGCATCCGCTTGATTATAGTAATATTCCGGGATGTACATACACAAATCCAGAAATTTCGTCGGTTGGAATGACAGAGGCCAAAGCAAAAGAAGCAGGTTACGAAATAAAAATCGGTAAATTCCCCTATTCAGCCAGTGGAAAAGCCAGCGCTGCCGGACAAAAAGACGGCTTTGTAAAGCTTATTTTTGATGCAAAATATGGTGAACTTTTGGGTGCTCATATGATTGGAGGTAATGTTACCGAGATGATTGCTGAAATGGTAGTAGCCAAAAAGCTTGAAATTACCGGTCACGAATTGCTGAAAACGATTCACCCTCATCCAACAATGAGTGAAGCAGTGATGGAAGCAGCTGCAGCAGCCTACGATGAAGTAATTCATATTTAAAACAGTAAATATTCAGGGAAACCCGGGGCATTGTTCCGGGTTTTTTCTTTTGTTCTAAATTGAACATGGGAACGATATATTCGAATAGTCTCAAAATGCTGAAAATGAGCACAAATGTTTTGCTGTTAATTTTTTAGTTTTATTTTTGCTGCCCATATTCAGCTACCATCTTGAAGTGTATCTCAATACAAACAGTATTTTTAAAGTGATAATTCATTTAAATTAAAAATCGATGAGAAAACTAACTTTTCTGGCAGTTATGCTGCTACTTTCAACCTTGACTTTTGGAGGAGGCTTGTTAACCAACACAAACCAGAGTGCACAGTATATCCGAATGATGTCGCGCAACGCTTCGCGCGATATTGACGCGGTGTATTTTAACCCGGCCGGATTAAGTCTTATGCAGGATGGATGGCACTTTGCCATTTACAACCAGACCATTTTCCAGGATAAAAATGTAAATAGCGGTTTTCCGTTATTAAACGATGGCGATTATCTTGGGAAGGTATCAGTTCCGGCTTTCCCTACTGCATTTGCAGTTTACAAAAAAGAAAACTGGGCATTTTCGTTGGGATTTGGACCCAATGGCGGTGGAGGCTCGGCTGAGTTTGAAAGAGGGTTACCTTCATTTGAAATCCCGATTTCAAAAGTAGTTCCCGGTTTGGCCGGATTGAAACAGATTAGTCCCGCGTTTGATGTTACAGGTTACGACGCCGATTTGTACTTTACCGGAAGCTCTGTATTTTGGGGAATTCAACTTGGTGCAACATACGAAATTAACGACATGATATCGGTTTACGGCGGTGTACGTTATATGCCTTCGAAAAATGTGTATGAAGGAAGTATTAAAAATATTGAACTTGAAGTTGCCGGACAAAATACATTAGCTTCAGCATGGTTAACACAAACAGCAACAACCGTTACCGGTCTTGCAGCAGGTGCAACTATGTTTGCCAATATGCCAACAACATTGCAACCTTACCTTGCGCAGGGTGGTAATTATACTTTGGCTCAACTCGAAGGAGCAGGTCAGTTAAGTGCCACGCAACGTGCAGGAATTGAAACAGGTTTGAAGTTAATGAGTCTCAGTCAGGCACAAATAGATGCAATGAATCTTACTCAGATTCACGGTGCATATACTCAGGCAAGCCCAACGTTTCAGCAACAGGCAGCCGTTTTAAACGGAACAGCGGCAAAACTTAACGGAACAGCCGGACAACTTGGTGATAAAGAAGTTAAAACAGAACAAACCGGGGCTGGTTTCACTCCGATTATTGGGTTGAACCTGAACCTTTCAGAAGATTTTAATATTGGTATTAAATATGAACATACCACTTATATGACTCTGACCAATAAAACTGACGTTGATGACCTCGGTCTTTTTCCTGATGGTGCTGAATCAGCCAGCGATGTGCCTGCAATTTTAAGCATTGGAGCTGGTTATAAAGGTTTGGAATGGCTTGAAGCTCAACTTTCGTACACTGCATATTTCAACAAAGGTGTTGACTGGGGAATGAATACAAGGGACATGGCGGTTTGGAAAAGTTCAAACCCTTCTAAAATCCGTGCCCGCGAAATCGAAAAAATGGGCTATGAATTGGGTCTTGGTTTACAGTTTAATCTCTCTGAAAAATTTGCTGTGAGTGTTGGCGGTTTAATGGGCGATATGGGTGTTGCCGACAGTTACCAGAGCGATTTCAGCTACAGTAACCCATCAACTACTGTTGGTGCAGGTATTATGTGGAAAGTGGGCGAGAGACTTACTTTGGATGCAGGTTTTTCTGATACATTCTACAAAGACCAGACTGTTACTTACACCGGTGACCCTGATTTAGGAGAATCATTCTCTTACAAAGACACTTATGGCAAAACTACCTTTGACTTTGCCATTGGTTTATCGTACAGTATTTTCTAAGATTAAGCAAGAATATTAAGGAAAGCCGCTTTGAAAGAGCGGCTTTTTTTATGTTTTCCAGCGAAACGACCGGTTATCAATTGCCCGCTGTGTGGCCAGAATTCCATCAAGATGGTCGTATTCATGCTGAATCAACTCTGCCATATCATTTTCCAAATACCATGTTTCTTCTTTAAAATTCAGGTTGAAAAAGCGGATTGTCAGTTTTTTGTGGCGCATAACCTTTACCAGCAGGTTTGGGAAACTCATGCAATCGTCCCAGACTTCAAACATTTCATTGCTTAAATCAACAATAACTGGATTAATCATCGCCACCTTGCGGTCGGTGTTCAAACAAATTATACGTTTAAGTAATCCAATCTGAGGTGCAGCAATCGCACGGCCAACTCCATATTGCTGTCTGAAATCAATTACAGTATCAAACATTAAATTAATCGCCGGCAATAAATCCCGGATTTCCTCAGGTTGAACTTCTTCCGCCTTTTCATAAAGCAAAGGGTCGCCTATCAGTAATATATCGCTTACAGCCATTTATTTTTGTTTTCTCAAAAGTAATAAAGCTCCATGAAAAACGAAAGACCGCCTTTACGGACGATCTTTGTAAATCCACAATATCAGAATGTATCCGATTATTCTAACTCAAAAATTTCGCTGTAAACAGTTCCATCGGTAAGTTTGGCTGTTAATACAAACTCTTTTTTTCCTTCCAATTTCAGCGGTGTAAGGTCGAACCGGAGTTCGCGCGTAAACCAGGCTTCGCAAATATCGTCGTTAGCATTGTGTCTGATTTCGAAAACAGGAACTGATGATGTTCCGGAAATCCACGGGTGCATCAGTGCCAAATCGATGGTGTGTTCCTTGCATCCGCCACTGTATGAGACTTTTATTTGTAAACAATCACCATCAACAAATGCTTCGTGCAAATGAACGGGGTCGCGGGCCAAACTGTCGTAGTTATTGAAATACAAATCGACAAAAGGTGCACAACCGAGCTCTTCGATAAAAACAATTTCGGCAGGTGTCCCCCGGTCGCAAGATGGAATTACGTTGGTGAGTTCAACATACTCAAGATGTACGCGTTGTCCCTGGGCGAAAGTAAAGCCCTCAGGATAATACAAGGGCTGAATTCGTGCTCCGTTTTCAAGTTCAATAATAAAACCGCAATTGCCGGCACCGGCATAATCAATAACCATTCCTGTATCTTCAAGCTGAATTTCGTGGTCATCGTTTTGGCAACCTGTAAAAATGAATGCAAATGCAATTATTGTATATAATAATAATTGTTTCATGGCTTCTGAATTTGTATGAATTGAAAACGCAAACAGACCTGATTTATTACATTTTAAATGTGAAATTAATCGTAAACCGGATGCTGTAATTCGCCGATAAATAAAATGGCTTCCGTATCTTTTTCGGTGATGGCAAAAACAAAAGGTTTATTCACCGTAAAATAGGTTTTTGGTGGCTCATTACCGGCACTGGTTCTGCTAAAAGTTATTGAAGTAACCGCAGCAGCTTCAGTACCATTTTCGTTTACATCGATGTATGATTTATGCAGTGCTGAACTGATGTATAAGTCTTCGTCCGAAATTTTTGAAAAATCAGCAACTCCGGGTTGAAAAGCTTTTGCCATGCCCATTTTTGTCAGCACTTTTTCCAATTCAGTTTTGAACTCATATTTAAAGCGTGGCATTGTAACAACTACGTTATCAGTAACCGTAAATGCTGATTCCCATTTCTCCCAGTTTTCTGTCGAAAGCGAATTGATAACATCCTGCGAATTTTTTCCGATGGCGGGCAAAATCACAATCATATTGTATTGTCCTTCACCATAAGGTATTTTTACGGCGCTGAAAAGTGAATTGGTTGTGTAATCAAGTTTTTCTTCCTTATTCATCATTGCAACCTCAATCGTAGTACCATCGGTTTTGGTAAACGGAAGGTTGTGTGTGCCTTTTTCATCAAATTTATTCTTCCAGATGCCGTTGAAATAAACTGCATTCAGCAAAACCATCCGGTCAAGCGGATTAAGTTTTTCGATGATTTTTGTAATTTTATCATGGGTTTTATCAGCCACCCAGTTGTTTATGGTTTCCACAGCAGCAGGAGCTGCAAAGTCAAGTTTTTCAACTTCGGCGTTGTAAATGTTTCTGTTGATGTTCAGAAAATCTGTTTTTACCTGAAGATCATCGGCATAATAAATGGCATTGGCAAGTTCAAAAACAACATCTTTATCGAGCGATTGCAACGCATTGATAAGCATTTTGTATGAGTTGTTGATTTGTTCTGTCGTCAACCCGTTCATTTTCATGGCTTTCTCTATTTCAGTTTTGGTGTCTTTGTCGGCTCCGTTGTACGCCATCGCAAATGCTACTGAAATACTCAGCGGCGAAATCATGATATTTTCTTTTTCACTCTCCTCCCTGATTTTCTGAAACAGTTCGAGCCCGAATTCATTATCAGCCGAAATAAGTTGTGATGATTTTTCATCCATCACAATATTTTTTGATACATCGTTTCCTGAATCCACCTGTTGACACGAGCAAATTATTCCAAATGTCAAAACAGCTACTAAAGAAATTAATGTTTTCATTTTCAATTGTTTTTTTTATTTCAAAGTTAAGCAAACACATTTGTTTTCAATCAACTGTTTCGAAGATGAGTTTAACGATGTAAAGGTTGCGTTCAAAAAAATATGGCAGCCGCGCAACCAAAATCTGACTGTTTCCGTCTATCGTATGCCTTAAAGCTGATGAGGATTAAACAGAAACAATGCGGACTGGGAGATATTTAAACAAATGGCAAACAATAATCTTTAATTTTGGGCGAACATTGACAAACCGGTTTTGGAAGATTTAAAAAATATCGTTGAACTATGTGTTTCGGGGAATGTTCGCGCACAGGAAACATTGTACCACATGCTTGCACCCAAAATGTTTGGGGTTTGCATGCGCTATTCGAAAGATGTTACCGAGGCTGAAGACAATTTGCAGGAAGGGTTTATCAAAGTTTTTACGTACCTGAAAAACTTCAGGCACGAAGGTTCTTTGGAAGGTTGGGTAAGAAAAATAATGGTGAATGTTTCGCTCGAAAAATTCAGAAAACAACAGGTAATGCATCCGGTTGACGATATACGTGTGTTCGAAAACCAGCATCAGCCTGAAGAAATTATTGAAAAAATATCGGCCGACGAACTGATTGAACTGATACAAAGCCTGCCGCCACGCTATCGTATGGTTTTTAACTTGTATGTTATGGAAGGGATGAATCACAAAGAAATTGG
>DPCJ01000016.1:0-41479 GCA_003516705.1 Prolixibacteraceae bacterium | reverse complement strand
CTGGCTGCTAACCAGGAAGAAAACCTTAATCAGGTAAATGATGATATTGAGGCTGTTTCTGCTGAAGCTGTTAAAAATGACAAAATACTTCTTGCTGCAAATTCAGATAAAAGAAATACAGAGGCTACTCCAATTCCGACAGTTTTTATAAATGAAAATGCAGTTGTAACACGCAATTATTCAGTATTTTCAAAATTGAAGTCGCGTAATTCGAGATTCGAAACTGACCCTTTCCCTCAGCCTGAACTGAAACGCCAACCGGTTAAATACAATGATACTGAGTTGGTTGATATTGAAAAATTTATTATTGACAGAAATCTTCAGGCTATGGCAGCAGAAAAACAAGGGCAGGGAGGCTGGAAAATGGGAATGTACCTTACACCAGGCTATTCTTCTTACACTGCAAACCACAGCAATGAATATGAACAAAACATGACCTATTCAGGAAGTGGCGGAAATGCCAATGTTGGCGGTGGTTTATCGGTTATTTATAAAACAAGTAAAAGGCTGATGGTTGAAGGCGGTGTTTATTATGCACAAAATGGACAGAAATCGACAAACACAATTAATGTTTTAACGAAAAGCCAGGATGCCGAATATGCTTTTTCACCGGGTGAAGTAACTTATTTCAGCAATAATGTTCAACTTGAAAATGGCAGTATGGCCATGAACAGCACTGCCGGCGTTATCGCCATATCTGCAACACCAAAAGGCGCAGAACTTTCAGGAGGATTTGAGTCATTAGCCGAAAAAACAAATCTGATGGTTCCGGACGGCGAGTTCAGCCAGGTTTTCGAATTTATGGAAGTTCCGCTGCTGGTGCGGTACCGGGTGGTTGATGCCCGGCTTGGAGTTGAACTGATGACTGGTATTACCACCGGATTTTTGGTGGGCAACAATGCCTACATCGACAACCAGTTCGGTTTGCAGAATATTGGAAAAACACAGGATATTTCGACAGTGAATTTGTCGGGTACAGTGGGTGTGGGAACAAGTTACACTTTGGGCAAAAATCTTTCGCTTGCTATTGAGCCCCGATTCAGTTACTATTTTAGTTCGATCAATAAAAATCCCGATGTAAATTTCAAACCATACCGGATTGGCATTTTTACAGGTTTGACCTATGAATTTTAACGGATTGTATTTCCAAAAAATACAGCGTTAATAAACAATTTATTCGTCGCCATCCAAATTCCCCTGAAAGCCATGTTCTCATGGTAGGTAATTACTTTTCCACGGCCAAACGGTTCTACTGTAACCACTGGCGCATTTTTTAACCTTTCAAGGTTTTTGTCCGAAACAAATCCACTGGTGTACGGATTTCCGGTAAAATTCACAGGTTCAGCAAATTTTATATTCAGCGATTCGGCAACCAGTTCGTTGGCTTTAAAAATGGGTAAATTTTTAACTGAATAGCCAAAACAGAGTGGGTGGGTGAGATCCATTTCTGCATAAAATATTGCTCCGCTGATGTTGTTTTCATTGGTTTCCTTAGTTCTGTCGGCGTAATTCAGAAACCGGGTGGTGTCGGGCTGAATTGTTTTTTTGAATTTGATTTTACTCAATTCGTTTTTTACCGTCCACGCGGAAGCTCCCCGGTACGCAATCAAAACGCCGCCGTTTTTTACCCAGTCTTTCACTTTGTTTGCTGTTTCACCGGTGAGCTCAGGATACGTACCACTTGGTAAAATAAGCACGTTATATTTTTCAAGCTGAACAGTAGCAAGCATATTGCTTTCAGTAAGACAAACCGGAATCTGGTATTTCTGGTCGAACAGGTGCCAAAGTTCGCCGGCGTCGCTGCTGCTGGCATTTCCACCCACAAGCATAATCACTTCAGGTTTTTGAAGCTTCATGAAACTGTTACTGCCAAGATCGATTCCAGTTGGAGTCAACCCGATTGCAGCGGCATAAAAATCAATTCCGGTTTTTTCTGCAACCTGCGAAATCAACTTGAAAACCTTGTCGGCAGCAAACGGATCGGCAACCTGTGCCAAAACTGAACCATAGGTAAATTGCTCTGTTTTTCCATCAACTGTTAAACTGAAAGGTTCGGTTGCCACTTTTGTTACCAACCCTGCATTTTGCACTTCGAACAAAGCCTGTGGCGCTGTGTATTCGTCCCACCTGAAAACATACCCGAGATTGCTTTTTCCACCCGTAATTTTTCCAACGACTTTTTTTGCCTGCGCTTTTTCACCGGCCGGATTAGCTTCAATTTTTGCAAACGGAATCCCGAATGCGTATGGTAAAGTCCAGGTAGAAACATCGTAAAATGTGCTGTCGGCAAAGGTTGTAGTTACTTCAAAAATCGATTTTATTAATCTGTATTGTTTCTGTTTTAGCTGAACCACATAACTGCTGCCGGATTTAAAAACTTTACCGTCAGCCTTTATTTCTTTTGAATTTTCAAATACTTCAATCTGGTGCTGATTGAGCAGCTTTACAAATTCCTGAGTTTTTAATTTGTCGGTTTCGCTGCCAAAAATGTATGCAGTTGAGCCTTCCTTTTTTGCCATTTCGAAAGCATCGGCATAAAATGAACGCTGAAAACTGAGCAGTTCATTTTTCATTGCAACTGCCGCGTCGAGGGTTGAAAGTGTAACTGTAAACTGATTTCTGATTCCATAGGCAAGTTTGCGCACGCCGTTCGTCGTTTCCCTGATTCGCCCACGGAACCCGGCCTGTTCAAACAGAATTCCGATACTTCCGTTAATGTCGGGGTATGACGAGCCTTTGCCAAAATAGTAATCATCAAACTGCTCTTCGGTAAAATAGGGAGCACCAATTTTATCGAGATACGCTGCGTGGAATTGTGCAATCCCGTGGGTTAATTCGTAATTTTTTGCGGGAGTGAGCGGGTTATTCCGGCTTTTTACACCGGGCTGAAAAAAGAAAGTGGAGTTGGCATCCATTTCGTGGTGGTCGGTTACAATGTTTGGTTTCCATTCGTGAAAGTTCTTCACCCGGCCACGACTTTCGGGATGTACCAACAAAAGATAATCGCGGTTCAGGTCGAACCAATAATGATTGGTACGGCCGCCGGGCCACACTTCGCGGTATTGGCGCGAGTCGGTTTTTGTCATTACAGTGCTGCTTTGGTGCATGTTAGCCCAGGAACTGTGGCGGGTAAAACCGTCGGGGTTTAAACACGGGTCAACAAGAATAATTGTATTGGCAAGCAACCTGTCAATCTTTTCGCCTTGTGCTGCCGCGAGGTAATAAGCGGTTAAAACCGACGAATTAGTGGCACTCGATTCGTTGCCGTGCACACCATAACCGAGATTTACCACCAGCGGAACATCTTCTGCTTTCAGGTTTGAACCGGGTTCGCAGAAATTATAATGAAGTTGCTTTAATTCGTCCAGCTTTTGCTGGTTTTCAGGAGAACTGAACACAAGGTAAACCAAAGGCCGGTTTTCCCAGGTGCGGCCATATTCAACTTTTATTGCCCTGTCCGAAATCCTGTCGATTTCATTTATATAACTTAAAACCTGGTCGTGAGTAAGATGCCATTCACCCATTTGCATCTTAAAATACTTTTCGGGTGTTGGAATTTTTGTGTCGTAAATTACATCGATAGGTAGAAAATAATCCAGCTTTTCTTGCGAAAAAATAATCAGGGTGAAAAAAACTAAGACCAGAGATGTAATTATTCGTTTCATTTTTTTACTGTTAAATATGTTTGGTCGTTGTTATTTGCAACCGCATCCTAAGATTGAAAAAAAAACGGACTGTTCAAAAAAAATCAACTGCTGTTTATACGAGTTTTGTTTTTAATATCATTTTCTTTGTAATAAACCGTAACAAAGCCTTGAAACCAAAGCGACCATACCTGTTTTATCTGACAATTGTTTTGCTCTTTTTTGTGAACAAACTTTCAGCACAACAACCTGATGAAATAAAAATCAACGGTTCTTTTACCAATCAACCATTTATCGATTTTATTTCTCTGCTCGAAAAAGATTTTGGATTGAAAGTGTTTTACAAAACCAGCTGGGTTGAATCGTGTAAAGTAACGGCTCAATTTACCGAAACTCCTCTTGTTCAGGCGCTGAACCTGGTTATGGCAGACCAACAGCTTGCCTGGCGATTTTTTCAGGATGACGGAATTCTGATTTACCGGAAAGAGAACGATGCGGTAAAGGAAAGCGCTGGTTCAGAACAGTTCAAAGTGGTTGGAAACCCACTTAATATTGGCCGGTACAAAACTGCAAAATTACTTGGGCGCGTTACCGATGGCGCTACCGGTGAACCTTTAACAGGCGCTGTGGTTTTCGATCCCAAATCTCAAAAAGGAACTTCAACAAACGCTTCGGGTCAATTTGAAATTCAGTTGCCCACTGGCGAGCATCAGTTGCAGTTTTCGTTTGTGGGATTTGAGAACTCACTGATTAAAATCAGGCTGATTGAGGATGGTTTTGCCGATTTCCAGATTTTTGAAGAATCGCACAAAATTGCAGAAGTTACGGTTCTGGGTGTTCAAAGCGATTTGCCACGCGCCCAGATGAGTCTTGTTCAAATGTCTTCAGCCGAAATTAAAAACCTGCCGGCGTTGATGGGAGAGGTTGATATTTTGAAAGGAATGACGATGCGCGCCGGAGTCCAGATGGTTTCTGAACTTTCGCCGGGGTACAACGTGCGCGGCGGAAATACCGACCAAAACCTGTTGCTTGTTAGCGGTACACCTGTTTTTAATGCTTCGCACCTTTTCGGATTTCTTTCGTTGATAAATCCTGACGTGGTTCACGATGTGCGATTGTTTAAAGGTGGAATTCCCTTGCAATTTGGCGAACGTGTTTCGTCGGTGATGGAGGTCGATTTTAAGGAAGGCAACAAAGATAATGTACGGGTTTATGGCGGAATCGGACTTATTAATTCGCGACTTGCAATTGAAGGACCAATGACCAAAAACAAAAAGATAACCTTTGTTGCCGGTGGCCGCAATTCATACACCGACTGGATTTTAAAAAAAATTCCGGATCCGAATATTTCGCGGAGCGTGGCCCGTTTTTATGATGCCACCGGGAAAATAACCTGGAAATTTGATGCACACAACAAACTTAGCGTAATGGGTTACATCAGCAACGACGAGTACAGTACAAGCGCCCAATCGGTAAATAAATATGGCAGTGTACTTGGAAATCTGACATTGAACAACAGGTTTTCTGAATCGTTGTACGGCGAACTAAATTTATCGTACAGTCGCTACAATTACCAGTTGACTGATTATGCTAACAACAATCAGCTTGAAGCATATTATCTGCGCAATAGTTTAAAATATAGTTCGGCAGGATACAATTTTAAATGGCATATTTCGCCACGGCACAATGCCGATGCGGGATTTAAAGCAGTTTATAGTTTTGTAAGTCCCGGCGAAGTAGAACCAATGCAAAGCCAGACTTTAATCGATTACAAGCAATTGAACGACGAAAAGCTTTTTGAATGGGCAGTTTATGCAGGCGATGAGTTTGAGGTTTTACCCAATCTTTCACTAACTGCCGGACTACGTTTTTCGTGGGCCGGAAATATTGGTCAGCCGGTGGTTTATTTGTACAATCCCGGGCTTCCACTCGACCAGGCAAATGTTACCGATTCGCTTTTGTTTGCCGAAAACGAGGTTTCAGCCAGTTATTCAGGATTTGAACCGCGGTTGATGCTGAGTTTCGATTTAAATGAAAATAACACCCTGAAATTCAATTACCAGCGCGTGAGGCAAAACATTTTTCAGTTTAGCAATTCGGCAGTTATTTCGCCTGCCGAAACATGGAAAAGCATCGACCACTACCTGAAACCACTCATCAGCGACCAGGTGGCTTTTGTTTTTGAAAATAATTCAGTTGCAAAGAATACAACCCTCGCTGCCGAGTTGTATTTCAAATACCTTCAGAATCTGATTGAATACAAAAATGGCGCTCAATTGCTGATGAACAGCCATCTTGAAACGGCGCTTATCCCAACCCAGGGCTATTCGACAGGGATTGAACTGAGTGCCACAAAAAGTTCGGGAAGGTTAACCGGCTACGCGGGATACGTTTTTTCGGTTACACGACAAAAAAACACAAGCAAATTTGAGGAAGAGAATCTCTGGGGCGGAGATTATTACCGCAGTTTGTACGACAGACCACACGATTTAACAGCTGCACTAACCTACAACATTAGCCGGCGCTGGCGTTTCTCGGCCAATTTTGTTTTTATTTCGGGCAGGCCGGTAACTTTGCCTGAAATAAAATATGTTTTTGCAGGCGAACAACTTATTTATTATTCCGAAAGAAATAAATACAGAATGCCGCCTTACCATCGGGCCGATGTTTCCATCACTTTCGACGAAAACCTGCGCAAAAAGCGAATGTGGAAAGGAAGCTGGACCTTGTCGGTTTACAATCTTTACGGACGCAATAACCCGTATTCAGTGTATTACAAAAAATCGCTGACCACGGCTGCCAACGATTACAGACTATTTTCGCTGTATAAACTTTCGGTTATCGGGATTCCGGTGCCCTCGTTAACCTATAATTTTAAGTTTTAGCATGAATCGGCTGATAAAATATTGCATTTTTCTTTTTGCACTTTTGCAAGGTTGTGAGGAGATTTACACGCCCGAAATTGAAAAGGTGGAAAGTGTGATTGTGGCTGATGCACGCGTTGTAGCAGGTGGTTCGAACAATGTAATTTCACTTTACCAGTCAATGAGTTACAATGAAGGCAGTATTATTTATCCACCGGTTACCGGTGCAACGGTTTCAATAATTTCAAGCAACGGAGTTGAAAATAAATTGTTTGAATCGTCGCCCGGAAAGTTTGCAGTAGGTGGTAATCTGGATGCCAATTTACAATACAAATTAAAGATTGTAAGCGGTAAAAATACTTATGAATCGTCGTTTGAACCGGTTCCTCCGGTTCCGTTGCTCGATACAATTTTTGGCGAGCCCGGTATTAAAATTCTTGCACCCGATGGAAATAACGATGTAGATGATATTATAGAAGTTGAAGGGGTTCAGTTGCTTGGTAATATTTTACACGAAAAACAATTGCCTTATTACAGGTTTACCACGCGAAGAATAATTCAATTTACTTACACAGTTGAAGTACCAACAATGGGCGGTTCGATGCCGGCAACGATGTATGCCTGGGATTCATCAACATCAGGCGAATCGTTTAACATTGCCGGGCCTGCCGGATATTCTTCATCAGTCGCAATTGTGCGTCATCCGCTCTGGTTTTTGTCGAAAAAACCAGGACTGAATTTTAACGAAACTTTTGAAGGCTGGATACTGATTCTTTATCATTATGGTTTGTCGAAATCGGCTTATGATTTTTACAACGATTTAAACAGCCAGCTCAATGCCAGTGGAAAAATGTTCGACCCATTGTATGTACAGGCCAAAAGCAACATCAGGTGCACCAACAATCCGCAACAGGTTATTCTGGGTAATTTCGAAATAGCCACACAGAAAGAGACCCGCTATTTTGTGCGATTTATTTCAAACAAAAGCGGATACCTGATTAAGCCAATTCCATATTTCTATCACATACCGGTTCACGGACAACAACTCGATGTTCCGCCCGATTTTTGGGAAACTCCATCAAAACAATATCCTGAACAATGAAGAAGTGTCTTAAAATATTATTTCACGGTTGGCTGGTTTTTATCGGTTTTGCAACTTTTGCCTCGCCAAGCGATGTAAAAACTCCGTTACTTTTTGCCGATCGTGGATTTTGTGTTTCGGGCGATTCAGTTTGGGTAATGTTGAAATTGCCTGCGAATTTTGAAAATGAAGATGTGGTTGCTAGGTTTCAAATCGAAGCAATTGATGGTGGTATAATTGATGAAGTGGCTGTTGAAAGCAGTGGCAGCTGGGCACGTGGATTTATAATTATTCCCGATTCGCTGAGTACTGGTCAGTATTTTATTACGGCTTTTTTGCTCAACGGTGCAGATAATCAGATTAAGCCTGTCACAAAATCATTGCTGGTTTACAACCGTTTCGATGAAGATATTGCTCAAATCAATCTGGCAAAATCAAACAGTGCTGAAATTGTTGACAATAAGTTAACCGAAGTTCAGATAAAAACCGATTCAGAAGCATACAAAACCCGTGAAAGGGTAAATATTCGCTTTGGAATACCAGCTAATTTTAACATTTCAGAAGCCGTTATCAGGGCAACAATTACCGATCCGCTTGAAAAAGAATTACCCGGTTATCGGTTCAGTTACCAGTTTCCTTCAGCGCCTGCACCCGGTTTTGTCGAAAAAGGCGGCTATCTGGTAAGTGGAAGAGTTACCGGAATAAATGGGGTTGTGCAGCCAGGAGTGCTGGTAGTTGTTTCTTTAACCACGCCTGAAAGCTACTTCGATTATTGTGTTACCGACAGCGCTGGTATTTTTCATTTTTTCATGAAAAATGCTTTTGGGGCTACCGATGCAGTTTTTCAGGTCTTCTCTGGTTCTGACAGAAAGTTTGAGATACATCCTGAAAATTGTGCTCCTGAAAGAACTGGTTTAGTAAATACTGAACCCGTTGTTCTCACTTCTGAACAAATCTCCTTTATAAAAAATGCACTGAATAGTAGTTTTGCCAGCCGGATTTTTAATCCGGCGAATCTTGTTCAAAATGAATTTTTTTCGATGGAGATTGCCGACAGCATTCCTTTTTATGGGCCGCCAACGGTGCGTGTTCGCCCTGAAGAATTTATTGATTTGCCCGATTTTCGTGAAATTTCACGCGAATTACTGCCTGGTTTTCAATACCGGGTGAGAAACGAAAATCATGTTTTCAGAATGCTGAACCGAACCAGGGGTGAATTTTTTAAAGAGGAACCTTTGCGGTTGATAAATGGTATTCCGGTGTTTAACAACCAGTTGTTTACTACATTAAAATCTACTGAAATCAGCCATGTCGATTTGGTTTTGTACGAACGCGTTTATGGCGATTTGATTATAAACGGGGTACTCGAAGTGTCGTTAAAAGACAAATCGAATGCGTGGCTGGGTAATCGGCCCAATTTGTTCCGACGAAACATCAATTTTCTGCAACCATACAAAAATCCGGGTTATTTAAGCGAAACACCGGCAAAACCCGGTGAACCAGATACACGTCAGGTTTTTGTATGGAAAAAAGTGGCTGGCACACCTGAAGATTTTAGTTTCGAATTATCTGACAGAAAAGGTGTTGTGGAGATTTCGGTGGAAGGATTTACCCGCGATAATCGCTATTTTAAATCGGTAAAAATCATTGAGGTAAAATGAAACGAATAGTCAAATACCTGTTAATTTGTTGTTTAATATTGGATTCGATGTTTACTTTCGGGCAAACAGGATTGTATAGCGCAAACCTGAAACAATCGTCGAACAATCTCAACGGAAAAATTTCGGGTGAAATATATTACCTGAACCCGAAAGCAAACAACTACTTTTTTTTGCACAAAGAATGGGTAAAAGGCACGGTAGTTTTTAAAACAGGTGAGGTTTTTGAAAATATTGATTTACGTTATCAGGCTTATAACGACGAGCTGATTGCCTACAACGAAAATAACCGTGCGCTGGTAAAAATCGATAAGGAAAAAGTAAAGGAGTTTACCTTGAATTTCAGCGAATCTGACAAGAATGAAACAAATTCCACTTTTGTAAATATCGATTCGGTAAATATTTTTGTGAATACGAATTATTTCGAATGTCTGTATCGTGGTTCAGTTATGTTGCTGGTTTCTAGCCGGGTAATTGAGAAAAAAGTTACGCCTTACAACGACATCAACGGCGAATTCCGCGACTCTGAATTTATTTTGCGAAAAGCAAGCTTTATCTTTTCAAACCTAAATGGGCTTACCCGAATTATGTACTCAAATCATTCGGTTGCCAAAGCATATCCTGAACAAAAACGTGCAATAAAAAAGACGCTCCGACAAAGTAAAATCAAAATATCAGATGCAAAAACGGGTGCAAATGCTTTGGAAATTCTTGACAAAGCTGGTCTTCTGAAATAATCAGGTTTAATTTTTCATCAACGCAACCCCTCAATCAGGGATTCCGTCTTGTGAGAAAACTAAAACGATATGAAGAAAATTTGGCTGTTACTTTTTGCATTCACAATTGCGTTTCCCGTTTTAGCGCAGCCGCAAAAAGGCTATGTTTACCTGAAAAACGGAACCATCCTGAAAGGAAAATACCAGTACACCGAAGATCTTTCGAAAATTAAAATTGAATCGGCTGGTAATATCTGGATTTTTAAAGCCGACGAGATTGATCGTGTTTCAAACAAAAAAGAGCTGATTGAAATAACCTTGCAGGAAGATTTTAAAAAATCGCCGTTCTTTCTGCGAACTGAGCTTGGGGTTCTGGCTGGTAATTCCGATAATAGCCAGGCTGCGCCTTTTAGTTTTACGAGTTCACTCAATTACAACCTGAATCCAAAACTTTCGGCTGGGTTGGGAATTGGTTTTGAATTTCTGAAAGAAACCTACCTGCCGGCTTTCGCAAATTTTGAATACAAACTCCGAAATACTTACGCAACACCTTATTTGTTTTTGAAAGTTGGTTACCAGGTGCCACTTGAGGAATCGAATGAAATTTATGGCGGCGGCGTTCAGCCGGTTTATTATTACGACATCTGGCCGGGTACATGGCCGCAATACAACACCGAATTGCATGATGCAAAAGGTGGTTTTATGATTAACCCCGGCATGGGCTACCAGCGCATGTTTTCGTCGGGTTTCGGGATGTCGTTTGCTTTTGGTTATCAGTTTCACCGGCTCAGTTACACTGGCGGAAACGACTACCAGATGGATATCGACTACAACCGGCTGACTATCAAATTAGGATTCATTTTCAATTAAAAATCAGGTACTATGAAAACAATAAGAAATATAATCTCACTTGTTATTTTACTGGTTTTTGCCAATGGTTGCATGGACAAATACTCCGAAGTTTTTACAGCCAATTCGCCGGTTTATATGACCTACGAAGAATTGCGCGCATCGGTAAAGGTTACAAGTGCCACCGATCTGGTAAATCCGGGGAAAATATATTTTAAGGATGGCTACATCTTTGTGAATGAGGAAATGAAAGGCATTCACATTATCGACAACCGAAATCCGCAGAGTCCTGTTAACCTGAAGTTTATCGAAATCCCGGGTAATGTGGATCTGGCAGTTAAAAACAATATTTTATACGCCGACAGCTACATCGACATGGTGGCAATTGATATTTCGGATATTGGAAATCCAAAGGAAGTAAGCCGCGTAAATGATGTTTTTCCGTACATGACACCACCGCCCGACGATGAAGAATTGCGACTTGCATCGGTGGATCAGGAAAAAGGTGTTGTAATTGACTGGGAAATAAAAAAGGTACGCCAGGAAATTGAATATCACTATTATCCATACTATTTTATGGGAAAAGCCGAGTATGCAATGGATGGGAATTACTCGGGCGGAGGCACGGCATCGGCTGGTGGCAGTTTTGGTGTGGGCGGCTCGATGGCACGGTTTGGTTTGTACGACGATTATCTTTATACAGTGGATAATTCAACAGTTTACATGTTCGATGTAAAAGATGCTGCAAAACCGGTGAGCATTGGCAAACAGCAGATTGGATGGGCAATGGAAACAATGTTTATTTACGATGAACACATGTTTATCGGTACCCAAACCGGAATGCAAATTTTTAGTCTGAAAGTGCCGACAGCACTAAGTTATGTTGGTTCATTTTGGCATGTAACCAGTTGCGACCCTGTGGTGATTTCAGATGGTTATGCCTACATCACGCTTCGTGGTGGCAACGCATGCGGGAGCAATGTAAACCGGCTCGATGTGGTAAAACTTTCAGCCGATTATAAAACAAGTACGCTCGAAGCTTCTTATCCGATGACTGGTCCGTACGGTTTGGGAATCGACGATAAAACCCTGTTTATTTGCGATGGCGATGCTGGTTTGAAAGTTTATGATGTGGAAGATAAACTGAATATCGATGATCATCAGATTGCGCGTTTTCCCGGTATTAAAACCTACGACGTAATTCCGTTTGATGGATATTTGTTTATGATTGGTGACGATGGATTTTATCAGTATGATTATTCCGATCTTCAGAATATCAGGCAGGTAAGCTATATTCAGGTTAAAAACGATTAATATTTATTATGTATTGTTAAAGGCTGCTTTCTGTTTTCAGAAGCGGCCTTTTTTGCTTTCTGAAGTATTCTTTTCACCCCGATTGAATAGGTAAATTGCCTATTTTGGGTAATAATATGCTGAAAATGAAAAAACTACAGAAAAGTGTTTGGATTTTTCAAATAATTTTTTTAACATTTGCACCTGTATTTGTTTTTCTAACAGAATTGGACGTAAATATTTTTATTTTTTTTATTCGATTAAACTGAGAATTAAGGGTATTTTTTTGGGTTAAAACCTTTGATTTTCGAACAAATGTTGTTAGTTGTAACTTCATTTAGCATGTAATTCTTCGGAAGAAGTCGTTTCTTTAGGATTATGTAAAAAATAGAAATACATCGCGTCCCGGGTTTGTGTAGCGTTTAGGTTGGTTTGATTTTTAAACTTAAAAAAGTACAGTTATGCAAAAGCGGTGTGAAATGTTAATCGTGTTATTCTCCCTTATTTTTACCGGGGGGTGCTCTCTATTGGAAACAGAAGAATCGGTAGTTGATAATCAATCGTATATCGATTATACTTATGGAACAAGTGAATCGGGGAAAGTGAAAAAAGAGTTTCACTTTATTAATAGCGATGATTATGAGGTTCAGTCGGATGTGGAATTTATTTATGATAATGAACAAATCGCCGGCAAAATCTTTACCGATTATAAAACATCGCAACCGGTTGTTTTGCAGAAAGATACATTTATATACAACGGTGAGAAACTGCTCAGACAATTACAATTGCTTCGCGAAACCACAACCGATGGCCGTTTAAAAGTATCGAAAGAATACAATTACAATTATCCGCAGGCAAACACGCGAACAAAAGTAATTCGTAACCAGTCGGGGATTGTTGAAGATTCTATTGTTTATGTTTACAACGGTGAACTGGTTATCAGTGAAAAACATTTCACCGAAAAGAGTAGCGGAGGTTTTAAC
Organism: Prolixibacteraceae bacterium; assembly: GCA_003516705.1. Lineage (GTDB taxonomy): Bacteria > Bacteroidota > Bacteroidia > Bacteroidales > Prolixibacteraceae > Draconibacterium. Next base: position 28,391 of record DPCJ01000016.1, on the reverse strand, counting down.
TACGAGTACAATTCCAGCGAAAAGCTTGTACTTGTAACCGATTTAAACGGTATTAAATTATATGAAAATCAATATGATGAAAATGGATTGCTTTCGAAAACCCTGATTTTTAAAGATGGCCAATTGAACACGACCATAACTTTTGAACGCATACTTAAAGGAGCAACGCTTTCCATTAAAAAATATGCTCAAAAAGCAGGTGCTGCCGATAAAATATTGAGTTCAGTAAAAGTTTTTGAAGCCGGCAAATTGGTTGAGTTAAACGAATACGCAACTGCTGCTTGTGGAGCAAACTGGTGGTGCACACGATATCAGTACTATTGATCTGAGTAACTCAATTTTGTATTAGTTTTTTAATGGCCTGGCAAACTGCCGGGCCTTTTCGTTGTTAAGGAAAAAGTAAAAGTGTATTTTTGCCGATTCGTGAAAAACAATGAAAATGATGCTTCAGAAATTCAAAGATAAAAGGTGGTGGAAGATTCTTCTTTCGATAGTAGTGGTTGCAAAGATTCTGTTTATAGTTTTTGCAGTAAGCAGTTTAAAACCGGAAAATGAAAGAGTTGAAACGAAAGCAGTTGAGCAGTTTACATCGTATCAGTTGCCTGACAAAGCAACTTTTGCCGGCGAAAAAATGCCACTCGAATTGTTTGATGTGCGTGAATATCTTGATCGCGAACTGATTTCGAATGCCTATTTTCACTCACAAACCATTCGCCTGATAAAACTGGCTCCCCGCTATTTTCCACTTATTGAACCCATTTTAAAGAAAAACGGTGTCCCCGACGATTTTAAATATCTGGCCATGGCCGAAAGTGCATTAAACCCGCGGGCAGTTTCTCCCGCCGGAGCCGTTGGTTTCTGGCAGTTTCTCGATGTTACTGCAAAAGAATACGGACTTGAGATAAACAAAGAAATAGATGAGCGCTACCATATCGAAAAATCGACAGAGGCTTTTTGCCGGTATTTAAAAGATGGACACAAGAAATTCGGCAACTGGACAATGGCTGCCGCTGCCTATAATGGAGGAATGGCGCGGGTACAGCGCCAGATGGAACGTCAAAAACTGACAAACTTTTACGACCTCTTTTTTGCTGAAGAAACCCGGCGGTACATTTATCGCATCGTCGCCATAAAACTGGTGGTTGAAAATCCTGAAAAATACAATTTCAAGGTTCCGGAAAGCGAAAAATACCCGTTCATCAAAACCCGCAATGTTGAAATTACAGGCCCGGTGGCCGACTTTGGCGCTTTCGCCATTAAACATGGAATCAACTATAAATACCTGAAAGATTTTAATCCGTGGCTACGCGACGATAAACTCACCAATGCAAGCAGAAAAAAATATACAGTTAAAATACCGGTTTTGAATTAACCGGAATCAAGTATGAAGAATTATTCGGAAAGCGAAATCGTGATGACGGAGAACGAGCCATTGGAGTCGGATGACAAAGTAGTGGTTTACGGAGCCCGCGAACACAACCTGCGCAATATCAATGTCTCAATTCCGCGCAACAAACTCACAGTAATCACAGGTCTCAGCGGCAGTGGCAAATCGTCGCTGGCATTCGATACCATTTATGCCGAAGGACAGCGTCGCTACATCGAAACTTTTTCGGCTTACGCACGCTCTTTTCTAGGTAACATGGAGCGTCCTGATGTGGATAAAATCACTGGCCTCAGTCCGGTAATTTCAATCGAACAGAAAGTTACCACACGCAATCCGCGTTCTACCGTAGGAACAGTAACCGAGATTTACGACTTTCTGCGATTGTTGTACGCCCGCGCTGCCGAAGCTTTTTCGTACAATACCGGCGAAAAAATGGTGAAATACACCGAAGAAAAAATCATTCAGCTCATAAAAGAAGATTTCGCCGGAAAACGAATTATCATTCTTGCTCCCGTGGTAAAAGGCCGGAAAGGACACTACCGCGAACTTTTTGAGCAGATATTGCGCAAAGGTTTTCTTTCGGCCCGAATTGACGGCGAGATTACTGAACTGAAGCACAACCACCGTGTTGACCGTTACAAAAATCACTTTATCGAAATTGTAATCGATAAACTGAGAATGGAAGATGATGCAGTCACCCGGCTGAAAGGCAGCGTTCAAACCGCCATGAAACATGGCCAGGGCGTATTGCAGATTCTCGACCCCGACAGTGGCGTGGTAAAATATTACAGCCGGTTACTGATGTGTCCGACCACAGGTATTTCGTACAGCGAACCTGCGCCACATAACTTTTCGTTCAACTCGCCGCAGGGCGCTTGTCCGCACTGCAACGGCCTCGGGCGGGTTACTGAAACCGATATGGAGAAAATTATCCCCGACAAAAAACTCAGCATAACGAAAGGTGGAATCGCACCGCTTGGTTCGTATAAAAACACATTGATTTTCTGGCAGATTGAGGCGCTTGGCGAAAAATTTGATTTTACACTCAATACGCCGGTGGGCGAAATTTCGGAAGAAGGATTACAAGCGGTTCTGTTTGGCACAAACGAACGGATTCAGCTGAAAAATACGCCGCTCGGAAACAGCATGAGCTACCAGATGAGTTACGAAGGTGTGGTAAAATACATCGACAGCCAGCGCGATGACAATCCTTCTAAAACTGCGCAGAAATGGGCCAACCAGTTTGTGAAAACAAATATTTGCCCCGAATGCAACGGGATGAGACTGAAAAAAGAATCGCTTCATTTTAAAATTGATGGCAAAAATATTTCGGAGCTTGCGCAACTCGATTTAACCGAACTGGGCGAATGGTTTACCGGGCTCGAAAACCGCATCAGCGAAAGACAAAGAATAATTGGGGTTGAAGTTATCAAGGAAATTCGCGACAGGCTTGGTTTTATGCTGGGCGTGGGGCTGAATTACCTTTCGCTTGACCGCACCGCGCAAACCCTTTCGGGGGGCGAATCGCAGCGCATCAGGCTGGCAACTCAAATCGGGTCGCAACTTGTAAATGTGCTGTACATTCTCGATGAACCAAGCATAGGGCTTCACCACCGCGACAACCTGAAACTGATTCATGCATTGCAACAACTGCGCGACTCCGGCAACTCGGTAATTGTGGTTGAACACGACAAGGAAACCATGATGAATGCCGACTACCTGATTGATATGGGGCCGCTGGCCGGTGTTCATGGCGGCGATATTGTGGCTGCCGGAACTCCCGAAGAAGTGCTGAAATCGAACACACTCACTGCCGACTACCTGAATGGCCGCCGGAAAATTGAAGTTCCGGCTGAAAGAAGAGCCGGAAATGGCAAATTCTTCGAGGTAAAAGGATGTACTGGGCACAACCTGAAAAATGTGAATTTAAAAATTCCGCTGGGTAAATTTATCTGTATTACAGGGGTTTCAGGCAGTGGAAAATCAACATTGATAAACGAAACTTTGCAGCCGATACTTAGCCAGTATCTGTACAATTCGGTACAGGACCCCTTGCCATACAAATCGGTTACAGGGCTTGAACTGGTTGATAAAGTAATTCGTGTTGACCAGTCGCCCATTGGCCGCACACCAAGGTCGAACCCGGTTACCTACACCAATGTTTTTTCCGAAATCCGTGATTTGTTTGCCCACCTTCCCGAAGCGAAAATCAGGGGGTACAAACCCGGCCGGTTTTCGTTTAACGTAGCCGGTGGACGTTGTGAAGAATGCCAGGGTGGGGGATTGAAACTCATCGAAATGAATTTTTTACCCGATGTGTATGTGCATTGCGACAAATGCAACGGCAAACGGTACAACCGCGAAACGCTTGAAGTGCGTTACAAGGGAAAATCAATCAGTGATGTTTTGGAAATGACGATTGAACAGGGTGTTGAGTTTTTTGATGCCATTCCTTCCATCTCACAAAAACTGCATACTTTGCAGGATGTGGGGCTGGGGTATATTACGCTTGGTCAGTCGTCAACCACGCTTTCAGGTGGCGAATCGCAACGCGTGAAACTGGCTGCTGAACTGGCCAAACGCGACACAGGCCAAACCATTTACATACTCGACGAACCAACTACCGGTTTACATTTCGAAGACATCCGTGTTTTACTGGAAGTTCTGAATAAACTGGTTAACCGCGGAAATACAGTGATTGTGATTGAACACAACATGGATGTGATTAAAGTTGCTGACCATATTATCGATATTGGTCCGGAGGGTGGCAAAAACGGTGGTGAAGTTCTGTGTGCAGGAACTCCCGAAGAGGTTATCAAAAACAAAAAGTCATTTACTGCTAAATTCCTGAAAGAGGAGCTGAAGTAGGGTGAGGCGGATTATATCCACCGCTATAGTCATTCTCACAACGTGAGGTATCTGTTAGTATTTTGAAGCATTGTCGTGGGTTAAGGCGTTTATTTCAGGTTTATTCCCCTGATAAAATTCACGCCATTTTATCACTTAAAAATTCTTTTTAATACATTTACCTGAACCAAAAAAATATTAATGAAGCACGTTGAAATATTTTGTAAAAATACTGAAACCAGTTATACTTATCCATTGGGCACTTCATTGCTCGAAATTTGTAATCAACTCAAAATAAAAGCTGAAAACAGGGTTTGTGGTGCCATTGTGAACAACCAGGTCCGCGAACTTTCGTTTTGTCTCGTAAAGCCAAAACAAATCGAGTTTTTCGATATAACCCACCCCGATGGAAACAGGTTGTACATCAGAAGTTTGTTTTTTTTGCTGTATGCCGCTGTTAAAGAGGTTTTTCCTGAGGCAAATCTGCGCATTCAGAACGGTATTTCAAACGGTTATTTTTTCGAACTGAACGGACTGGACAGGCCTTTAAACGAATCGGATATTCACGCCATTTCGCAGGAAATGAAATCGTTGGTTGAACGCGATATACCGTTTGTAAAAAAAAGGATGTTAACTACCGAAGCCGTTGAATTGTTGAAAAAGCAGGGATTGAGCGATAAAGCCCTGCTTTTTGAGCAGCAGGGACAATTGTATTCGAGTCTCTATTTTCTGGAACCCCTGGGTAGTTATTTTTATGGGCACCTGCTGCCATCCACTGGTTATATTACCAATTTCGGGCTCGCACTTTACTACAATGGGTTGCTGTTGCAGATTCCAAAACCAAAAAATATTGACAAACTTTTCAAACTAACCGAGCGGAAAAAATTGTTTGGCATTTTTCAGGAGCAAAAAGATTGGGCCGAAATTCTGAATGTTTCAACCATTGGCAAACTGAACCGTTTTACACTGAAGCAGCGTAGCGGTGATGTAATTAAGGTTTCGGAAGCGCTCCACGAAAAGAAAATTGCCGAAATAGCCAACATGATTCACTCACGAAATGGCGATATTAAAATTGTCCTGGTTTCGGGGCCGTCGGCATCGGGTAAAACCACTTTCAGCAAACGATTGGGAATTCAACTGATTGTAAATGGCTTGATTCCACACCAGATTTCATTAGACGATTATTTTGTTGATCGCGAACATACACCGGTTGACGAATTTGGCGAATACGATTTTGAGTCGCTCGATGCTATTGATATTGAATTTTTTAACCAGCAACTAAACGAATTGCTTGAAGGCAAAGAAATTGAACTTCCGGGTTTTGATTTTCAAACCGGAAAACGAAAAGTATCGGGCAAAAAACTGAAGTTGAGACCTAACAATATTCTTGTGGTTGAGGGAATTCACGGAATGAACCCAGGATTGCTGCCACACATTGAGCGGAAATTCACGTTCAGCATTTTTATTTCGGCATTAACACAAATTTCTTACGACGAGCACACGCACATCTCAACAGCCGACAACCGGCTGCTGCGCCGCATTATTCGCGACAGCAAGTACCGCGGTTATCCGGCATGGGAAACCATCAAACGCTGGCCATCGGTGCGCCGGGGCGAAGAGAAAAATATTTTTCCGCACCAGGAAAACGCCGATGTGATGTTTAACTCGGCCACGCTGTACGAGCTTGCAGTACTAAAAAAATACGCCGAACCTTTGCTGAAAAATGTGGAGGAAAACCGGCCTGAATATGCTGAAGCCAGCCGGTTGCTCAAGTTTTTGTCGTGGTTTAAGCAGATCGACGACAGCGAAATTCCGCCAACCTCGCTGTTACGCGAGTTTTTGGGCGGCAGCAGTTTTGCTTACTAAACAATGCGTGAAGGAGGTAATAGGTGTGGCGGTTTTTAACCGCCATTTAAAACGCAGTTAAAAACCGCGTCACCCTTTAAACGTTGAACTCGAAACTTAAAACTAAACTGATATGAAAAAAACATTCTTTCTGCTGATAGCCCTGCTGATAACACAACTTATTTTTGCTCAACAGTTTGTGCCAAATTACGACGAAAGCAAAGTGCCAAAATTTGTGGTGCCCGACCCGTTGGTAACTTTTAATCAGAAAAAGGTTAAGAATGTGAAAGACTGGGAGAAAAAACGCCGGCCCGAATTATTGAAAATTTTCACCCAAAATATGTTTGGCGAAATACCCGGCGACCTGAAAATTTTATCTGTCGAGATTCTGGAGCAATCGGAAAATGCCTACAACGGTAAGGCTAAACGCAAACAGGTTTTGCTGCATTTCGAAAAAAATGGCAAAAAGCTTGGTTTTACAATTCTTCTTTATCTTCCGAAAAATGTGGAGAAAGCACCACTGTTTCTGGGTTATAACTTCTATGGAAATCACACAGTTGCCAACGATGCCGATATTATAATTTCCGATGCCTGGGTTGAAAACAATCCTTCTTTTGGAATTATCAACAACCAGTTAACCGAACAGTCGCGCGGAGTACGTTCCAATCGTTGGGCCATCGAAAAAATGCTCGAATCGGGCATCGGTCTGGCTACGATTTATTATGGAGAAGTTGACCCCGACAAAAACGATTTTACCGACGGAATTCACCCGTTGTTTTATACCGATGACCAAAAACATCCGGCAAAAAACGAGTGGGGCAGTATTGCTGCGTGGAGCTGGGGACTCAGCCGTGCAATGGATTATTTAGTGACCGACAGCGATGTGGATGTATCGAAAGTGATAGTTTTTGGCCATTCGCGGTTGGGGAAGACTTCACTTTGGGCAGGTGCGACTGACCAACGTTTTGCCGCTGTAATTTCCAACAATTCGGGGTGTGGCGGGGCTGCGCTTTCAAAACGGAAATTTGGCGAAACAGTGGGGCGCATCAACACTGCTTTTCCACACTGGTTTTGTGACAATTTTAAAAACTACAACAACAAAGAAGAACTGATGCCATTTGACCAACACGAAATGCTGGCGCTGATTGCACCGCGACCGCTGTATGTAGCCAGTGCCGAAGACGACCAGTGGGCCGACCCGAAAGGCGAACTGCTGGGCGCTTATTATGCAACTCCCGTTTTTAATCTGTACGGCAAAAAGGGGATTACAATAACAGAACTGCCGCCGGTAAACCAGCCAATTTTAAACACATTGGCTTACCACATTCGCACTGGCAAACACGATGTTACTGAATACGACTGGGAACAATATATTAAGTGGGCGAAAGAACAGCTGAATATTGAATGATGATTAACGAAAAGTGATTTAAGAATAAACTATGTGCCCTATGTGCCTATGTGGTTTAAATATGAAACTGAATAAACAAAATAATAACAAACAACAAAAATGAAAAACCTGACTTTCTCCCTCCTGTTGATGGCAACCCTGTTTGCCTGCACAACACCCGAACCTCCTAAACCAGTTTCGTTGTTTAATGGAGTTGACTTAACCGGATGGCATGTCGATGTTCCGGCGATGGACCAAAACCCCGACACGGTGAACCCGTTTATTGTCCGCGATTCGATGCTGGTGAGTCTGGGTACGCCTGGCGGCCACCTGATTACTGATTCGGTTTACCAGAATTACCGGATTACAGCTGAATACCGTTTTGCCGGCGAACCCGGAAACTGTGGTCTGCTGGTACACGCATCAACACCACGGGCGTTGTACCAAATGTTTCCGAAATCGCTCGAAGTGCAGATGATGCACGAAAATGCCGGCGACTTCTGGTGCATTGTTGAAGACATTACAGTTCCCGATATGGAAGCCCGCCGCGGCCCGAAAGAAGAGTGGGGGATTACCGAAGGTAAAAAACGCCGCATACCAAACCTTACCGACGGCTCTGAGAACCCCTTGGGCGATTGGAACAAAATGGTGGTTGAATGCGTGGCCGACACCATAAAAGTCTGGGTGAACGATATGCTTGTAAACTACGGCGCAAACTGCACCGCAGTGCGTGGCCAGATTGCCGTTCAGGCCGAAGGCTCTGAAGTGGAATTCAGAAAACTGGAACTTATTGAAATTGAAAAAGCAACAACGGTACGATAAACAGTTTAATAGATTATATATTAAATATTTACCTATATTTAAAACCACTATGACTACAGAGGAAAAAATAAGGATTTTAGGCGACGCAATTAACGAAGGAGAGAAAGACAAAGCAGTAGAATTATTAAAAGACTGGTCGGTCCAAAGTGGGTTTAAAGAAATCATTTTTACTGTTTTGGAGCCTATGCTTATTGAATGGGGAAAGCTTTGGATGCAAGGGAAGCTTTCACTGGCTCATGGCTACTTAAGCGGAAAAGTTGCGGAAGAATTTTATATGATTGCGTCGCAATCCGAAGAAATGTTGGTTGCAGATAAAAAGGTTAAGGGAACAATAGTTTTGGGTAACATTGAAGACGATTTCCATCCGCTGGGCAGGCGTTTGGTACATATTTTCGCAAAATCCGCGGGCTGGAATATCATCGATTTGGGGAACGATGTGCCGGCAGAAATTTTTATCGAAAATGCCATTAAAAACCAGGCAGGGATTATTGCAGTTTCGGCAATGATGTTTACAACGGCAAAAAACATTCTGAAAATCAGGAATGAACTCGACAGTCAATTATTATCAGACAAAATTAAGCTTGCTGTGGGAGGTGCAGTATTTAAACTCAGACCCGAACTTGTTGCTGATGTTGGCGGCGACGGAACTGCTGATAATGCCATTGATGCTCCGGCACTTTTCGATTCGCTTATCAGTAAAGTGAAATAATTTTTACTGGAAATTCGACTTTTAATTCTGAGTACAATATGAATAGTTTGGAAAGAGTTTTGGCAACAATTCCCGGAATCGAAACCGATTACCAGCCTTTTACCATGCTGCTCTCGCTATATGGGGCAAGCCTCCTGAAAACGAGTGCAAAAGAGTATTACCGAAATCCGGAACTATGGTTCGAAGGGCAAAAAGCAGTTGTTGACAATTTTGACCCTGATATTCTCATTACTCCATTCTCATTCCCAATTGAAGCGGAAGCTTTTGGATGCGAACTGTTGTTCTTTGACAAATACGCTCCAAACTCCAAAAAGCCGGTTATCACCGATTTATCCCAAATAAAAGATTTAACCACCCCCGATTTTGAAAAATCACTGCCTATCCGGTTTTTTCTTAAAAGCACAACTTTATTGGCCAATCAATATGGAAAAACCAAAGCCATTGCCTCACCCATTCATGCTCCTTCTGATATTCCGGCATTGTTGATGGGGATGGAAATGTGGATTGACACCTTGTTTTTTCATCACGATAAGGTGAAGGAAATGATGGAAAAAACCACTGAACAGTTTGTGAAACTGGGAAACGAATTGATTGAAAGGGGCGCCACATTTTTGGTTGTTCCAGTAAATTTTACAACGGCAATGATTATTACCGACAGAATTTTCGAAATGCTTCTGCCCTATCTCGAAAAAGCTTTCAGCCAGATAAAAGGCCCCATTGTCATTCATAACGGTGGCAGTAAATTATTGCCGTTTATCGACAGGTTCGCAAAACTTCCAAATGTAATTGCATTTGTTTTGGAACCTTCTGAAAGTTTTAATGAAGCACGAAAAATAATTGGTGACAATATGGTATTGATGGGCAATTTCGATGGCCCTGGTTTTGCAAATCTTACGCAGGAAAAGGCAATAGAAAAAACACTGAAAATTTTAAACGACCGCAAAAACGATAAACATTTCATTTTTGCCACATCCAATGCCGACATTCCTTACGAAACCCCTGTTGAAACCATAAAAGCTGTTGTTCACACAATCCGTGATTTTAAAAAATATTGATATGCAGCAGAAACTGGTCATCATAGCATGCAGTATTTTCAGATACGAACTGGAGCAAATGGTAAAAGAAGGTAAGATTAAAGTACCTATTGTTTACCTGAACTCTATCCTCCACATGCAACCCAAACAGCTTCAAATTCTGCTTGATGAAAAAATAGAAGAATATAAAAATTTCAGGATTATTCTGATGTATGGCGATTGTCATGCCCGAATGGTCGATTACGAAGAAAAAACAAATATTGTAAGAACCCCCGGAATTAACTGTTGCGAAATAATTCTTGGAAAATCAAAATACCGGAAAATAAGAAACGACGGCGCCTTTATATTGTTACCCGAGTGGTCGGAACGATGGAAAGAAGTCTTTATGGATTCAATGGGTTTTAAAACATCAAAAGCAATTAAACCCTTTATGACCGAGATGCATAAAAAAATTGTGTATGTCGATACCGGTTTAGTGGAAAAAAATAATCCACTTTTTAACGAAATATCCGATTTTCTGGGGCTTCCACTCGAAATATATTCCAGCACAACCGATGAGTTGGAGAGTGTAATCAATCACTTAATCGAACAGTCTGAATCACCTGAAAAGAACAAAAATGGAAGATAAAGCCTATAACCATATTTTTAACGATATCTATAGCAGAGTTCTTCAACTGTCAGAAAATCCAAGCCAGTTTGCCGAATATCTGACACTGCAAATTCGGGAATTAATTGGATCACGTGTAGTTGTAATTGTGTTAAAAACAGAAACCGGGGAAACCGAAATTTTCAGTGTTTATCCGCAAAGGAAAGAAGAATGGGCGAACCAAAGTGCAGTGAAAAAATTGGCTGAGCTTTCTTTTAATAAATCATCAGTTCAATATATTGACAAAGAAAAATATGACGCTGATTGTTTTGGACTTTTAACCCATTTGGAAATTGATAAAGTAATTGCCATCCCCTTATTTGTTGGCGACAGAATTGTCGGTTCTATTTTACTGCTCGATATTATGGATCATTCTGGCATTGAATCGGTGATTGATCTGCTCGAAAAGCTTTCAGGAGTATTTGCACTGGTAATCAGAAATGCCCACCTGTATCATGAAATGGAAAACCTTGTAACCATAAGAACAGCAGAATTACAGGAACAAAACAAAAAACTGGTACAAAGTGAACAGGAACTTCAAGCCTTAAATGAGGAGTATCAGGTAATAAATGAAGAACTTACGGAAGCTTTGGAAAAAGCCGACCGGATGAATAAAGAGCTGGTTGAAGCAAATTTGCGGGCTGAAAAAAGCGAATTACAAGCCAGGGAAATTTTACAAACCGCAATGGACGGCTTTTGGATTGTTGATCTGGAGGGGCGTTTCAAAGATGTTAATGAAATTGCCTGCAAAATGCTTGGATATGAACGCGAAGAATTGCTTAAACTGAAAGTAGCAGATATTGATTTCATTGACACAGATGAATCTGTAAAACAACGGATTAAAAAACTTAAAACCACAGGGAACGACCGTTTTGAATCAAAGCATCGCTGTAAAAACGGAAATATTATCGACGTTGAAGTTAGTGTGGTAATGCAATCTACCCAAAATTTATTGGTGGTTTTTGTTCATGATATCACCGAACGAAAAAAAGCTGATACAGCGATTAAAGAAAGTGAAGAGCGTTATAAGAATGTTATAGATATTTCTCCTGATGGTATAATTGTTCACAGTGAAGGTAAAATAGTTTTAACCAACAATGCTGCTGTTCAGGCGGTCGGGGCGTCGGGGCTAAGCGATTTACTTGGAAAATCGGCGATCGAATTTGTTCATCCCGATGACAGGGAAATTGCTGTTGCCAGAATAGTTAATTTATTACAAACCGGAAAACCTGCTCCTCTGTTTGAAGAGCGAATGATTAAAATGGATGGTTCAGTAATTGAAGTTGAGGTTGCGGCAGTCAGAACTAATTTTAAAGGAAAACCAGCTTCGCTTGTTGTCCTTCGCGATATTACCGATCGCAAACTTGCCGAAAAAGCGTTAAAGGAAAGCAACGAAAGGTTTCAACTTGCCATGATGGCATCAAACGATGGGTTATTCGACTGGAATTTGGAAACCAATGAAATATATTATTCGCCGGGATGGAAAAAAATGCTTGGATTCGAAGACCATGAACTTCCCAATGATTTTTCAATCTGGAAAAATTTGACTGAACCAGAAGATGTTAAAAAATCGTGGGAATTGCAGCAAAAACTTATATCAAAACAGATTGACCGGTTTGTGCTGGAATTTAAAATGAAACATAAAAACGGGCATTGGGTGGATATACTCTCGCGTGCAGAAGCAATTTTTAATGACGAAGGTAAAGCAATCCGCATTGTTGGAACACACACCGACATTACAACCCGTAAACAGATTGAACTCGAGCTCACCGAAAGTTTAGAGCGTTTTAAGGCATTGCACAATGCATCTTTTGGTGGCATCGGAATTCACGATAAAGGAATAATTCTTGAATGTAATCAAGGTCTTTCGGAAATGACAGGATATTCGTTGTCAGAACTTATTGGAATGAATGGTTTATTACTTATTGCCCCGGAACACAGAGAAATGGTTATGAATAATATCGTAACTGGTTATGAAAAACCATACGATGCCAATGGGTTGCGTAAAAATGGAGAACAATTCCCCATGCGAATTGAGGCAAGAAATATTCCATACAAAGGGAAAAGTGTCCGATCAGTTGAATTTAGAGACCTGACTGAAAGCAAGAAGGCGGAAGAAGCATTGCGCAAAAGTGAAGCAATAAAAAATAAAATAGTTTCAAATATCAGCGATGTAATAGTCATTATCGACCAAAATGGAATTAATCAATATAAAAGCCCGAATATTACTAAATTGTTTGGGTGGAAACCGGAAGAACTTGTGGGCAAAAGTACCTGGGACCTTCTTGTACATCCCGATGACTTAAATTTCGTTCAGCAGGCTTTTCAATTTTTATTGAAAGAAAAGGATAATACTACAAACCTTGAATTCAGATATCTGTGCAAAGATGGAACTTATAAATGGATTGAATTTACAGGGGTGAATCTGATACATGATAAGGATATCAATGGAGTTCTTGGAAATTACCACGATATAACAGAACGGAAAAAAGCTAGTTTGGAACTGGTTCAGGCCAAAGAAAAAGCAGAAGAAAGCGACCGGTTGAAATCAGCGTTCCTGGCCAACATGAGTCACGAAATACGTACCCCGATGAACGGAATACTTGGATTTACAGAACTGCTGCTCGAACCCGATTTAAGCAGCGAACAAAAAGAAGCTTACATTAATATTGTAAACCAGAGCGGGCAACGAATGTTGAACACTGTAAACGACATTGTGGAAATCTCGAAAATTGAAGCAGGAATTGTTACAGTTGATTTACAGAAGGTTGATGTTCAGGAACGCCTCGATGAACTTATCCGCTTTTTTATACCCGAATCCACAAAAAAAGGGCTGAAATTAATGTTGGAAAAAGAGGTGCCCAAAACCGCTAAATTTGTTATAACTGACCAAAATAAACTCGATTCCATACTTACCAACCTGATAAAAAATGCTATTAAATATACACCGGCAGGAGAAATAAAGGTTGGCTGTAAGATGTTGGAAAATGTGTTTGAATTTTACGTGAAAGATACCGGAATAGGCATTCCCACGGAACGACAAAAAGTGGTTTTTGAGCGGTTTATGCAAGCCGATATTGTGGATAAAGACGCCAGACAGGGCTCCGGGCTGGGGCTGGCCATTACTAAAACCTATGTGGAAATGTTAGGCGGCGAAATCCGTTTGGAAAGTGAGATCAACAAGGGGTCCACATTTTTCTTTACCATTCCACTCAATAAGCAGGCTCAGCAAGAATCAGGAGAAAAAGAAAATAGCAATAAGCAGGGAAAAACCAGCCAGATAAATAGCTTGAACATTATAATTGCCGAAGATGATGAATATTCAGCACTTTATTTGAAAACCATTCTGCAAAGTGAGGGCGGTAAGATAATCACAACCAAAAACGGTAACGAAACAGTGGAAGCCTGCAGGAATATTCCAGACATCGATTTGGTACTGATGGATATTCAAATGCCGGACATGAACGGTTATGAAGCCACCCGGCAAATCCGTCAGTTCAATAAAAATGTGATAATTATTGCACAAACTGCCTATGGTATGTCGGGTGACAGGGAAAAGTCAATTGATGCAGGATGTAACGATTACATTACAAAACCTATAAAAAAAGAGGAATTGCGAAAGTTGATTAATAAGTATTTCAATAGTTAGGCAACAAAGGTGTTTTCGTTAGGTAACAGAAATAGTATTTAACTATTTCTATTTCAAGCTCATGGGGGATGGGGCCCGCCTAAAAAACAGAAATATTGTCAGCCATTCCCGTGTTCAGTTGTTCAGAACCTGGCTGAAAGGGGAAACAACATAAAACCCCGGCTCATGTAACATTACATCGCATTTTTTCATAACAGAATGTTAATTCTTACGGAAAACAAAGTGAATTCTGGGAAATGTTATTTTTTTACACAAGCAAATCGATCCTGTCGCGTTGCAGTATGTAGTTATTTTTGTTAAGCATTAAACAGTTGATTTTCAATATAAAAATAAATAAGCAATGATTATTTTAACTTTTGCCTTCGGGCTTTTATTTGGCGGAATTTTACAGTATGCCAAACTAAACAAGTTCAATACGATTAGCGGAGTGGCAGTGCTAAAAGATTTTGCAGTTCCAAAAGCAATTTTAATAGCAATTGGTGTTGGAGCTATTCTGATTAATCTTGAAATCGGGCTGGGGGTTGCATCCTTTCATTCAAAGCCGCTGATTTTAGGTGGTATTATTCTTGGCGGACTCATTTTTGGCGCGGGAATGGCAATACTGGGTTATTGTCCCGGAACTCTTCCTGTATCGGCGGGCGAGGGCTCAGTTGATGCTGCCATTGGAATTGCAGGAGGATTATTTGGCGGATTGGTTTACACTATTTTATTACCTTCAATAAAAGGAATTTTAGGACCCGACCTGGGAAATTTCACCCTAAAAACAGCTTTCCCCGAAACAACAACCTTGTTTTATGTTTCTGTTTTTATTTTAGGCGGATTATTTATAGCTCTTTCGTTCTTGATTCATAAAATGGAAAAGACAAAAGATATTAAATGGGTTGTTTCGGGCATCGCACTGGCAGTTTTAAACGCAATCATCATTTTACAATCGGTTTCCGACAGGCCAATTGGAGCGTCAACAACATATCCATATGCCATCGATTCGGTGTTTGGCCTGACAAATAATGACTATTTTTTAAAGATTCAGACACCGGGGCATTGGGAATTGATTTTCTTAGCCGGAGCTTTTGTTTCAGGACTTCTGTTTTCGCTTATTCGCAAAGATTTCAAACTTGTATTGATACATGATAACTGGAAAAAATACAAGGGTAATTCAAACACAAAACGAATAATTTGGGCGTTTGCCGGTGGATTTCTGATTATTATGGGAGCACGGATGGCGGGAGGCTGCACCAGTGGACATATAATTTCAGGAGGTATGCAATTGGCATTAAGCAGCTTTGTTTTTGCGTTGTTTGTTTTTGCCGGTTTGTTGGTAACCGGACGATTTTTTTACGGTAAAAAGTAACAAAGAACCACAGTTTCAATATTGGACGCCAATTTCGACAGGGTCTTTTTTGTGGTGCTTTTTTCGTCAGCCACCTGGGATTCCATGCCTGAACGTGCTGCAAAATGGATGAAAATTAAGGTAGGTTGAACGAAAACAGCTTTCAGAATTGTATTTTAGGTTGACGAAAAACTATAACTTGGTTAATAAAAATTAGGAATATGAACAATGCCAAAATTTTTAAAATGCCTTTTGCCAGTGTTTACCCGTTTTACATTCAGAAGGCAGAGAAAAAAGGCCGTACAAAAGCCGAAGTGGATGCCATCATTTGCTGGCTGACAGGTTACGATGAACAGGCTTTTCAACAACGACTCGACAACAATATTGATTTTGAGACTTTTTTTGCACAGGCGCCGCTGATGAATCCGAATGCTTCGAAAATTACGGGCGTCATTTGCGGTTATCGTGTTGAAGAAATTGAAGACGAACTGATGCAAAAGATTCGTTACCTGGATAAGCTGGTTGATGAACTGGCCAAAGGAAAGGCAATGGAAAAGATTTTCAGGAAGTAATAATGCAGGTAAAAAACAAAACATTAGCTGTGGGCGTTCACCCAATTTGTATTTGAGCACAAGGGAGCCGGACTTTCCTAAGTCCGACATAAATTTCTTCGACTTTAGAAAGTCGAAGTCCCTGAAACAGTGTCTGTCATTGGTGCATAGCAAAGTAATATTTTTATACTGGCATGCTCTGCTTTAATAAATTGGAATCATTATTTTTACCCGTTGCTCAATACTAAAAATCTAACCAGCTAAAAAATGAAAAACCTATTCTGCCTTATCATGTTTTCCCTGCTAATTTCCTGTCAAAACCAACAAAAACAAGCCGTTCAGGTTGAAGGAGAACTATTCAAGTGGCACAAAATTACGTTGGTAATAACAGGCCCCGAAACGGCAGAGTGGGCCAAAGAAAACCCGTTTCTCGATTACAAACTGGAAGCCACTTTTACCAACGGAAACAAATCTGTTACAGTTCCGGGCTTTTTTGCTGCTGATGGAAATGCAGCCGAAACTTCGGCTGATGCAGGAAATAGCTGGAAAATCCGTTTCCGGCCCGATGAGGCAGGTACATGGAACTACAAAATTTCTTTCCTGAAAGGAAAGGATATTGTTGTAAAAGAAGGTGATGCAGTTGGTGAACCACTTGCCGGTGATGGATTGCAAGGCAGTTTCGAAGTGGATGAATCCGACAAAACCGGCAGCGATTTTCGTGCAAAAGGAAGAATTGTAAACGGAGGGAAAGGCTATTTCAGGTTTCAGGATTCTGATGAAATATGGATAAAAAACGGTGCCGACAGTCCCGAGAATTTTCTTGCTTATGCTGATTTTGACCAAACCTCACGATTCAGTCTGAAAACCGAAGTACGCGAAGGCGAGGCCGACCCGAAAAAGGATTTGCACAAATACGAACCGCACATTGCCGACTGGAAAACAGGCGACCCAACCTGGCAAAACGGCAAGGGCAAAGGAATGATTGGCGCGTTGAACTATCTCAGTTCGGTGGGTGTAAATTCGGTTTACATGCTTACAATGAATATTTTGGGCGATGGAAAAGACGTGTGGCCTTACAACGATCACAACGAGCGTTACCGTTTCGACTGCAGCAAACTCGACCAGTGGGAAGTGGTATTCGACCATGCTGAAAAACTGGGAATCATGCTTCATTTTGTATTGCAGGAAACCGAAAACGAATGTCTGCTCGATAACGGTTACACCGATGTTCAGCGCAAATTGTACCTGCGCGAACTGGTGGCGCGGTTTGGGCATCACCTGGCAGTTACATGGAATATTGGCGAAGAAAACGGACCGGCAGGTTTTTCTCCAATCGGCCAAACTGACCAACAGAAAAAGGATATGATGAATTATATGAAATTGATAAATCCTTATCCGAATATCGTGGTTTTACACACGCACTCAAACGATTCGTTACAGGATGAATACCTCAATCCGATGCTGGGATTTGCCACATTGGACGGGCCAAGCATGCAAATTGGCAATCCGGCCCGGGTAAACGAACGGATGCAAAAATGGTTAACCGAATCGGAAAAAGCCGGGAATCGTTGGTTAGTGAATCTCGATGAAATTGGACCGCACTGGAAAGGTGTGATGCCCGACTCGCACGATGCCCTGCACGATACGGTTCGAAACGAATGTTTGTGGGGCGCGTTGCTGGCTGGCGGGGCAGGAGTGGAGTGGTATTTTGGTTACCGCTATCCGCACACCGACCTCACCTGCGAAGATTTCCGCAGTCGGGAAAACTGGTGGAAACAATCAACCGTTGCTACACAATTTTTACAGCGGTTTCCGTTAGAGGAAATGCAGCCCAATAATTCGTCGGTGAATGTAAAAGGCGCTTTTTGTCTCGAAAAACCGGGTGAAATCGTCGTCGCTTATTTACCCGCCGGAAAACAAAACGCCAAAATCAGACTGCCCGGCGAAAAAACCTTTTCCGTTAAATGGTTTAATCCGCGTTTGGGTGGCGAAATGCAGGAAGGAACGGTTACATCTGTTCAGGGAAAAGGTTTTGTTTCTGTTGGAAATCCACCGGCCGAAGTTGATAAAGATTGGGTGGTGGTGGTGAGGTAAAAAAAATTCGTTTTCATTTTAAATTGATAAATTGCTTTGTCGATGCAGATTGTTTTAATTTCAGCTCGGTCGGTTTATCGGCTTGACAGGAAATCGCGCGCAATCCGCCCCTGCGTGTAGCTTCTTCGTTAGGGGGCATTATAAAGGAGAAATAATGAGTAAAACTAACTTGAGTTATAGCAAATATGTAGTTGATAAATACGAATATGATTTAAAAGGAGATGTGAAAACTCCGAATAAGAAGGAGTATTTGCTACCTCATGATTACAAAGTCTTTTTTAAAGAAAAGGGATTTTGTCCTTTTTGCAACGAAAGGATGCAGACTGTTTATCAGAATTATAAGTCAGATACTATTGGAGTAGATTTATTTGAATCAATTGATATTTGGGAATGCGACTGTGGTTTTTGGGAGGCTTTTTCAAGATTCTCAGAAGAAAAGGATTTAATTTATGGGGTCGATTCTAAGCATTGGGAGAAACTTTACTATTCAATAATTGCTTCTGTTGAAGATTTAAAAAAAGAAAAGGCCGTAAAACAATTAGTATCAGAGATTCTCAAAGACTCTACATTGTTATATGAAATTAATCCAACTCGCTTGGAAGAAATCGCCCAATATGTGTTTTCATCTTATTTTAATTGTGAAGTTGAACATGTTGGTCAATCTCATGATGGCGGAGTTGATTTATTGATTATTAATTCTGACAAACCAATATTAGTTCAAGTGAAACGTCGAGAAAAAGCATCAAGCGTTGAAAGTGTATCGACTGTTCGAGATTTTTTGGGGGCAATGTACATTCGTAATAATTATAAAGGAATTATTGTTTCTACAGCAAAGAGTTTCTCTAAGCCATCCGAAAAGATAGTTAATGATTTGAAGAATGAGAATAGATTGGAATATTTTGAAATGTTTGATTTTTCGCGATTTAGTTCAACACTGAACTTAGTTAACTTAAGTAGAAAGAAGAATTGGGAATTCCTAGTTGAGACATGGAAATAACGCCCCCTAACCCCCCGCTCGCACCGGTTTGCAACCGGTGTGCAATCCGCGAGGATTGAAAAGATAAAACAGAAATACAAAACCTAATTAATTCATCTGCTTTCCAGTCCGTTTGGGCATCCAGAATCCAGTATCCTTTATCCAGCATCCAGAATATGAAATCTTTGTTAATGCCAAACATCATTTTCTGAATCATAGAATTCAGATATTTTTGACTCAAAAAAATAATTATGCTCAAAAAAATCGCGTTTATCCTAACAACCATCCTCATGATTACAGCTTGTCAGCAACCCGCCCAAAAAGAAAGCCCTGTGGCTGAAGCCATCAGCAACGAAAAAATTGCCGAAACCGTAAAACTGGTGGCTAAGAAATTTCAGCTTTCTGAAACTGTACTGTTGGAAAAAGGTGTTCGTCACACTGCTTCGTTGTGGCGTTCCACTGACGGAACCGCCGAAGATTTTGCCAAATTCTGCACCGATAATTTTATCGACCCGGCAAAAAAAGAAACCTCTTTTTACAGGTTCAGCGAATATTTTGAATCGCTGTACGGTCATTTCAACAAAATTACGCTCGACCTGCAGGAAAACGTGCAACTGATGAAAGGCGAAGTGCTCGACATCGACCCGCTGTTTGCCGCTTACAGTCCGGGCGCTCACCTGGCCAGCGATTTTTACGACAATAAAATAGCGTTTGTGGTGGCGCTCAACTTCCCCTATTATTCTACCGAAGAAAAAAACGAATCCGGCGCTTCTTGGACTCAGCTTGAATGGGGCTATTCGCGTTTGGGCGACATGTTTACCTCGCGTGTTCCGGCCGAACTCAACCTGAAAGCCGGACAGGTTTCGGCTACCGGCGAAGCCTACATCGCCGACTACAACATTTATATGGGCAACCTGCTCAGCAAAAACGGACAGAAACTTTTTCCGGCCGACATGGTTCTGCTGAGCCACTGGAACCTGCGCGACGAAATAAAAGCCAACTACGCCAACAAGGAAAACGGTCTCGAAAAACAGGGAATGATTTACGCGGTGATGCAACGCATCATCGACCAGTCGATTCCCAAAGACGTGATTAACTCGGGCAAACAGGACTGGAACCCTGAGACCAACGAGGTTTTTGTAAATGGCGCCAAAACCGAAATGCCGTCCGAAACTGACGCACGTTACCAGCAGATTCTCGATAATTTCCACGTATATCAGGATTACGACAAATACAACCCGGCGATGCCAACAGCAATTCAGCGTTCATTTTCAGCCGGAATGCAGATTCCGCAGCCCGAAGTGGAAAAACTGTTTACTGAATTTTTGAGTTCGCCGCAGGTGGCCGAGGTGGCTGCCATCATCAAAACCCGCCTGGGCCGTGACCTGCAGCCGTGGGACATCTGGTACGATGGTTTTAAGGCACGCAGTTCGATGAACGAAGAAAACCTGAACGCCATCACTCAGAAAAAATATCCAAATCCGAAAGCTTTTGAAGCCGACATGGAAAACATGTTGCTGAAACTGGGTTTCCCAAAAGAAAAAGCCGAATTTATTGCCTCGCGCATTGCTGTTGACCCTGCACGTGGTTCGGGCCATGCCTGGGGCGCACAAATGAAAAGCGAAAAAGCGCATTTGCGTACCCGTATTCCCGAAAATGGTATGAATTACAAGGGTTACAACATCGCGGTGCACGAGTTTGGCCACAATGTGGAGCAGACCATTTCGCTGAACGATGTGCCGAATTATATGATTAACGGCGTTCCGAACACGGCTTTTACCGAAGCGCTGGCTTTTGTTTTCCAGGAACGCGACCTTTTCCTGCTGAACATGAACAACACCGACCCGCAGAAAGAGTCGCTGAAAACGCTGGATATTTTCTGGTCGCTCTATGAAATTATGGGGGTTTCGCTGGTGGATATGAAAATGTGGCAATGGCTTTACGCCAACCCGAATGCGACTGCTGTTGAACTGCGCGATGCCGTGGTTCAAATCAGCAAAGAGGTTTGGAACAGTTATTACGCACCGGTTTTCGGGCAAAATGACCAAACCATTCTCGGCATATATTCACACATGATAAATTCGCCGATGTACCTGCCGAACTACGCGTTTGGCCATCTCATTCATTTCCAGTTGGAAGAGCATTTTAAAACACATGAACTGGCACCCGAAGTACTTCGCATTTTTGCACTGGGCCAGCTCACACCCAACGAATGGATGAAACAGGCAGTGGGTTCGCCGCTTTCAAACGAAGCCATTTTGAAAGCTGCCGGAGAAGCTGCCGGACAGTTGAAATAAAATGAAAATTTGTGTTACGATATTGTCTGATGTAACTAAGTTTTGATTTAAGGCAGATGCCAACACCCTTCGACTACGCTCTCGCCTGAGGCAAGACTGTCACGCTGAGCGTAGTCGAAGGGTGTTTTGCTGACTATGTTTTAAGAGTAGAAAATGTTTATAAAAACCTTGCCCGTGGCAAGGTTTTTTGTTTATCAATTTGTGCCGGTTTTCAAAAATGAAAACTAAATTTATACCATTAAAAACAAACTAAACCAAATCGTATGAAAACATCAAAAGACATCAATCGCAGAAAATTTATTGGCGGAGTTGCCACAGTGGCAGCCGGATTGACAGTTGTTCCGCGTCACGTTTTGGGTGGCAGTGGTTTTGTGGCTCCCAGCGACAAAATCAATGTGGCCTACATCGGGCTCGGAACTCAGGGTTTGCGCCAGTTGCCCGATATTATTAAAATTCCTGAGGTACAAGTCACCGCTGTTTGCGACCCGCAACGCAAAGCCATCAATTATTACGATTGGAGTCCGAACGGGCTTTTAAACGAAATGCGCGAACTGATTGGCAAACCCAACTGGAACACAGGGGGCGACAATACAATTCCCGGCGGGTTGAACAACGGAAAAGAAATTGTTGACGCTTTTTATGAAAAGCAAACAGGCAAAAAGTACGACTGCAAAGGGTACACCGATTTCCGTGAACTGTTTGAAAAAGAAAAAGACCTTGATGCGGTTCAGGTGATGACTCCCGACCATTTGCACGGAATAATCTGCGCGGCGGCTTTGAAAAGAAACATTGGTGTCTCGGTGCACAAACCTTTGTCGAACCGCTTACTCGAGGGCCGGAAAGTGTATGAAATGGCGCTGAAATCGGATGCTACAACGCACCTTTTGCCGTGGGATTCAAATGGCGAAGACATGCCGAAAATTATGGAGTTGATTAACAGCGGAACCATCGGTACACTGAAAGAAATACACAACTGGTCGTTCCGCCCGGTGTGGCCGCAATATGCTCAAATACCTACCGACAACCCCAAACTGCCCGAAGGTTTTGACTGGGATTTGTGGCTGGGGCCTGAAGAAGAACGTGCCTACCACCCGCACTATACCAACATGGTTTTCCGCGGCTGGTATGACTTTGGCGGCGGTTCGATGGCCGACATGGGGCACTACAGTTTATGGACAGTTTTCGAAGCCTTGAAACTGGGAAAACCAACCATCATCGAACCCAATTTCAGTAGTGTTTGCGATATCAACGACAAGGGAGCAGCATTCAAAATCCGCAACGATTTCAGTTTCCCGTTTGCCTCAACTGTTCGTTTTAAATACCCGGCGGTAGAAGGTCGTCCCGCAGTCGATTTGGTTTGGTACGATGGCGGAATGCGTCCACCGGTGCTGAAAGAATTTTACGAACAGGGCGTTGAATTTCCGTCGGAAGGGATGATGTTTGTGGGCGATAAGGACATTATTCTTACACGCGGATTTCATGCTGAAAATCCTTATTTATTATCAAAAGGAGTGAAGGAAACTGAAGAAGTTTCAGCAGCAGCCGGAGCTGTTAAAATTCCGGGAATCAAAAGGTTTATTGACGGTGTGAAAGCCGGAAAACAAATTGATGGCGGATTCCGTCAGGCGTGGCCGATAACCGAAGCCGTGAACCTGTATGCCGCTGCACTGCGTTCGGGAAAAATGCTGAAATACGATGCCGCAACTATGAAAATCACCAACGACCAGAAAGCCAACGAATACCTGAACCGCTCATATCGCAAGGGCTGGAGTTTGGAGGAAATATAGTTTCGGGATGCGGGTTTCGAGTTCATGGTTCCGGGTTTGATAGGTTGCAAGCAAAATCCAGAAAGGATTGAATCTCAATAATCCCGGTCCCGAAATCGGGATAACCCAGGGATTAACGATGCAAAACAACCGGCCCGCTTTTTGAAAAGCCAACAATCGCAACCATAACTCCGAAGGAGTTTGATATGAATAACCCATGGATTCATTCCGGGGATTAACGAAACAAAACAACCGGCCCGCTGTTTGAAAAACTGGCAATCGCAACCATAACTCCGAAGGAGTTTGATATGAATAACCCCGGTCCCGGATAACTATCGGGGTAACCCGGGGAAAGACAAACGAGAATAGTCCGGCCCGTAGTTTGAAAAGCCGGCAATCGCATCCACAACTCCGAAGGAGTTTGATTTGAATAACCCCGGGTTTTAACCCGGGGACTAACGAAAAAAAACAATCGGCCCGTAGTTTGAAACACCGGCTTTGTTATAATAACTAATTTTAAACCAATAACTTATGAATACCACAAGAAGAAACTTTATCAAAACATCAGGCTTTGCGCTTGGCTCTGTTGCGCTGGCAAGCCAGTTACCACTCGGTTTAACAGGCTGTGCAAAGCCAGCCGCTGCAAAACGCGATTTCGGATTCCAAACCTGGACCATCCGCGAAAAATTAGTGGCCGATTTTCCGGGAACTTTAAAAGAAATGGCCACAATGGGTTACACACAGGTTGAAATGTGTTCACCTCTCGGTTACAAAGATGCCGGGTTTGGTCCACTGAACAGCATGACCGGCACCGAAATGAAAAAAATCATTGATGATTCCGGACTTGCTTGCGTTAGTTCTCACTACGGAATGGGCGAATTGCGCGACAGTCTCGATAATCGAATTGAATGGGCAACTCAGCTTGAAATGAAACAGATGGTTTGTTCCAGTTTCTGGCTGCCGGAAGGCGCATCGGTTGATGAATACAGAAAAGCCTGCGAAGAACTGAATGCCATTGGTGAAAAAACAAAAGCTGCCGGAATACAGATGGTATTTCACAATCACCACATGGAATTTGAAAAACGAGGCGAAGAACTGATTTATGACGAAATGCTGAAAGTTTTGAATCCTGATTTAGTAAAAATGCAGTTCCAGGTGGCTGTTGTAAATATTGGCTACAAAGCGGCTGATTATTTCAGAAAATACCCCGGGCGTTTCCAGTCTGCACATCTTGCCGACTGGTCGAAAGTCAAAGATGCACAGGTTCCAATCGGACAGGGAGATGTAGATTGGAAAGATTTTTTTGAAGCAGCCAAAGTGGGCGGAGTCCAGAATTTCTTTGTTGAAATGGACCCCGAAACTTTTCAGCCGAGTGCCGAATTTTTATTGAAATTATAATGGAGAGGCGGTTAAAAGCCGCCTTTTATTTTTTGTAATATTTACCTTACTTATTTATTTTCACCCAAAAATTGTACTTTGCAAGCCAAAAATCATCCATGACCAAATCAAACTTTTTAGCCTTCGATATTGGCGCTTCCAGCGGCCGGGCTATGCTCGGAACTCTTGAGAACAAACAACTTCAACTGGTTGAAGTCCATAGGTTTAAAAACCATATGACACAGGTTCATGGCCATTTTTACTGGAATATTTTCAGCTTGTTTGATGAACTGAAAAACGGGTTACGCAAATGTATTTCTGAATTCAAAGTTCAGCCCGATTCAATCGGAATCGATACCTGGGGAGTTGATTATGCACTTGTATCCGGCGACGATCATTTGACTGGTTTGCCTTTTGCTTATCGCGACCACCGCACCGACAATTCGATGGATGATTTTTTTAGAATTATGCCCAAAGAGGAAACTTACATGCTTTCGGGGATTCAGTTTATGCAGTTTAATACGCTGTTTCAGTTGTTTGCATCAGTCACGCAAAAACATTCGGCTTTACACATTGCTGAAAGTATGTTGTTTATGCCCGATGCCCTGAACTACCTGTTTACCGGTGAGCGAAAAACAGAATATACAATTGCCAGCACATCGCAGTTACTGAAACCAGGCAAGGCAGTTTGGGAAGAGAAGCTTTTCAAAGCAGCAGGAATTCCGATGAAATTAGCCGGCGAAATTATAAAGCCTGCAACACCACTCGGAAACATTTTGCCCGAAGTGCAAACCGAAACCGGAAGCGCACCGATTCCGTGTATTGCTGTGGCTGGTCACGATACAGCTTCTGCCATTGCTTCAGTTCCGGCAAAAGAAGGTAACTGGGCTTACCTGAGTTCGGGAACCTGGTCGTTGCTGGGAATTGAAAGTCCTGTGCCGCTGGTTTCAGAGCAAACACTTGCCATGAATTTTACCAACGAAGGGGGCGTTGATGGAACCACGCGTTTTCTGAAAAACATTATGGGCATGTGGCTCATTCAGGAGTGTAAACGCATTTGGGATGCGCAAAGCGTTTTAGGCTGGCACGAAATTGTGGCACTCAGTTCGAATGCAAAACATTTTAAAAGCCTTATCAATCCTGATGATGCGGGATTTCTTAACCCGGGAAATATGCCAAAGGCTGTTCAGGATTTTTGTGAACGAACCAACCAGCCGGTTCCACAGTCGAAAGGTGAAATTGCACGTTGTATTTACGATAGTCTTGTGCTGAAATATAAACACACACTCAGGCAAATCGAATCGGTAACAGGAAAGAAAATTGAAAAACTGCATATTATTGGCGGTGGCGCGCACAACAGCATGATGAACCAACTCACTGCCGATGCCACCGGAATACCGGTTTTTGCCGGGCCAACAGAAGCCACAGCCATTGGCAACATTTTGTTGCAGGCAAAAGCGCTTGGCAAAGTAAATTCGTTGGCGGAGATTCGTGAGATTGTGAGTAATTCGTTTGAAGTAATAAAGTACTCACCCTCGCCAAAACTCAATTGGGATGAGGCGTATGCGCGTTTCGAAAAACTATAGCAGAAATTTGTTTTGAAATATCAGACGAATACAATTTGAAAAACACTTGTTTCGGAAAGCAACAAAATTTATCTTTATACAACGTTTGCTGACCAGGGGATTTGAAAAAGCAAATGTTAAATTGAATGGAAATGAAAAATAAACCAGTATTTCAAAAACGCATTTTCTGGGATGTAGATTTTGAGAAAATCGATTACGATGCAAAAGCAAATTTTGTAATCGAACGTGTTTTTGAGCGCGGCGATGTGGAAGACATTCGCCAGTGCCGGCGGTATTACGGCGATAAGAAAGTAACACAGGTATTACTGAACACAAGATTTTTACCCGAACATAGAATTCATTTGGCAAGTGCAGTAATTAATAGACCGTTGGAGGATTTCAGATGTTATATACTAAGACAGTTGAACCCGGAACTTTATCCCTATTAAAAAAGCTGATGGGAATTACTTCCCTTGAACCATTTTGTCTGGTAGGAGGAACAGCGCTTTCCTTGAAATACGGACACAGAAGTTCGATTGATTTGGATTTGTTTTATCACGAGAAATTTGATTCTGAAGTAATTGAAGATGAGTTGAAATATACTTTCGGAGAAAATTACTATACTGAAGGCGGTCACAGAAATTTTGGCATTTTTTGCTACATTAACAAGGTTAAAGTTGATATTGTTTATTTTCCCCACAAACCAATTGCTCCTTTTGAAGAATCAGAAAGTATACGGTTTTACAGCAGTGCAGACATTGCAGCAATGAAAATTCAGGCTATTTTGGGCAGGGGAAAAAAGAAAGATTTCTGGGACTTGCACGAACTTTTAAAGCACCATTCGCTTCAGCAAATTATGGACTGGCACAAACAGAAATATCCAAACCAGATGCTGGCAATCAGTATTCCGAATGCTTTAACCTACTTTACAGATGCTGACGAAAGTGAAACACCTGTCAGCTTTAAAAAACAAACCTGGGAAATGGTAAAAAAAGACATTAGCCGCACGGTAAGCGAGTACCTGAAGTAAACAGGAATCAAGCACCAGACATCAAGCACCAAATCTCAAATTCCAAGCATCAAACTTCAAAATCCAGAATCTGATATACAGAATCCAGTTTCCGGCTTCTTAAGCAATGTTTGTGTAAACCGCCTGAACATCATCGTCTTCCTCCAGTTTGTCAATCAGCTTTTCAATTTCTTCCAATTGCTCTTCGGTAAATTCAACCGGCGTATTCGGAAAGCGTTTCAAAACTGCTTTTGACGCTTCAATTTTCAGGTTTTCGAGCGCTGTGGCCATTTCGCCAAACGAGGTATAATCGGCGTAAGCATAAACCACACCTTCATTTTCTTCAATCTCTTCCAATCCAGCGTCAATCAATTCGAGTTCGAGGTCTTCGAGACTCATTCCGGCTGGTTTTTCAAATTCAAAAACTGCCTTGCGCGAAAACATAAATTCGAGTGAGCCGGTTGGCCCCAAAATTCCGTGCAGTTTGTTGAAATAGCTTTTTACGTTGGCAACTGTGCGGGTGGTATTGTCGGTGGCGCATTCCACAAAAATCAATACCCCGTGCGGACCTTTGCCTTCGTAGTTTACTTCCGTAAAATCGGCGGCATCTTTGCCCGATGCACGCTTAATAGCTGCATCAATATTGGCTTTGGGCATATTTTGCGCCTTTGCATTTAAAATTGCTGTACGAAGTGCTGCATTTGTATCAGGGTCGGGTGTACCTTCTTTTGCTGCAATGGTTATTTTCTTTGCGAGTTTCGGAAATATCCTCGACATCTTGTCCCAGCGTTTTTCTTTTGCTGCCCTGCGGTATTCAAATGCTCTTCCCATGAGTAAATTTGTTTTTGTGAAATTTTCCGCGAAAATATAAAACTGAATCGATATAAACCAAAACACACTCACATAAAAAGGCGATTTGGTTAAATGAAGCAAAAGGAAATGAGGTTCTCTTTTAATTCAAGCTTGAGATTTATTTGATTTTGTGTGGTTTACAAACTTTTTCCTCTTTACGGCTTTTGGCACCGCATTTCCCGCATTCGTACTTTGCATTTTCCCTGTATTCGAAATCTTTATCCTTGCAAGCCTTTTTACTCATTCCC
>DPCJ01000080.1:9782-10358 GCA_003516705.1 Prolixibacteraceae bacterium | reverse complement strand
CGTTGATAAGTTAGAAGAAGAAAGAAAAGGGAGAGCAATCGGGTTATCTATATTTGTGAAACTACAAAATTGAATTGCCATGTTAAATGTCGGTATCATTGGAAATACAGAGGTTCTGGAACCATTTGTAAAAAGACTGCGTGAAAACAAAAACATTAATGTGATAGGGAAATCATCGGTAGGAACCAATGCACATCTCGATAGTTTTCATTTTTCGATACCAGAATACAACAAAGTGGAATTGATTGAACGCGCCGATGTGCTGCTGATTGACAACGCTTCATTGATGCCGTATAAACTGCTTTCGGATATTGTACGAAAATCAAAACATGTGTTTACTGCAGGTTACCTGAACCTTACCATCGACGAATGTTCGCAGATTGTTAAGCTGGCTAACGAATCAGGGTCGGTGATTCAGGTAAGCAATCCCTACTTTTTCACCCCGGCCATGCAGTGGCTGAGTAACAACATTTCGTCGCCCGTTTTTCTCGACATCACCGATTTTACCGAAAGTAACCAGGAAAATCTGCTTTACCCGATAATTCTGATGTTGCTCGATATCACAGGCATCAGCCC
>DPCJ01000080.1:0-9771 GCA_003516705.1 Prolixibacteraceae bacterium | reverse complement strand
GATTATTTTGTGGAAACAATTATGAATAAAACCCGAAGAAAAAGCACCCTCGAAGATTATCTTATTGCGATGTACCTGTCGCAAAAAATCAACAAAAAAATTGCCCAGTTTTTTGGCGAATAAAGTGTCCTGAAAAATTACTTTTGCCGCAATATATTTTTTTGAAATCCGTTAATGTGTAAGCATTCTGTACGATTACACTTAACTTAACTTTTGACTTGAAATAATGAATAAACCTTGGCAGGTAGCCAAATATTTGATTTTAGATATTTTAGCCTCGGCAATCAGTTGGATTGTATTCTTTGTTTACCGGAAAGCCATTATTGAACCCCAGCGTTTTGGTATCGACATTCCTATCGAGTTTAACAGCCGCTTTTTTATCGGGTTAATTTTTATCCCTTTTTTCTGGGTTACTATTTATTACATCACCGGCTTTTACAGAAATATTTTCCGCCGCTCGCGCCTTATCGAACTCTGGCAAACATTCAGCACTGCTTTAGCAGGGGTGATTGTAATTTTCTTCACGCTTATTCTCGACGACTTTATTCATACCTACAAAAATTATTACCAGCTGTTTTTCACACTCTTTGGTTTGCATTTTGGATTAACTTATTTTTTCAGACTGATAATTACAACGCAGACCATTCACAAAATTCACCAACGCAGAATTGGTTTTAACACGCTGATTATCGGGAGCAACGAACGTGCGGTGAAAATATACAACGACATGACCAGCCAGATTATGCCTGCCGGAAACAAAATCGTTGGTTTTGTTGGTCTGGAAGACAATAATGACAGCCTGCTGAGTAAGTATATTCCGAAACTTGGCCAGTTTGCCGACCTCACCGAAATAATAGAAAAGAATCAGATTGAAGAAGTTATTATTGCCATTGAAACGGTTGAACACAAACGGCTCAGCGAAATTTTGACAATAATTGAAAACCGTCAAATCACTATTTGGGGGCTACCCGATTTATACGACTTCCTTTCGGGAATGGTAAAAACAAACACCATTTATGGAAGTCCGCTGATTAAAATTTCGAATGGTTTGATGCCCGCCTGGCAGGAAAACACAAAACGCCTGCTCGATGTAACACTTTCATTGTTGGCAGGGGTCATTCTTTTTCCGGTTTTTATTGTACTTGCTATTATTATTAAAGCCAGTTCAAAAGGACCCGTTTTTTACAAACAGGAACGAGTTGGCAGGTTTGGCAAACCCTTTCACATTTACAAACTGCGCAGCATGTACGCCGGGGCTGAAAATGGAACGCCCGCCCTCTCTTCGGAAAACGATGAACGTATCACACGAATTGGCAAATTTATGCGAAAAACTCACCTTGATGAGATTCCGCAATTTTACAACGTAATTATTGGCGATATGTCGTTGGTTGGCCCGCGACCCGAAAGACAATATTACATTGACCAGATTGTTAAACGGGCGCCACATTACACGCACCTGCACAAACTTCGCCCTGGAATAACCTCATGGGGCCAGGTTCGATACGGATATGCATCGAATGTTGAAGAGATGCTCGAAAGACTTCCGTACGACATGATGTACCTGAAAAACATTTCATTGTACATCGATTTTAAAATCATGATTTATACTATAATGGTAAGTTTCGGTGGAAGAGGAAAATAAGTTTATTCTGTTCCGAAACCATAATCTCTTTCCACTTTTGCAACACGTACTTTAAATTCAGAATACCATTTTTCACGGCCCAGATTTCTGGCTTTTGTGTGTAAAATGTTTTCCTTCCAGTTGCGTACTGATTCTTCGTCGCTCCAATAAGAAACAGTAATTCCCAACACATCGCGGGCCGATTCGTAACCCAGGAAACCCGGCTGATTAATTACTGATTTTTCCAACGCATCGGCCATTTTACTGTACCCGTTGTCGCCTGTTGTGCGCAACGATGTAAAAATTACCGTGTAATAGGGCGGTTCCGGCGTTTTTGCAATCATCATTATCTATTTTAGTTTGAATGTCTGAATCGGTTTATAAACCGGGCCGGCCGGTTGAAGTAGGCTTTCGTAGTAAACGATTTCGGCTACCTCTGCTCTTTGCAAATATTGGTCATTGTACTTCTCTACCATCGAACAAAAAAGCTGTGGATTTTGAAGCGTTTTTACCCGTGCTAATGTCAGGTGTGGCGAAAATAATTTCAGATTTCCGGGCAACCCGAGATCAGCTAAACCTTCTGCTGTTTCCTTAACAAGCTGTTCAAGCTCCTTACTCTTTTCAATATTTACGAACAAAACCCGCGGTTGATTGCGGGGGCCAAAATACCCGGTTCCTTTATAAGTCAGCATAAAAGCTGATTTCGTTTCGGTTATCAAACGCAACATATCGGTTACTGCCTTTACCTGAAGAGGCGTTGTTTCGCCAATAAAATGGAGTG
Organism: Prolixibacteraceae bacterium; assembly: GCA_003516705.1. Classification (GTDB taxonomy): domain Bacteria; phylum Bacteroidota; class Bacteroidia; order Bacteroidales; family Prolixibacteraceae; genus Draconibacterium. The sequence continues at coordinate 7,369 of DPCJ01000080.1, read as the reverse complement.
TAAGATGCAGGTTGGGTTCCTCAACCCATTTCAATTGTTCGCTTTTAAATACACCTTTTAATTCCGAAATCAATTCTGACAAACGCTTTTCGGGTTTGATTCTTATGGCAATAAATGTGCGTTTCATTATTTCTCCCGTGTAACGTTATTGTCCGTCAAATCTACCTGATGAGTAATACCTGTCCTTTTTCAGAGCGCCGGACACCCTGAATATCAGTGTAAGTAGTAACCCACAAATAATTTCCCATCGGGGCATCGACCCCGTTTCTTATTTTACCATCCCAGGGTTTGAGCGGTGAATCAGACTCAAAAACTATCTCTCCCCACCGGTTAAATATTTTCAATGCAAATCCTTCATTTGTCATTCCCGAACCTGCAGGCATAAATACCTGGTTTTCTGCCAAATCACTACCTGGTCTGAATGCATTTGCAACATAACTTTCTTCGGGCAAAATTTTTATAACCATTACTGAAGTATCGGCACAACCAAAATCAGAAAGAGCAATTTGTACAGTTGTAAATTCGCCGGTGGTTTCAAAACGATGCCTCGGTTTGAATTCTGTTGAATTGTATTCGTCGCCAAAATCCCAAAACCAGTTAACAGCATTTTCGGAATAGTTAATAAAGGTTATCTCCGCATTATCAAGTAATGCCACCGGGTAATCAACCTCAAATTTAGCCAGTGGTTTTTCATGAACCCAGACCATATTTGGTTTTATAAGCGTATCGATGCAACCGGTTTGAGTGGAAAAGGCAATCAACCCAATATCAAAACTACCTGTATCAGGGAAAAAATACAGATTTGATGTTCCAGCTAAAGGTAAAGAATCAGTAATCCACAAAAAATCGAGTTGAGGATCACGGGTATTCGCAGTGGCAGTTACTAAAAGAGGCTGACACCCTTCATCGTAATCAACCGAAAAATCGAACGCTGGTTTTCTTTTCAACATCATTTCGAAAGTTTCGCTTAAACAGCCAAATTCGCTGACAGTGAGCTTTACCTGCTCAAAAGGCTGATAAATAGCTGCAACAACTGAATCGTAGTCAAACCCCGTCAACACGTTTCCGCCAATTTCCCAGATACAAAACGATGAATCGATGTGATTTGTATAAACCAGCAGCGCTTCTCCTGCATAGCATTTCTCCTCATCGGCTGTAATGTGAGCCACCGGAGTCGGGTAAACCCGTATCATACTGTCGATATTGAAACTGTTTACACATCCGGTCGGGCGATCACTTACTGTAAGTTTGACATTATAAAGTCCCGGTTGATCAAAAGAATGTTCAAAAACAGGTTGATTATAAAACACTGTATCATCAATAGTCCAGTAAAACTGAACAGGCAAATAGGTTGTCATCTCACCGGTGAACATCGCATTCAGGCTGTCGCAGCCGCGTGTTTTATCTGCTACCATCGAAAAATTGGGTGGTGCGCCGGTTATGGATTGAGTAATTTCTTCACTCCTGCAACCTTTATCGACGATTATCAGTTTTACCGGTGCAGGTTCTGGTTGAACGGCTCCGGCTGAAATCAGGTAAACCTGGTTGATTTCACTAATAGTATCCAAAAAAAGACGGCCCCCCAAATCCCAGAAATATTCAGCCGAACCTGTCGCTTTTCCTGTAAACCTGAGTATTTTGCTGTAACCCAAACAGGCGTTGTCTTCTTCAATGGTAAAACTGTTTTCAGGTTGCGGGTGAAACCTTATTTTAAATGTGTCCGTCACCTCGCACCCATCAATTGTTGTGAGTTTATAAAATATTTCAAAGTCTCCATCCGATGGAGTTTCCACTTGTACTGAAAACCGTTCTTTTTCTTTCAGAATCAGTTCGGCATTGTTGGTAAACCAATCGAAATTACCAGTGAAACTCCAGATACTATCGGGTTCTCCGGTAATCAATACCTCAAGTTTTGTATTCTTCACACTACAAATAATCGAATCGCCAATAATCTTTATCTCCGGTGCAGGCAGAAGCAGCAACGAAAAAGTATCTCGGGCAGCGCAGTTAAACCTGTCGAGAACTGTCAACCTGTATTCTCCGGTACTGTCAGCATCTATTTTCTGCTTATCAGAAATTATGATATCTGCCTCATTCTGCCAGATGTATTGTTTGTAGCCAGCTTCACCCGATAACGGCACCTGATAGGGCGAACATCCGATAGTTGTATTTCCCTCGCCAATATTGACCTTCGGATTACTTTTCAAAACATAAACCGAATCGCGCAAAACACAGCCACCTGCTTTTGCCTCAACCCAATACAAACCCTCATTTGCGGTGCTTACTTTTTGCGATGTTGATGAATTATTCCAGAGATACGATTCAAAATCGGGGCCGGCATCGAGTATAATCGTATCGCCGTGACAAAACACAAGCGTATCACCTTTAAAAAACCCAATATCGGCGCCCAGTTCAAGGGAGTATTCTGCATTTGCTCCAGCCGAGAAACCATACGATTCAAATCCGCCAAATCCATAAACGTAGGCGTTGAAACCGGTTTCACCATCGCTGTACACCAAATGTGCATCCTCTGTTATTTCAATCCGCGCGAAGGAATATTCGCCACTATTCATAGGCTGAAAAGAGCTGCCGATATTTTCCCCGTCAAGGTACATTTCTGTGATTTCCAAAGCAGGCGCTATCAGAGTGACATAATTTCTCTGAATAGTGACGTAAGCTGAATCTTCAACTTCCTTCGTGGCTTTATAAGTTGAAAATAAGGCCCTGTTTATCGATTGGTTTGTCGATTGCAAAATTATCATAAACGGATCGCCGTTGCCGTTGGTAAAAGTGCTGTCAGCCTGGTTCGACTGACTGAATTGGGCAACCAACACAGGCTTTCCGGATATAATTTCTTTTGGATACGGTTGATTGAGTACAAACTCGTAAAACTCACCGCTGTTGAGATAAACCAAAGAATCGTGATCGATTTTAACCGCTGTATTATCATATGCTGCCAATATTCTTACAATATCACCGGCACGTGATTGAAATGGAACAGCATAAAACTCGCTTCCCCACGACTGTAATGCAGGAATTTGCTCATATAAGTGATCGTAACAGCATTTATCGTTGGGTATAGTTGTACTAAGCGACCCCGAAAAAAAGGCCACGGGTTTGTCGGTTACTACACGGCTTCCGGTCAAATCACCCTGACCATTTTTTCCGCTGCCTTCATCATTTTCCGACTGAACCTGAAAAACATCCCCCCGATTTAAAACGACAGTAAAAGTTGAGTCTTCAGGCACCAATTGATCGGTTACTTTCGAAGGAGTAATTTCAACCCGGGTCTGGTCATCTGTGGCAACAATCAGAAACTCGCTGTTGCGACCTGCTCCCGAAGTCGGATTCGACGGGTCGATATTTGGATAATAACACATGGCAAAATATTCAGTACCGAGCGATTCAACCGGATAAACAACAGCAATATCAGACGAGTTTGGGTCCCAGTTAACGGCGTAAACACTTACTGGTTTTCCTGAAGTCAGGTGCACTCCGCGGGTTTGTTTGATTTCAGAGCCTGTTGCTTCCGCAAGGTTCCAGGGAAGTTGAACTGGGTATGGAATTCCGGCCGTTACATTATAATTTACGCTGAATACAGGCGAAAGCGGACTGCCGATTGTGATTTTAACATTTGTATTTTCTTCGGATGTAATAATTACATGAAGCGTACGATACTCTTCGCGGTAAAACCTGTTCTCCATAAAACCAAACCAGAAATTGGTTCCGGTGGTTGTTTTGCTGCACAAATCGCCGGTTTCTGCAACGCAAAAAAACGGGATAGTTAAAAGCAGAAATACCGGAATCAATAGTTTCATGGCGTGTAATCAAACATGTAGCAGTTTCCCGGTAAAAATAAAAAAACCGCACAACTTAATGCACGGTTTTTACTATACCGATACTTCAGGAGTATCTATTTCTTTGGTTTAATCTCAACCATCAGGTAACGGTTGGGAATAACTTCATTCTTTTTAACATGAATCTGTACAATTTCTCCATCAAAAGGCATACGCACCTGATTCTGCATTTTCATCGCTTCAAGCAGTAGCAGCGTTTCTCCTTCTTTTACTTTTTGTTTTGGTTTTACAAAAATATCGATGATAGTTCCCGGAATAAAAGAGTACAATTTATTTTCGTCGGGAGCTTCCCAACTCACTCTTTCCTCAAATTTCCGCGAGTATTGAGTCATATAAACCCCACCCTGAATCACCAGTTCTCTAAGTTCTTTTTTCTCGAACATAACTATTTGGTATTTAATGATTAAAATGGTGGAATACCATGTTTTTTACTTGGCAGATAAACGCTCTTGTTTTCAGAAACCTTCATTGCATGAAGAATGCGTGAACGGGTTTCTTTTGGTTCGATAACCTCATCTATATAACCCTGTGAAGCAGCTACATAAGGATTGGCAAACTTCTCTTTGTATTCCTTAATTTTTTGCTGACGCATTTCATCGGGGTTTTCGGCTTCAGCTATTTCTTTTCTGAAAATGATGTTGGCAGCGCCTTCAGGACCCATTACCGCAATTTCGGCTGTTGGCCACGCAAAAACAAAGTCGGCACGCAGATGACGCGAGTTCATGGCAATGTAACCACCGCCATAAGCTTTGCGCAAAATAACAGTCACTTTCGGCACTGTTGCTTCGCTGTATGCATAAAGAATTTTAGCACCATGCCTTATTACACCGGCATGTTCCTGGTCAACTCCTGGCAGGTAGCCTGGTAAATCTTCCAGTGTTACAATCGGAATATTGAAGGCATCGCAATAGCGGATGAAACGTGCAGCTTTATCGGAGCTGTCGCAATCGAGCACACCGGCCAAAACCATGGGCTGGTTGGCCACAAAACCTGTAGTTTCGCCATCCAGACGACCAAACCCGATGATAATATTTGGAGCAAAATGCTCCATAACTTCAAGGAATTCAGAACCATCAGTGAGAGTTTTAATTACATCGCGCATGTCGTACGGAATGCGTGGATCAACAGGCACTATTTCCTCAATTTTCTTTCCTTTCAATGGAGCTTTTGGCGGATAGGCAGCTGCTTTTTTGGCATTGCTGCGCGGAATATAACTGATAAGTGTTTTTATCTGTTCAAAACATTCGAGCTCGGTAGTTGCATAAAAATGGGCGTTACCTGTAATTTCGGCATGAACACGTGCTCCACCCAATTCTTCCATTGAAATTTCCTCACCTAAAACCGACTTAATAACGCTTGGACCGGTGATAAACATCTTCGAAATATTCTCAACCACAAACACAAAGTCGGTTAAGGCAGGTGAATAAACTGCACCACCGGCACAAGGGCCAAGGATAACCGAGATTTGCGGAATAACTCCTGAAGCCAGCGTGTTACGGAAAAATATTTCGCCGTAACCGGCCAATGAGTTCACTCCTTCCTGAATACGGGCACCACCGGAGTCGTTGATTCCGATAAGCGGAACCCTCATTTTCAGCGCGTGGTCCATAATTTTTGTGATTTTGCGGGCGTGCATCAAACCCAGCGAACCACCTTCAACGGTAAAGTCCTGTGCAAAAATACAGATTGGTTTTCCGTTAATCGTACCGGTTCCGATGATAACACCATCGCCGTGTAACACTTTCGATTCCATTCCGAAATCTTTTGCGCTGTGTTCAACAAATAAGTCGTATTCGTGAAAAGAGTTTTTGTCCAAAAGGGCCAGAATTCGTTCGCGGGCGTTGAGTTTCCCCATTTTAGCCTGTTTTTCCATGGCTTTTTCGCCGCCCCCCATCTGAACCTCTTTTCTCCTTTTACGAAGGTCGAGAACATTACTTCTAAGTGACATACTATTTTTTTTAAGTTATCAAATTCCGCAGTAAACTGTGGTTTATTTCTTGCATTTCAAGCGTGGGCAAAATTATAACTTTTTTCCAACGCCTTCCTGAATTATAATTTTGTGTTACGTAATTAGGACATCATTGATACAGGGGTGTCGAAAAATAGTATTTAAAGTTTGAAAAGTGCCGTGCAAATTTTATACTAAAAACAGACTGCTAATTGAAATTTGGATTTTCGGGGAAATTCTCCCAAACAGAGTACCGGTTACCGGCTTTTTTTACAAAATCGCTCCACGAAACCTGGTTGGCGTCGCGCATAATTGTTTCTTCGTCAACATCGGTAACCAGCCACGAGTCTTCTTTTATTTCGTCTTCAAGCTGGCCGCTATCCCACCCCGAATACCCAAGGTAAAAATGAATATCGCGCGGATGAACCTGTTTTTCAGCAATCAGCGATTTAAGAATTTCGAAATCGCCACCCCAGTACAAATTTCCGGTAACCTTAATACTTCCGGGCAGCAACAGTCCAATGCGGTGAATAAAAAAAACCGAATCGGGAGAAACCGGGCCACCCAGATAAACATTGGCATCGAATTCGGGAAAACCCGGAAAAAACTCCTGTAACGAGAAATCTATTTTTTTATTCAGAATAAAACCAACAGCGCCTTTTTTGCTGTGTGCAACCAAAATAACCACTGCCCGACTGAAATAATCGCCATGAAGAAAAGGCTCAGCAATCAGTACCCTGCCCTTTTGCGGTGGAATATTGTTAGTTCTGATTTTGAATATGTCGAGATTCTCTTTCATTGCAACAGCCAATTTATAAAAAATAGTTCACCTGTGAAACGTACTAACCCTTAGTTTATTTGCGCTCAAATGCTGATTTGTAACAAAACTGAATCATATTTTGTTTGAATTTCAGTATTCTACCTGAAAAAGCTCAATGAAAAACAACAGGAATTGTCAACTGTTTTTTAATCGTCGTCAACAACAATAAAAACTTCCTCGCCGGGTTTTGCCATATAATATTGTTCCCGTGCAAATTTCTCCAGCTTTTCCTCACCTTCTTTAAGGTCTTCCAGTTTCTGCCTGTCAACTTTAATCATTTTCCGGTAGTACTTTTCCTGCTGTTTCAGTTCGTATAACCGGTGTTTGTTTTGCTGATGGGAAACAATGCTGTTTTCGTCGAAAAAAATTATCCAAACAAGGAAAAGCAAAGTGGCAGCCACCCACTTATTTCGGAGCAGCTTGAAAATTTTATTATTGAAATTTATTTTCCTCATGGATATTAAACGTGTACGAGGCAAAAATAAGATATTGTAAAGGCAAAAAAAAGAGAGCCAGACAAATTCGGCTCTCTTTTATAAACAATGTATCGTTTATTTATTCTCCGTCGGGTTGAAAATTCGGATANNCGTGCGCCGCCAAAAGGTTGCTGACCAACAACTGCGCCGGTTGGCTTGTCGTTGATATAGAAGTTGCCGGCAGCATTTTCGAGACGTTTAGTAATTTTTGCAATATTGTAACGGTCTTGCGAAAGCACAGCTCCGGTTAATGCATAAATTGAAGTTG
>DPCJ01000211.1 GCA_003516705.1 Prolixibacteraceae bacterium | reverse complement strand
CGGGCCTTAATTTTTTTGTTAACTGCCAAAATTATTTGAAATAAGCTTCGTTTATTTTGTGAACTTTCAATTTAAACCTTACTGTGATTGATATAAATACTATGAAAATAAATGACTGGCGCGAGAATATTTTTTTTCTGTCGTTAGTGATTTACGTTGGTGTTTTACCCTTCTCTGAAGCATTAGTAAGTATTTCTGCCGGTATTCTTCTGTTTCAGGCCTTAATTCTTCAATCATGGAAGCATCCGTCCATATCACTCCGATCTCTTAAAACACTTTATCTTTTTATTTCTGTTTTTGTTGTTTATGTTTTTGGGATGATTCTTACAAAGGATTATCAGTTTGCATTGTATGAGTTGAAAAAGGTTATTTTCTGGATTGTTATCCCTCCAGCTGTTTTTTTATCTCCAAAAATTGCTGAAACCAAATTAAGGTTCGTTTTTAAAGTATTTGTTGTTGCAGTTACAGTTGCAAGTCTTATCCATCTCGGAAAGTTAGTCTTTGCCAATAATCTATACCTTTCCGATTTCAGGGACGTAAGTATAATTTCACACATCAGATTTTCATTGCAAGTGGTTCTTGCAATAATCTTATCAGGCTGGTTTATAATACACAAGTTTACATTAAAGTTAAAAGCCGAAAACTTCCTGTACATCATTATCATCGTGTGGCTTATTGTTTTTTTATTTCTTTTAAAATCATTACTGGGGCTACTCTCATTTGGCATAACTTGCTTCGTTGCCTTGTATTTCTTTATCAAGAATCAGGAAAGCAAAAAATTAAGGAAGTGGGCCATTCTTATTGTTTTCACAGGGGTAGTAATTCCATTGGTTTTTGTTGGTAAAGCTGTTTCCGATTTTTATAGTTATAAAGATGAAGTACCTGAATCTGGTGAACAACGAACGCTATCCGGCAATCCGTACAGTCATGATTTGAGTAATATAATCCGTGAAAACGGAACTCTTGTTTATACTTTTATTTGTGAACCTGAACTGGAAAAGGAATGGAATAAGCGCAGCAAAATAAACTATTCCGATTCAATCAACGGGTTTCCTCTTGGCAGCACATTAGTCAGGTACATGGCAAGCAGAGGATTAAAAAAAGATAGCGCAGGTTTCAGTTTTTTGACTGATGATGATATCAGACTAATTGAGCAAGGTGTAACCAATTATAAATTCAAAAATTCCCGCTTTTCCATTTATCCTCGCATTTACGAAACCATTTGGGAACTTGATTATTATTTTAAAACGGGAGACCCCAATAATAAAACACTTGCACAGCGGATTGAATTTGCCAAAGCCTCTTTATTTCTAATTAAAAGAAACCTGTCTTTTGGGATTGGAACAGGGAATTGGAAAATTAGCTACAATGAAGCATACGATAAGATGGAATCAAAGCTATTGCCTGAAAAACGTGGTTCGTCACATAATCAGTACCTTAATTACATGGTTAAATTTGGTTTGATTGGCTTTTTCTGGATTATGTTTGCGTTGATAGCACCTGTTTTTTTGGAAAAGCAGCAACGTAATTTGATCCTGATTTTATTCCTGATTGCAATTGCAACCGCAAATTTTGGAGATTCCAACCTTGAAACCCACATGGGTTTATCATTCTTTATTTTGTTTTATTCGTTGTTTCTATGGAATTCAACTGAAAATATGCGCATTCCGGATTAAAACCGGATTAATCCGTTTTTACACTTTTTTGATCCGTTACGAATGCTGTTTTCTAAAAGCTCACGATTTGTCGAAAGTCGTTCCCGTTTTTCGGTTTCATGCCACAAATGATAGGTTATTGCCCTGAGTTTTAATTTTCTGAAAACAACTCCATTATGATGAAGCCGGCAAAGCAGTTCCGAATCTTCAAGTCCCCAGCCTTCAAAATCTTCGTTCCAGCCATTCACTTCAACCAATTCTTTTTTCCAGACACCCATTAATCCGCCCCTGAGTTTAACCGAATATTTTACAGGGTGAAACAGACTGCTTAAAAGCGGAATACGAAATGCATTTATCCTGTTTTTTTCGAAAGCTGTTGTGAAAAATGGACTTCGGAAATCAGCATTTCCGGTTTTTAATATTCTATTTGTGACTTCTGAATTTAAAAATGCCCGGGAGCCAATTAAGGCTTCACCTGCTTTTGCATTTTTTCTGAAATCTTCAATAAACCTTGAGTGAAGTACCAAATCGCCATCCGAAAAAATGAAATATTCACCTTGACTGATTCTGATGGCTGCATTCCTGATTCTGGCAATCCGAAAGCCTTCATCCGGGTGCCAGGCGTGTAAAAGTGGTACGGGAAAACCGGTACTCATTTTTTTTATCAGTTGCCGGGTTTCTTCAGCAGAACCGTCATCGGCAATAATTACCTCAAATGGCAATTCACTTTGTTTTTCAATGCTTTGCAGAACGACTGCAAGGGCATCCGGTCGATTATAGGTTAAAATAATCAGCGTTATTTTCATTTATTGCGAATAAGAAAATAAAGTTAATCACTAAAGTCAGCAGGCAATATTTTCAACGTGAAATTTGTTTACCCCAGCAACTTAAATCGAATTATTTAGATTCGATATAAATTATTCCGAACTTTTTACCCGACGTATTGTTTTAACTACAAACAAATTTAAAACAATGAAAAGAAGAGAATACGTATTGGTTTTTGGTGCTGTGTTAATTGCAGCTTTTGTTTCTGTAACTAAAACTGCTTTTGCAGGAGATGGTAAAGCCTTTGAAGGGCATAAATTCCCTGAGTTAAAATATGCTTTTAATGCGCTCGAACCATACATTGATGCGCAAACAATGGAAATTCACTACACCCGTCACCACAAGGCATATTATACCAATTTTATGACAGCGGCTGAAGGTAGCGATTTATTAAAAACTCCGATGGAACAGATTTTTGCGACCATCAGCAAACAGTCGGTTGTAATTCGGAATAATGGCGGTGGTTTTTACAACCACAACTTTTTCTGGGAAAACCTTTCGCCAGTGAAACAGGAAATTCCGGCAGGTTTAAAAGCTGCCATTGAAAAGGACTTGGGTTCGTTTGATGCATTTAAAGAATCATTCACCAAAGCTGCGATGACACGATTTGGCAGTGGCTGGGCCTGGCTTTCGGTTGACAAAAACGGAAAATTGTTTGTGTCGTCAACTGCTAATCAGGATAATCCGTTAATGGATGTGGTTGAAGAAAAAGGAACACCCATTTTGGCACTTGATGTATGGGAACACGCATATTATCTGAAGTACCAAAACAAACGTGCCGATTACGTTACCGGGTTCTGGAGCATTATCGACTGGAGCGTGGTAGAAGCCCGCTACAAAGCAGCGCTTTCAAAGTAATTAATAAATTGCCGCTCAATTGTATATTGATTCAGGCTTGTTATTTTTGAAACTTAATTTTCAGAATAATGAGCCTGAATTTTTGTTTTATAGGTGCCGGAAATCTGGCCACACAACTCGCAAAAGCGCTTTTTTCAAAAGGGCATCATATTGTTCAGGTTTTCAGCCGAACTGAAACTTCAGCAAGTACCCTGGCGCAGCTTGTAAATGCTGATTTTACTACCAATCCTGCGGAAATTGTAAACTCATCCGATGTTTATTTCATCGCTATTAAAGATTCAGCTTTTAGTGAGGTACTTCCAAAAATTGATTTTGGCAACCGTTTGGTTGTGCATTGCTCGGGCAGTGTTTTAATGAATGTTCTGGAAAATTACAGCAACAATTTTGGGGTGTTTTACCCGCTTCAGACTTTTTCGAAACAGAGAAATGTTGATTTTAAAAATATTCCTGTCTTCATTGAAGCAAACAATCGCGAAAATGAGGAGCTGTTGTTAAATATTGCTGCAGAAATTTCTGAAAAGGTCACAATTCTGGATTCGGAAAGAAGACGAACACTGCATGTTTCAGCGGTTTTTGCGTGTAATTTTGTGAATCATCTTTATCATATTGCAGGTAATATTTTAAAATCGAAAGCAATTGATTTTGATGTACTTCGTCCTTTGATTCTCGAAACTGCGCTGAAAGTACAAGCTTTTGAACCTGCTGAAGTTCAGACCGGCCCGGCTGTACGATTCGACGAAAATATCATCAACCTGCATTTGGCAGAACTTTCCGGAATGCCGGAATATCAGCAGTTGTACGAAACCATTTCAAAGCGTATTTTTGAGCAACAAAAAAAGTAAAACATGGCATTTTTTAAAGAAGAACTTAAAAACATCAGGGCATTTATTTTTGATGTTGACGGGGTTTTGTCGCTTGACGCAACACCGTTGAACGAATTTGGCGACCCCATGCGAACCGCTAATGTAAAAGATGGGTTTGCCATCAGAAATGCCATTTTACTTGGATTTCCGGTGGCAGTGATTACCGGTGGAAATGTGAAGAGTGTAAAACTGAGGCACGAAAAACTGGGTGTGGTTTATTATTACGAAGGTGTTCGCGACAAAGTGGAATGTCTGAACGATTTTATTGCCAAAACCGGTATTGAAGCAGAAAACATGCTTTTTATGGGCGACGACCTCGTGGATTATAACATCATGTTAATGGTTGGTGTGCCTGTTTGTCCCAAAGATGCAGTGCCCGAAATTAAAGCCATTTCAAAATACATATCGCATAAAAAAGGAGGAAAAGGTTGTGTACGCGACGTGATTGAGCAAACGCTGCGTGCCCAGAACCGCTGGTTTACACCCGAAATGATTAAAGATACTTTTTAATGAATTGGTTACCCGGCTACAATTATATTCTCGCTTCAAAATCGCCACGCAGGCAGGAACTGCTCCACGAACTCGGCATCAATTTCAGTGTTGAAATATTAGATGTGGACGAATCATATCCTGAAAGTTTATTTCGCGAAGAAATTCCCGTTTTTCTGGCTGAATTAAAGGCCAAACCCTTCGCGGGAAAACTTGATAAAAATGATTTACTGATTACTGCCGATACAATTGTTTGGTTAAATGGCGAAGTTTTCGGTAAACCAGCCAATAAGCAGGACGCAATTAATATTCTGCAAAAACTGAGCGACAACGAACACCAGGTAATTTCGGGAGTTTGCCTTACCTCGGCGCAAAAGCAAAAGACATTCTTTTCAGTATCAAATGTCAGGTTCAAAAAGCTTTCAGATAGCGAAATCAATCATTATATCGACGAATATAAACCCTACGACAAAGCTGGTGCCTACGGTATTCAGGAATGGATTGGTTACATTGGCATCACCCACATCGAAGGTTCGTTTTTTAATGTAATGGGATTGCCCGTTCAGCAGTTATATACTGAGATTCAGCAGTTCTGAAACAAAAGTAAATACTTAGTTTAAAACAAAATCCCCGAAAGCATTAACTCTTGCCACGTTAATACGTAAATGTTGTCAGCGTAACAAAAATCAAAATTATGTATTACCAGGTTAAACTTTTAATTTGGGTTTTCCTGACCGTTTTTTTGATCGGTGGGTGTGGAAAAAAGCAAACTGAAACACCAAAAATTGGTTTGCTTATTCATGCGCTCGACAGGGAAAGATGGGAAAATGACCGCGATTTCTTCGTTAAAAAAGTGGAAGAACTCGGTGGAACTGTTCAGGTTGAAGTTGCCGATAATGATGCCGGTAAACAACTGGCTCAGGCAAAAGAAATGCTCACCAACGGTGTTGATGTTCTGGTAGTTGTGCCTGTTGACCAGTTTGCAGCTGCCGAAATTGTAAATGAGGCTCATAAACAAGATGTTAAAGTAATTTCGTATGACCGGCTGATAAAAAATTGTAAACTTGATTACTATGTTTCGACTGATAACGTTGATATTGGGACCTTGCAGGCAACTTATCTTACCACAATCAGGCCGGTTGGAAATTATGCCTTGATTGGTGGTGCTAAAGCCGATAACAACAGTCAATTTTTATACCTGGGGCAGATGAATGTTCTGCAACCTTTGATTGACAAAGGAGATATAAAAGTGGTTTATAATGAGTTTACGGAGGCCTGGGAAGAAACTGAAGGTTACAATCATACAAAAATTCTGTTGGCTAAGAATTCAAAAGTCGATGCCATTATTGCTGCGAATGATGCCATTGCAATGGGCGCAATTAAAGCGTTGCGAGAGGCAGGAAAAGAAGGAGAAGTTTTAATTGCCGGGATGGATTCGGATCTTCAAAATTTACAGGAAATTGTTGCCGGACACCAAACCTGCACAGTTTATAAACCCATAGATAAATTGGCCGCAACAGCTGCTGAAATTGCAGTAAAGCTCGCAAAGAGCGAGGAATGTGAAAAAACATTTCAAACAGTAAGCAATGGAGAAATGTTGGTACCTGCAATGTTTCATGAGGCCATGATTGTAAACCGCGAAAACCTAAAGTTGACGGTGATTTCAGAAGGTTATCAAAAGGAAGAAGAGGTGTATAAATAGCAAAACAGGTGAAGTGATAAGGGGAATTTCTTACGGGGTTCCCCTTTTTTAGTTCTAAGATTCGATTGTTTTGATCGCTTCAATTCCTTAAAACCAATTTCCCAAAACTTGCGGCAACGGGAATATTTTTTACTTTTGCAGCGGTTTTATTTAGAATAAATCTGAATAATTGAGAATACATAAAATCATATCAGTCAGGAATTTAACTGATTATACATTTGTAATCAGGTTTGAACGTTTGAATTTTCAGTTTCAAACCGGGCAATTTGTGATGCTGAAAATTCCGGGTTCATTAGAAAATCGTGAGTACTCGGTTTATAGCGGCGAAAACGACGATTTTCTGGAAGTGTTGGTTCGTGAGGTGGAAGGAGGAAAAGTTTCTGGTAAATTAAAAAAATTAAAGACCGGAGCTGAAATCGATGTGAATGGGCCATTTGGCTTTTTCAAATTCAATCCCGAAAAATATGCTTCTCAAAAATTTCTGTTTGTTGCCACCGGTACCGGAATCAGTCCGTTTCACAGTTTTGTGCGCACTTTTCCGAAGTTGGATTACCAATTGGTACACGGCGTTCGGTTAAAGGAAGAAGCGTATGAACATACTGATTTTCAGAAGGAAAAAGTAACCCTTTGTTTGTCGGGCGAAGAATCCGGCAATTTTTATGGCAGGGTGACAGACTATTTGTTCACACAAAAAATTGATAATGAAACCAACTGTTTTTTGTGTGGAAACAGCGAAATGATTTATGAAGTGTTTGATATTTTAACCGGCAAAGGAATTCCGGTTTCAAATATTTATTCGGAGGTATATTTTTAGTTTGAGCTGGTGACTAAAGTTCACCTGCTCAACAGACATTAGAAAATAAAGTATTCACCAGCTGAACTTAAGTCAGCTGGTGAAGGAATAGATAGAAAAAAAATGAAATACCATTTAATAACACTGGGTTGCCAGATGAATTTGTCGGATGGTGAGCGCGTGATTTCGGTATTGAATGATGCCGGATACACCTGGACTGACAACGAGGAAGAAGCAGGATTGATTGGGATTCTGGCATGTTCGGTGCGTCAGAAAGCCATCGATAAAGTGTATTCGCGGATTCATAAATGGAACAAATGGAAAAACCATAAAAACCTGGTGACATTTATTTCGGGGTGTATTTTGCCCGACGATCATACCAAGTTCCTGAAGCTGTTCGACATCACTTTCCAGATGAAGGATTTGCCCAAACTGCCTGAAATGATTGGTCAGTATGGAGTTACAACATCAGTTCACCTGAAAACCGGAATTGACCCGTACAACGAGAATATTGAAGAATTCTGGCATGTTCAGCCTTCGTACCAGTCAAATTTTGAGGCATTTATCCCGATTCAGAATGGATGCGACAAGTTCTGTACTTTTTGTGCAGTTCCTTATACACGTGGCCGTGAGGTTTCGCGTCCGTCAAAAGAAATTGTTGCCGAAGTTGCCTTGCTTGCCGCACAGGGTTATAAATCAATCACTTTGCTTGGTCAGAATGTGAATTCATACGGTCTCGACAAAAAAGGAGAGGAACTGACTTTTGCACAGTTGCTGGCCGAGATTGGTGAATTGGGCGAAAAATCGGAAAAGAAATTCTGGGTTTATTTTACTTCGCCGCACCCACGCGACATGAATGAGGATGTGATTGAGGTAATTGCAAAATACAAAGTGCTGGGCAAACAAATCCACCTGCCTATGCAAAGTGGCGACGACAAGGTTTTGATGCACATGAACCGCAAACACAACATGGAACGTTACCGTGGTCTGATTCAGTCAATCAGGAGGATTATTCCAGAAGCCACAATTTTTACGGATATTATTGTTGGTTTTACCGGCGAAACGGAGGAGCAGTTTGAAAATACACGTTTGGCAATGGAAGAGTTCAAATTCAATATGAGTTATACCGCAATGTACTCGCCTCGGCCAGGTGCAACCAGTCACCGGTGGATTGATGATATTCCACACGATGAAAAGAAACGAAGGTTGCACATTCTCACCAACGAACTCAGAAAACACAACATTCAGTTTAATAAATCGATGGTTGGAAAAACAGTCCGTGCGCTTGTCAGGGGCGAAGACCGAAAAGAGGGCTTTCTTTCGGCTTTGACGGAAGGAAAACTGATTGTTCGGTTTGCTGCTGATGATAAAAATCTGGTTGGAAATTTTGTAAATCTGAAAATTACCGGCGCTACCGATTTTTCAATGGAAGGTGAAAGGGTGTAAAAAAATAGTTGAAGTATTTTATATCACGTATAAAAATTTTGTTTTTGACGTAATAAAAAGTAAAGGAAGATGGATGTCAAATTAACATTGAATTTTGATAGTGCCGTAATTGAAAAGGCCAAGGTATTTGCCGAGTCACGGGGCATCAGCCTTTCAAGGCTTACCGAATGTTAATACAGCCAGGTTACTTCGGGCAGTTATAATTCGATTGATGATTTTTCGATAGCTGATTGGGTGAATCAGATTGCCGAAGGCGAAGCAATCTATAAACGCCGCACCTGGTAAAAAGCAAAGACGAATTTTTTTAATCGCGCAAATGAAGGTTTTTGTTGAAGCCAGCATTCTTGTTGAAACGCTTAACCGCGAATACCCGTTGTTTAACTGGTCGGTGCGTTTGTTGAGTTTGCACAAAAAGCATAATATCCGACTTTTTACCTCGCCATTATGTTTGGCCAATGCTTTTTATTTTGCTACAAAAAATAGTGGCGAAGTAGTCGCTAAAAAGAAAATTGAGCTGCTTTGCGAAAATTTAGGTGTTACTACCATCAATCAGGAAATCACGGAACAAGCAGCAAAAAATCAGAAAATCAGCGATTTTGAAGATGGCCTGCAATATTATTTGGCACTATATCAAAAATGTAATTACATTGTGACATAAGATCAACACGATTTCTATTTCAGCGAAATTGAAGTGATGGGTTGCGAAGCTTTTTTAAAAAAACCAGTATCGCACATCTGAAAAATTCTTGCCAGATCCCTGAATTTGTTTAGCCTTTTTTTTTAATTCATGCTGCCCTTTAATCGATTTTTATAAGCAATATAAATTGCGCTGCTGTTGTTTAAAACATAGTTGCGCTATTTCAGAATACAAATTGATTTTTTAAATTGCGAGACAGAGAGTTATTGCTTAGTTACTAATTTAAAATTTAAGGGTATGAAAAAAATATTTACTTTTTTATTTGTCGCGTGTTTTGCAACACTTGTCAGTGCACAGGTTGATTACAAAATACTTTTTGATTTTGAGAATGGGGTTGACACTACCATTTGGATGCCTTTTGCAAACGGTACAGGAACAAAAAAGGACGTTAATGTGGTTTTAAATCCATTGCCAGGAACGGTTAACAGTACCGATAGTGTGTTAATGATGAAGTTATACACTGGTGCCGAAAGCTGGGTTGGGCTTTATGTTGATCTGGACACACTTGAAATTGAAGATGTTTATGGCTCAATTGGATTCGACGATGAAGTGTATATGATGTCAATGATGATTAACAAACCAAATGTAAGTCTGGTTAGAATTAAGCTTGAACGAAGTACTACCGGCAGTGCTGTTTACACAGCAAATGACACAAACACTGTAACAAACGAGTGGGAGTTGATGGAATACGATTTCAGCGAGAAAAAAGGACAATACTTTCAGCGTATTACCCTTTTCCCGGATAATACTTCAAAGGCCGATAGAACAGAGGAGATGGTTGTTTATATGGATAACGTAGGCATCCAAACTCCCGATAATACCTCGGTAAAAGAATTTGAAGGTTCAAAAATGAAGATATACCCAAACCCTGCCGATCACAGGGTTGCTGTGGTTTATCCGGGAATGACAGGCATTAAAATTTCAAATATCAGTGGTCAGGAAATCAGGACTGTTAATTTTGGAGTCAGAGATTCGAAAGTACTCGAGATTGGCGATTTGAACCCCGGTGTTTACCTGGCTACTGCACTAACTCAGAAAGGCAATTTTACTATGCAGTTTATAAAAAAGTAAATTTCGGTATAGAATCTTTTGATGATTATTGTTAAAATGCCGGTCGGATAACTAATTCGTCCGGCATTTTTTTGATTTTTAAAAATTTACAATATGAAATTCATTTTGGTTTTTCTTTTGACTGGCTTTGTTTCTTTTGGCTTAACTGGGGCAGAAAGTATAAAAAGCAAAGAGAATAGTAAAATTGAAAGCCTGCTGGCAAACCAGGTTAATGCCTGGAACGAAGGTGACCTTGAAAAGTTTATGGAAACTTACCTGAAATCTGACAAACTGGTTTTTGTTGGCTCGCGCGGGCCAACCTATGGCTGGCAGGCAACTCTCGACAACTACCGAAAGGGTTATCCCGACAAAAAAGCAATGGGCAAATTATATTTCAAAATATTTGAGATTTCAAAAATCGACCGCAAAACATTTTTTGTGATTGCTCGGTTTGAACTCCAACGCGAAATTGGCGATTTGGAGGGACACTTTACTTTGGTTATTCAAAAAACTGGCAAAAACTATTTTATTATCAGCGACCATTCTAGTTCTTCAAACTAAACGTAAATCATCTTTTTTGTCATTCCTCCGTCAACCACAAAATTTTGCCCGGTTATAAAACCATTCTCAGGATTGAGTAAAAACAAAATCATATTGGCAATATCTTCAGCTTTACCAACCCTTCCTGCGGGATGCTGCAAATGATCGGTTTCTGAAAGTGTTATTTGCTTTGACTTTGATTTTTTCCTGATAGCTGAAACATCAATCCAGCCGGGACTGATACAATTTACCCTTATTCCGGGCCCGAGGCTGACAGCCAAAGCATGAGTCAGCGCCAAAATTCCTCCTTTGCTGGCCGAGTACGCTTCAGTGTTAGCTTCTGACTGAATTGCACGGGTAGAGCTGATGTTAATAATGCTTCCGTTTAATTTTTGTAACCAGGCAACAGCATGTTTTGTACACAAAAATGCACCGGTCAGGTTTACGCCAATCACGCGGTTCCACTCATTCAAAGGAAGTTCAGTTACAGGTTTGTCAATCTGAATGGCCGCATTATTCACAAGTCCTGCAATGTTTCCAAAGGTTTCAGCAGTAGCGGTAATCGATTTTATAACACTTATTTCGTCAGCAACATCGGTTTTGAAAAATTCGATGTGTTCACTTTTAGTTTCAACTTTGAATTCTTCGATAGCTTCATCATCAATATCAAAAACTGAAACACAAAATCCTTTTTCCAAAAGTTGCTGCGAAATTATTTTCCCAATTCCCTGCGCTCCACCGGTAACAATAATGTTTCTCATGAGTTGATAAATAGTAAATGGTTAAATTGTCAATTATTCAGAGTTATTTCCTTGCAATATTTCTAATCATCCCGTCAAAAATAAAAAAGTGAAAAGGAGATGTGGCAATCCAGTACAAACGGCCCCAGATTCCGCGCGGGCGAAAAGTGGCGGTCTGGTGTAAAATATTGTTTTCGTCGATGCGGAATTCAAGCCAGGCTTCGCCCGGAAGTTTCATTTCGGCAAACAATAGCAACCGCTGTTTCTCGCGACTGGCAAACAAAACCCGCCAAAAATCGAGGGCGTCACCCGGATAAATTTCGCGTGGCGAAGTGCGTCCGCGCAAAAGTCCAACACCACCAAACATCTGGTCGAAAAAGCCCCTTATTTTCCATAACCAGTTGGCATAATAGTACCCTTTTTCACCGCCAATCGATAAGATATTTTGCATCACCCGGTTCACATCGGTAATCGGGCAGGTTTTTTCGTTTTTGTAACAACCAAAAACCGGAACCTCGATAAAGTCGGAGAGCGATAGACCGAGGTTACTGCTAATCATCGAATCTTTCCAACTGCTTAAAACAAGGTTTTGCTGAATCCTCATAAAAGCATTTTTCAGTGCCTGTTCATAGGTAATGGGTTGTATTTTAAGTATTTTTTCAAGATCGTTGTTACGGCAAACAACCTCTGTTTTCATACTCTCAACCAAACTGATTGCCAGTTTATACGAAACAGAGGTGATAAAAAACAGCCAGTACGACGATATTTTCGGACTGATTAAACGTGTTGTGTAAATTGAACGGCTGAGTTTTCTTTGTCTTGCGTATTGCTGCATCATGTCTTTGTAGGTCAGAATTTCTGGGCCTCCAATATCAAAAGTTCGGTTTGCACACTGAGGTTGTTGAATAACCCCTGTAAGATAGGTGATCACATCGCGAATCGAAATTGGTTGCGTGCGGGTAAGAATCCATTTTGGCGCTACAATCAACGGCAATTTTTCCACAATGTCTCGAATAATTTCGAACGAAGCGCTCCCCGAACCAACGATAATTCCTGCCCGCAGTACTGTAAGCGCGTATTTTTCACTCTTCAGCATATCTTCCACTTTACGTCGCGAACGTAAATGTTTCGAGAGTTTGTCTTCGTTGGTTATTCCGCTTAAATAAATTACCTGGCTTGTTTTTGTTTTTTCAATTTGCATTTTAAAATTAAGTGCGGCTTTCGATTCAAGCTGGTCAAATTTTTCCGACGAGGTAGCCATGCTGTGAATCAGATAGTACGCCACATCAATGTCGGTTGGCAGAATATCTTCGAATTGGTCTTTCAGAAAATCAAATTCGATTACTTCCACCTTCGCAAGCATATTTTTGCGGATGGTGAGCCGGCTTTTTTCGCGAACACAACAAACGACCGTGTGCCCTTTTTCAATCAGTACGGGCAAAAGCCGCTTGCCCACATATCCTGTCACCCCTGTTAAAAGTATCTTCATCGTATTGTTCTTCTGTATTGTAACAATGTTGGTTGGTTTAGTCTTTCCTGTTTCCCTGACTATATGCTTCAATATTAACGAAAGTATCGAAATTAAATCCTTCTCAGACTTGCATTTCTTTGAATGCGCGGTTTGTGAATGTTCAGAAATGATATTTTTGCAAAACTTTTAAAACAAACAGGAACAGGTTTTGAAATTATTCAAATTCTATAGATATCAATTTATTAGCGCAAGTTTTCTTGCTGCCTTTCTTTTTATTTTTTATGAATCAAAGGCGCAGACCGATTCGCTTCAGTTGCAGCAACAGTCGCATTGGCGCAAAAACATCAGTGAAATGAGCCGGATGACATGTTTTTACGACTCAAATTTTAATCCCGGGAAATTTAAGTCAGGTTTTTCTGAAAATCCTGCCACGCAATATAATCAGCTACATTTGCCGGTTTTTGCAACATTTACATTTCAGGCAAATGTCTGGCTCGGTTTGTTTAATTCCTTACCGTTGAATGAAAAACAAAATCTGCTGCGTTATTTTTCAGCGTGTGGTGAATATTTCGACAAAGAACTCAAAAAAGCCGGATTGCCGGTTGAACTAAAATATGTTGCACCAGCCGTTTCGGGGATGAATATGCTGGCTGTTGGGGAAAACAAAAGGGCCGGATTGTTTCAGCTTTCACATTTTCAGGCCGTTTTAAACGGGTTGGAGGTGAATCAACTGGTTGACGAGAGGCTCAACCCCAAACTGGCAGCCAAAGCATTTGCCGCCGAAATGAAGAAAAACCAATCGGTTTTTAAAGATACAGAATTTGCATTGCTGGGTTATTTTTGCGGAAATACCTGTGTGCAAAATGCCATTGCCGAAGCTGGTAAAGGCGCCAATGTTAACCAGTTGTTGGCACTGTTGCCTCCCGAAGCGCAACAGTTTATTGGAGCATATCAGGCTGCGGTATTGTTTTTCAAAATGAATAAATTCAGAAAGGAGACAGACCCGCTCGTGCGACCCGATGAACCGGATACAGTTCAGGTGTCGCGACAGGTGCATTTTCAGCAAATTACCCAGGTTTTAGGGATATCGAACAGTGAACTTGTCTTTTTAAATCCGCAGTTCAGGTTCGGAATTATCCCGGGAAATGTAGAGCCGGTGAAACTGGCGCTTCCAAAAGGCTATCGCGATGATTTTGTGTTTTTGCAGGATTCGGTTTACAGCCGTTACGATTCAACACTGTTTGCTGTTGTTTCGCCAAAAATTGAATACCCGCCTGCACCTGGTCGCCAATACGCCGGTGAGCCTGTAAAAAATCTTACCATCGAAGGCAAAACTAAATTGAAATACCTACTGAAAACCGGTGATGTGCTGGGTATTATTGCCGAAAAATATGATGTGAGTGTGGAAGACCTGAAATACTGGAATAATATTAGTAACGAGCGGAAAATTCAGGCTGGAAAATCAATCGACATTTTTGTTGATAATGAAAGGGCAGGTGATTATGCAAAAGCGGCAGACCCGGTGAAAACCATGAAGCCTAAGTCAACTGAAGTTGTTTTAACAAAAAAGAGTCCACTGACTGAAGCGATTGATGCCGCCAAAAACGGCAAAAAAGTGGAACATGTGGTAAAAGACGGCGAATCGCCTTACACTATTGCCAGAAAATACAACGGGGTTACACCCGACGATATCCTGAAATGGAACAATATTCAGGATGCGCGAAAAATACAGCCCGGACAAAAATTAGTGGTGTATTTAAGTAATTGATATTCATGATTGAAAATGAAGATAAACAGAAGAAGAATCAGAAAATGAAACCAATACGGACACTTTTATTTATGACAGTGGTTTTTATGCTGCTTGCGGGAGCCATGCTGGTTACGCCCGAAGCAGGTGTAAAAATGGGTGAATTTAAGTTTCACATGCCAACTTTTGCCGAAATGTTTTCGACCGAAAAGGTTGAGTACACCGACATTGCAGAAATTGTTGAGAACCAGCTCGATATCGATTCGCTGGAAGCAATGGAAAACACAGGTGACACCGCGGTTCAACAGGCAGCCGCTGCAAGTTATGAACAACTTGTTCAGCACACCCATCGCCTTGAAATGAATGACGAAGCGCGCGCCAATCTTGCCCGTTTTTTTTCCAAACTAAAAGCCGGAAAATCAACCCGAATTATGCATTATGGTGATAGTCAGCTCGAAGGCGACAGAATCACAGCGAATCTTCGCAATAAATTACAATCGAAATTTGGTGGTTCTGGTCTTGGGCTGCGACCCGCCGTTCAGCCTTACGATTTTGTTTTCAGCGCCGTACAGACTAAGTCGCCCAATTGGTTGCGCTTCCCCATTTATGGCAAGGTCGATACACTGGTTCGCCACAACCGATATGGTGTTGCCGGTGCTTTCTCTCGTTTTGCGCCGTTGGTTACCGACTCGGTTTTTCAACCATCGCAACTTTTTGAAGCCGAACTTTCAATCGCTAAATCGAATATCGGATTTGTAAAATCACGCGAATACAAACAACTGAAACTGTTTTATGGAAATGCCCGAAGTGAGGTAACCATGCAGCTTTTTAGCAAAGGAGAACTTGTACAGTCAACAGTTTTACAGGCAAATACCGATTACAGTGTGGTTTCAGCAAAGCTCCCACCGGCAACTGATGAGGTCACGCTGAAATTTTCGGGGTACGACAGTCCTGATATTTACGGTATCGACCTTTCCGACCCGGCTGGCGTAACTGTTGATAATATTGCACTGCGTGGTAGTTCCGGTACCATTTTCACCCAAACCGATTTTAAGCACAGCTTAAAAATGTACAGCGACCTCAATCCGGGTTTGTTTATTCTTCAGTTTGGCGGAAACGTTATGCCCTACACAAAAGACATGAAAGCAGCGGATAACTACGGTCGCTGGTTTACAAGCCAGATTAAACGGATAAAACAGTCGTGTCCCGATGCAGCTGTGATTGTGATTGGCCCAAGCGACATGTCAACCAAAGTAAAAGATAAATATGAAACCTACGAGTTTTTGCCGGCAGTTGTTGAAGCATTGAAAAAGGCAGCTTTGTCAACCGGCAGCGCTTACTGGGACATGTACGCAGCCATGGGAGGCCGCAACAGTATGCCAAGCTGGGTAAACGCCAATCCGCAATTGGCCGGACCTGATTATGTGCATTTTACACCCAAAGGTTCAACCGTAATTTCGAATATGTTTTACAACGCGCTGATTTTGGAATACAACAATTATTTGAATACTGGCAAATGAAAGGCCTAAAAAAAGTTACGGGTTACGGATTACGGGTTTCGGGTTTCGGTTTGCAACTCCTGAAGTCCTGTTGCTTGCTTTCATCTAAAGTAATTCAGGGAATTGCCTTTTACTCCGGACTCCGGACTTCTGTCTTCGGACTTTTTATTTCTTTATTGTTCAGCTTTCAAAGTTCTGCACAACCCAACCCGTATTTGTACCAGGTAAATCA
Organism: Prolixibacteraceae bacterium; assembly: GCA_003516705.1. Lineage (GTDB taxonomy): Bacteria > Bacteroidota > Bacteroidia > Bacteroidales > Prolixibacteraceae > Draconibacterium. The sequence goes on along the minus strand of DPCJ01000211.1, from coordinate 15,441 downwards.
GTACAATTTGGTAAGAAACGACCTGAACCGACTGCACAATTTTGGCAACGACAACTATTCACAGCAATTTCTTCAAAAGCTTGAAAAGCTTGTCAGTACAGGGGAAGGAAGGATTAACGTGGTGCAGATTGGCGGCTCACACATTCAGGCAGGCATGTTTTCGGGGCAAATCAGAACACGCCTGCAAACCATGAATGGCGAAATGAATGCCGGCTGGGGTTTTATGTTTCCGTACCGCATGTCGCGCACAAATTCGCCTTTTGGTTATTACATCCGTTATACAGGTGACTGGCAATCCTGCCGCAATATTGAAATGCGTAAAACCTGCACCCTTGGTGTTGGCGGAATCGCTGCCACTACTTCTTCGGAAAAGGCCGAACTTACGGTTTTACTCGAAAAAGAAAATTCACTCGATTACAGGTACAACAAGGTCAAGATTTTTTACCAGGATTCCGATTCGGTTTATACGATTTCTGTGGATTCGGCATTTGTTAAAAATGTGGTCAGAACTGCGGATTACACCGAATTTGAGCTGACCGGCCGGATTGACAGTTTGAATATTACAATTCAGAAAAACGCAGAGAAAGAGGGGAGTTTTACATTATTCGGAATTACCACAGAAAGCGCGCCCAACGGATTTTTGTACCACAGCATCGGGGTGAACGGCGCACACATTCCGGCTTTTTTGCGCTGTAGTATGTTTGAACAACAGCTTGCAATGCTGAAACCTGACCTTGTAATTCTTGGACTTGGAATAAACGATGCCTATGGACGTAAGTTTTCGCAGGCCGAATTTGAGGCCAATTATGCAGGGCTGATTGCAAAAATAAGACGTGCCGCTCCCGAAACAGCTATCGTTTTTACCACCAATAACGACAGCTACCTGTACCGCAGGTATGTAAATAAAAACGGAGCCAAAGTGGAGGAGAGCATGATGAAACTTGCCAAAAAGTACAACGCCGGGGTTTGGAATATGTACGAGGTGATGGGTGGCATGAATTCGGTGGTTTTGTGGGAGAAAAACAACCTGGCGCAGCGTGACAAAGTACATTTTACCCGCGAAGGGTATCTGCTTCTGGGCGACCTGTTTTCCAACGCTTTGATGCAGAGCTTTGAAGATTACCTGAGAAACAAAAATCAATTAACCACATCCTGTCAACTCGTAGGAAGTATGACTGAGAAATCTTTTCAAAACGAAGGGATTTCTCCTGTTACATCGTCGAAATGACAGCATAAAAAGATAGAAAATTGGACTTTATTCAAATCGATATTGTTGAGGCGCTGAAAAGCATTTTTCTGTACAATCCGAAAGCGCCGCTAATTTTTACCCGATTCTTCTTTTGGGCGTTTTTTGCGGTTGTTTTGCTGGGATACTCGTTGGTTTATAAAAACAAAAACCGCACTATTCGCGCAGGTTATCTGTTTGTGCTGAGTGTTTTCTTTTATTATAAATCGAGTGGCTTTTTCTTTTTCCTCATGCTGTTCAGCATTGTGCTCGATTATTTTATCGGAAAGGGAATCTATAATTCTCAAAACTCAACAAAGCGGAAAATTTTATTAGCTGTTTCGGTTATTTTGAATCTTACGGTTCTTGCTTACTTTAAATATTCCTACTTTTTTATCGACAGTATCAATACACTTTTCGATACTCATTTTGTTGTGGTGAACCATTTGGCGCAGGCCGCCAACAGCGTGGCCGGAACACATTTCGATATTGACAGGATTTTACTTCCCGTAGGAATTTCGTTCTACACCTTCCAAACAATTAGCTACTCGGTTGATGTGTATCGCGGAGATACACAACCTGTGAAAAACCTGATTGATTATGGTTTTTTTGTGTCGTTTTTTCCGCAGCTTGTAGCGGGGCCAATTATGCGTGCTTCGGGATTTATCAAACAGATTTATGATGATTTCAGCGTTTCGAAGGCCGAATTTGGATGGGCCATTTTTATGATTCTGAAAGGTCTCATCAAAAAGATTTTTATTGGCGATTACATTGCCGTAAATTTTGTTGACAGGATTTTTTCTGCACCGCTCACCTATACAGGTTTCGAAAACCTGATGGCGCTGTTTGGATACTCGCTGCAGGTTTATGTGGATTTCTCGGGTTACACCGACATTGCTATTGGTGTGGCGCTGTTGATGGGTTTCCGTTTGCCACAAAACTTTAACTCGCCATATAAAGCAAAAAATTTGAGCGATTTCTGGCGGCGCTGGCACATGTCACTTTCGTCGTGGCTGAAAGACTATTTGTACATTCCAATTGGCGGCAACCGCAGTGGTTCTGTTTTCAGTTATGTCAGTCTTGTTCTGATTTTGGGTATTGTGGTTTTGCTGGTTGGTAATTTTATACTTGTTCCGGTTTTCGTTGTTCTGATTCTGATTTTTGCCGTTATGATGCGGTTTTTCCCGGCATTTAAACGCAATGTCGATACCAATATCAACCTCATGCTCACCATGTTGCTTGGAGGTTTGTGGCATGGCGCTTCACTTAATTTTATCATTTGGGGCGGACTGAATGGAGTGGGGCTTGTGGTGTATAAATTCTGGCGGAAAATCAGTCCGTGGGAAGCTTACAACAATTGGGCAGCCACCATTTGGAAAATTGCTGTCACATTTACATTTATCACATTCACCCGTGTTTTTTTTAGGGCTGAATCCATCACTATTGTCAAAGAAATGCTTCACCAGATTGGTTCTGCGTTTAAAATATCGGTAATTCCCGAGGTTTTGGTCGCCTACAAATGGGTTTTCATGATTATGCTTTTTGGGTTTGTCATTCACTGGCTCAGCTACAAATTCAAAAAGAAAATTGAAGACTGGTTTATCTCCACTCCAATCTGGGCCAAGGCAATTATTGTAACAGTTGTCGTAATTATGGTTTATCAAAGTATTTCGTCGGATATGCAGGCGTTTATTTACTTTCAGTTTTAGAGAGGAAGGTCGGGAGACAGGAGACTGAAGCCTGAAAAAAGAAATGAATTAAATACTGGTTTTAGAATTGCCAAAACAATTATGGTTAAGCGTCAGATAATTATGTCGGAATTGTTATTTTTAATCAACTTTATCAGATTAAACAATTCAATTTTTACACCATGAAAAATTCACCGGCAAAACGCATCATCAAAGGAATCCTGAAAACGGTTCTTGTAATACTTGTTCTTGGTTTGGCTTTTGGCGCATATTACATCAATTCGCTTTTACCAATAATTACAGGTTATCCGGCTAAATATTTGTGTTCAGCTGTGTTTGTTTCGGGGCGTGAACAAGCCGAAGTGGAGGCGTTGGACCTGAATTTTTCGTTTATCAAGTATGTGAAAAACGAAGTTAACCTGAACGATTCGAGTGTTACAAGCTGCTTCTTATGGGGAAAATCAAAAGCCATTTATCGTTCGGGTTTTGGAGCAACTTTGCTTCGCGATGTGGATGAAGCTGCACTCAAAGCAACGAAGTTTCCAGAAGTTGAGCCCCTTTTCAACTCCGATACAATTGCCTGGCCACTTGGAAATATTTTACCCGATACAACGATATTGAGTGACCCGTCAAAACTTGCCGGAGTTACTGAAAAAATCATGAACGGTGGGTACAATGGTCACGCTTTTGCATTTATGGTATTGCACAAAGGCATTCCAGTTACCGAGGCTTACCAGCCGCAATTCGATGCAAAAACACGTTTTTTGAGCTGGTCGATGGCGAAAAGTTTTACAAACGCACTTGCCGGAATGATGGTAAAAGAAGGAAAATTGGATATTAATCAGCCGGCGGGTTTGCCCGAATGGCAAGCAGACGACCGTAAAAATATTACCTTCAACCACCTGTTGCAAATGCAGAGCGGACTGAAGTGGAACGAAGATTATGGCAACCGCTCCGATGTTACTGTAATGTTGTATTGCGAAAGCGATTTTGCAAAGTTTGCCTACGCTCAACCGCTCGAAAGCCAGCCAGGAACAAAATGGTACTATTCGTCGGGCACGGTGAATATTCTGAATTACCTGATGCGCCAAAAGCTGGGGAATGACGATGAATATTACAGGTTTGCCAAAACAAGGCTTTTTGATAAAATGGGAATGACAACCGCCATTTTTGAAGCCGATGCCTCAGGAACACAGGTAGGTTCGTCGTACATTTATGCTACTGTCCGCGATTATGCCCGTTTTGGGTTACTGTACCTGAACGATGGTATTTTAAATGGCGAACGCATTTTGCCCGAAGGCTGGGTTGATTATACAACAACGCCTGCTTCTGATAGTGAAGGTGGTTACGGTTCACTTTTCTGGCTCAACAAAGGTGGTAATTTGCCATCGGTGCCAGCCGATATGTATTCGTGCAATGGCCACGACGGACAACAAATTTATATTGTTCCTTCAAAAGATCTGGTGGTGGTGGTTTTAGGTTACTCGCCAAAACCCGACAGAGTAATGGATTTTAACAAGCTGATTGGTGACGTGGTATCGGCAGTTGAGTAGAAGGGAAGAAATGCCTGAATGCTACAATGCAGAAATGCGTGAATGAAGTGGAAAATACATGAATGTTGACCATCGAAACCCGGAACTCTGAACTTTATACGCAGAAAGCTATCTCGCCCTAATCGTCAATGGTAAATCGCTAAATCGTAAATTTTCTTAGCTCTTCTTTCAGCACTTCTTTCACCATCAGAAAGTTTTCTTCGAGCTTAGGCATATTTTCGGCAAAAAAGACATACACTTCGGGCCAATGATTTGGCTGGTGGAAATCAACATTTTCGAGCGAGTGGTAAATCCGGCAAACTTCCTGTCTGTTGTCATCGCGCTTATGATAAAACTCCCAGTTCAGTCCATCCTGAAAACCCTCTTCCATCACTACTTTGTATTGTTCAAGAATTTCAAAAGTCCTCAGGCGGCGGGCTTCGTTTTTGTGCTGAAGTTCAATCATCACGCAGGCATTTTCGCGGTCGAAATCGAAACGAAAAGCCACTCCGCTTACACCGGTGTCGTTCAGCAACCATCGTTTCCGTTTGATTTCTGGGTTGGGGTGGTTTTGTACAAACGCTTTGAAACCCGCCCAGAATTTCAACTTCAGTTCTTTTAATTCCTCTTTTGTGTACACCTTTTTTAATAACCGTTTGGTTCAGCCTGAAAGAAAATCATTTTTACTTACATTTGGGCAACGTTCAGGTTGATTCTGAAATAAAATTGATTTCCGATGTTGAAAACACTTCTTTTTGCCAGTTTCATTTTTACAGTTTTTGCTGCAAAAGCGCAGCTTGTGGATGTTGAATACAACTACAACAATGTGGGTGACTGTATTCTGGGTGCTCACAACCAGTCGAAAACCCCATTGTACATGAATTTATGGTTTACCACGCTCGAAAATACCTCTTTCAGGGAACCACTGCCTTACATAAAAAAACTCGACCCTGGGTTCAATTCGTTATTTACGTTGCCGCGGGAGTCAGATGAGGGGGCGCCATATTTTATTTTTCAGGTGAAAACTTTCCGGTCAGACCCGGTTCCGGTAATCAACCTCGATTTTCCCTATCTGATTCCCTTTGCTCCCGGAACGAAAGTAAAGCCGGTGGATGTGAAAAATATCGACGGGTTTTGGGGCGCAGAGGCACCAAAAGCATGGAAGGCAACGGGTTTTGAGGCAACTCCCGGCATGTCGGTTTTTGCTGTGCGTCAGGGGCAGGTAGTTGAAATTGCCGGGGCGCGTCGCACCGATGATGCTCAAACATGGTACAACACCTGGACAAATGCAATTACTTTGTTGCAGCCTGATGGCACGTTAATAATTTACAGGAATGTTACCGACCCACAGGGAAATCTGGCTCTTAATCAAAAGATTCATGCCGGTGAGTTGCTGGGTGAAGTGGCGCCGGGTTCAACCGAACTGGTTGTAGTGGTTTGTCACTATTCGCTTTATACCGAAGGGTTGCAATTTATTATTCCGCAGTTTTTAACAGCACCAAGCAAAACTGAAATTGTAAATTCAGCCCAAAACATCGAAGTTGTTCATCCCAATGAAGTACGAGGGTTAGAAATGACAAAAAAGGAACAGCGGCAATTATTAAAATAGCAAGAACTTAGTTCCACGCCAAAATCCCTTTGTAAGCGTTTCCCTGTTCATCGAAAAGGCTGCGGCCCAGATAGAAAATTTGCGAATTTGGCACTACCACTGTTTCGGGTTCCCAATAAAAAACCGATTTTACCTTAGGGTATTTTTTGAGGCGTGTAGCAAGTTCAACCATAAAATCGTACTGTCCCTGTTTGGTGGGTGAGTAGGGTTTTACATCGAGTACCCATTCTCCGGATTCGGGATAGTAGCCATTTGAATAGTAGGCGGTTTCAACCAGAGAAATTTCCTGACTGAAATTTTTCGAAATCGATGCCAGATTGCTTTCCAACTGATCGAAAGTGCCATGCCACCAAGGATAGTAACTTAAGCCAATAACATCAAACTGCACCCCGTTTTCAATCATTTTCGAATAAAATGTTTTCGATTCTTCAAGGTTTCCACCGGTAGCGGCGTGTATCATAATCTTTATAGAAGAGCCTCCATTGGTTTCCTTAACGCCTGCAATTCCGGCTTTTATCAGGTCGGTGAGGCCTTTCCAGTTGGTAATGCCATTATCGGTGTACAATTTTCCATACGGCCACAGCATTCCGTTGTTGATTTCGTTTCCAATCTGAACCATTTCGGGCATCACGTCGGCTTTATTCATTGTTTCAAGTACTTTTTTTGTATATATCTTCACGCTGTCGGCCAGTACGTTAAAGTTCAAATTGTCCCAAGCAGCCGGAACAAATTGTTTCCCGGGATCGGCCCAGGTATCGGAGTAATGAAAATCAAGAAATATTTTGAATCCTTCGGCTTTAGCCATTTTTGCCAGCGCCACTGTATATTCCAGCGAATTGCAAACCGGTCCTTCGTTGTTTGGTGTATGAAAAATCCGCAGTCTTGCCCAGGTATAGCCATTCTCTTTAAAAATGGGCAGCACTTTTTTTTGCTTTCCGTTTATTGTGTATACCGCTCCCAAATCTTCAAGCTTTTTTACAAGCGATAAGTCGGCACCGTACGCAAATTCCTCATCAGAATGAGGTTCTTCGGTGTTTTTTTTACAGCCGTTAAAACTTGTCAAAAGCACGAAAGCAAGAATAATAAGCAAAATCTGTTTCATTTTGTTTGTTTTTTGATGGCCGAAAATACAGAAGTTTGGGGGTTCAAAATACGCAGTTCTTTGAATTTTTAAAAATGCTGTGTCAGCGCCGACCGCCACCAGGTGTAATATTTCCCTTCAAGTTCTTTCATCGATGGGAATGGGTAAAACAGGAACCTGTCTTTTTCGCCAATAAAGAAGCCGGTTTTCACGGTTCTGTAATTCAGATCGCCCTGCATAAAACGCAATACTGTTTTTGTGCGTTTGCCTTTTGTTTCCTGAAGTTTTATCAGGCAATCGCGCAAATGGTCGGGGTTAGGGTAGGGCAGGTTATTCAACGGGGCATTTGGATCAAATGCTAGTTCATTCAGCAGCAACTCGGCAAAAAATACTTTTGGCGCCGAAACGGGTTTGCGGCTGTCGGTTAAAAACTGGATAAATCTGCCTGGATTTAATTTACTCGCCACCCGTGTGGTAATCGGGTTAAATTGCTGGTACAGATGGGTTTCATCGGTTTCGGTCTCATCGAAAGAAGAAGAAGGAATTTCAAGCACTTTGCCATCATCGGTTGAAAGATAGAGGCTTTTCAGCGCTGCCAGCGGTGTTTGTTCTAAACACCTGTAAATACTAAAAAACACTGAACGTTTTGGTTCACCATTGGCGTACGGAATAAGTTCTTTTTCCAGATATCCGAAAGGAATATCTTTCATTTTTTCAGGGTCGATTTCGAAAAAAATGTTCTGACCGTGAATCTGTTTTTTGGTTCCCACGGAAAGGTAATTTCCAAAATCGAGTGGTGACAGATGAGAGGCTATAAGTGATTCGGGCGTGGTAACAAGGTAAAAATACTGTTTCATGGTTTCGATTTTTTATTAAAGTTAAGGATAATTGAATCTGAAGTCAATAGATTTTTTAATTGATTTGTGCACCAACGGGGCATTTTATTAATTTCGGCATTCAAACCTGAATTTATGGATAACCGAGGGCGTGTTCTTACAATCGATATCATGCGTGGACTCACGCTTTTCCTCATGCTTTTTGTAAACGATTTGTACGTTCCGGGTGTGCCGCAGTGGATGGTACACACCGATGCCGGTTTCGATGGAATGGGGCTTGCCGACTGGGTTTTTCCGGGGTTCCTGTTTATGGTCGGGATGGCAGTTCCATTTGCCATACAAAGCCGGTTAAAAAAGGGCGAGAACCTGCCGCTTTTACTTGTACATATTATTATTCGCACTGTGAGTTTGCTGGTAATCGGCGTGCTGTCGTTGAATGCATCACGATTGAATACTGAACTTTCAGGAGTAAGCCAGAATCTTTGGACAATTCTTATGCTTGTTTCGGTATTTCTGGTTTGGAACCAGTACAAAATAAAAAATCAATACCTACTGTTTTCGCTGAAAGCAATCGGAATACTTGGCCTGATAATTCTTGTCGCTATTTTTAAAAGCGGAACCCCTGAAAATCCAGGCTGGATGGTTACCGGCTGGTGGGGCATTCTCGGGCTGATTGGCTGGGGTTACCTGGTGACTGCTTTGGTTTACCTTGTTTCGCGAGAAAACCTGTTGCTCACAGGTATATTTTTTCTACTCTTTCTATTGCTGAATATTTTGAGCGAATTAAATCTGACTGGTTTTCTGGATGCTGCAAAACCTGTATTTGGAGTTATTATCGGCGGAAGCACGCCAATGATTGTTGTTGCCGGATTGTTTTTCAGTTTGTTGTTGCGCCGGCTTGAACGAAAAGACATGAAAACATGGATTTTTACCGGCCTGATTTTTGGAATAGTTGTACTCGTTACGGGTTTTGTGCTGCGCAACTGGTTTATTATTTCAAAAATTAAAGCCACACCCAGCTGGGGCATGATTTGCAATGGAATCAGCATTCTTGTTTTTATGCTTTTGTATCTGTTTATCGATGTTTGGGGCCGAAAAAAATGGACGTCTGTTTTTAAACCTGCCGGTCAAAACTCGCTTACAACTTATCTTGCGCCTGATGTTTTGTATCATGCCATTTGGATGTTCAGCATCCCTGTTTTCTTTTATAAACATGCCGATATGCAGTGGATGGTTGTTGGAGGTTCAGTAATTTGGGCGTTTGCAATGATTGGGTTTGCCGCTTTGCTCGCAAAAATTGGAATAAGACTGAAATTATAAATTTTACTTTTGATATCAACCTAAAAATATCAATATGAACCGTTTGTCAATACTTTTCATCGTGGTGGTAACCCTTCTTTTCACCAATTGCACAAAAGAAAAAGTAACACTTGAATCGCTTTTAAACGAGCAGACCAATCGTCCTGCATTAACGTATTTTCCCGAAAACGGGTACAAATTAAAACAGTTCAGCAGTTACGACAGAAATTCTGTTTCGCCCGACAGTTTGGGCTGGTGGGCCAACGCCGATTTTACACAGTTTATCAGGGAAGAACAAAACGAAGGCCGCCGCGAGTTTGTACTACTCGATGCCGAAGGACCAGGCGCTGTGGTTCGATGGTGGATGACTTTCTCCGGACCTGACGCTTTTTCAGGAACCATACGGATTTATATCGATGAAAATCCTGTTCCGGTAGTGGAAGGCGATGTGCTTGAAATTGTAAGCGGCAATCTGCTGGCCATCGAACCACTGGCCTCTTCGGTTTCGCCGCTTACCGAGCGCGAACACCGTGGTCACAATCTGTATTTACCCATTCCGTATGGAAAGCACTGCAAAATTACTTACCAGTGCGATGCGGTGAAGATTGAGGAAAATAAAAGAACTCCAAGTATTTACTACAATATTTGTTACAGAGAGTACGAGAAGAAGGTGGAAGTTGAAAGTTTTTCAACCGACGTCCTGAAACGGGCTGAACCTGCGATTAAACAAACTGCAGAAAAACTTCTTTCGCCCTTCGAACCGCTTGCTTCTGTTCAGGAAAAAGCCGGAAAACTGGCAGAAAGTGAAACACTGGATTTGGAAATATCAGGTAGTGGCCAGGCAATTTCGGGAATTGCTGTAAAACTGAATGCTACAGATTTGAACCAGGCGCTCCGGTCAACGGTTCTGGCAGTTTCGTTTGATGAAAACCAGACAGTGTGGATTCCGGCAGGCGAATTTTTCGGTACCGGCTACCAGTTGCATCCATCAAAAACATGGTTTACACAGGTAACAAACGATGGCTTGATGGAAACCCGCTGGCTGATGCCTTTCAAAAAAAGTACAAAAATCCAGTTAATAAATATGGGGTCTCAACCCGTGGATGTGGAGCTGAAAGTGGGAATCGAAAGCTACAAATGGAGCAGCAACAGCATGTATTTTGGCGCATCGTGGCACGAACACAACCAGATTGCCACTTCGAAAGATGATACAAAACCCGGTGATGAATGGCATTTCGATATGAATTTCGTAAAAGTTGGAGGACAAGGCGTTTATGTTGGCGATGCGGTTACAGTTTTCAATACGGTTGACGGCTGGTGGGGCGAAGGCGATGAGAAAATTTTTGTCGATGGCGAAAAGTTCCCTTCAAGTATTGGAACCGGCAGCGAAGATTATTACGGTTATGCCTGGTGCCGCCCCGAAGTTTTTTCGCACCCGTTTATTGCTCAACCTGCTGGTTATGGAAGTTTCCACCCTGGAATGAGCGTGAATATGCGTTACCGCTCGCTCGATGCCATTCCGTTTCAAACCGAAATCAACTCAAACATTGAAATGTGGCACTGGGTGAAAACCCGCATGAACTATGCGCAATCGGCATTTTGGTATGCAAAACCGGGTTTTGTGAGCAATGATAAAACTGATGAGGAAACTGTAAAAACCCCGGTGGCGCTGAAAAGAACGGATATTTATAAACCAGAAATTGATTCAACCGGTAAATTGGAAGGTGAGTTTCTTGAAATTCTGAATACGCCGGCTGGCGAGGTGGGTCCGCAATCGGGCAACTGGGGCTGGAGCAACGACACGCAACTGTGGTGGAGAAATGCAAAAACTGGTGATGAACTGGCAATGAAATTTACGCAGAAGGAAGCCGGAAATTATGCTGTTTCGGCCCAACTGACAAAAGCCATCGATTATGGAATTATTCAGCTTTACATTAACGGAAAGCCCGCCGGTGCTAAATTTAACGGATTTTATGAAGCAGGTGTAATACCTTCGGAAGTTGAACTTGGAAAACATGCACTGAATGCCGGAGAAAACACACTTTCGGTTAAAATTATGGGTGCTGATAAAAACGCCAAACCCGGAAATATGGCGGGAATTGACTATCTTCAGTTTTCGAAATAATAAAAACTGTACGTTTACCATTGCACAAAGAAACTTAAACCTGGTTGTTTTGAAGAAGTCGATTTTAGCCATATTTTTTGTATTATTTTTCTTTAGTTCTGGCGCTCTTGCTGAAACTTTATCGCTCGATTCACTCGATTTTTATATCTCCCGTCAATCGGAATACGACGAAATAAAAGAAGACCGTATCCGAAAAATTAAAGATGAGATTTCGCTGAGCGGAAAAAATAATCTGCAACTGTATGATTTATATAACCGGCTATTCGATGAATACAGGTCGTACATTTATGATTCAGCCTATTTCTATGTTGAAAAACTGACCCGGATTTCTTTGGAACTGAATGACAGGGATAAAATTGTTACTTCGCAGGTAAAACTTGGGTTTTCATACTTCTCCTCCGGGTTATTTAAAGAAGCTTTTGATGTGTTAAGTCTGGTGAGTGTTGACTCATGCAATACCGAAACCAGAATTGAATATTACACATGCAAATCGCGGTTGTATTATGATATGGCTGATTATAACCGAAGTTCCGGGTTCAGGAAAAATTACATTCAAACTGGTAACCTGATTATCGATTCTGCCATTGTGCTCATCCCGTATGGTTCGGCGCGGTATTGGGCCACGCTCGGGCTGAAAAATATGAAAACAGACAATCACGATGCGGCTGTGGCTTCTTTCCGCAAAATGATTGACACAAAGAATTATTCCGAGCACGACCTTGCCATTGCAACTTCTAGTATTGCTTATGTTCTGGGGTTGCAGGGAAAAATTAAGGAGGCAAAAGAATTTTGGATAAAAGCGGCTGTTTCTGATGTAAAATCATCGGTAAAAGAGACGGTTGCATTGCGCAATCTGGCACAATTGCTTTACGAAGAGCGTGAAATTGTACCGGCTGTAAAATACATCAGAAAAGCGTTGGAAGATGCTTCGTTTTACAATGCCCGCCACCGGCAGCTCGAAATCGGGAGTATTTTGCCAATTATTGAAGGTGAACGAATGAACATCATCGAAAACCAGCGCGACAGGATTATGGTTTTTTCGGTTTTTATTTCGGTTTTGTTTTTTGCTTTGATTGTTGCGCTTGTTGTAATCTGGAGCTCGTTTAAACGCCTCAATATTGCGCGGCAAACCATTCAGGATGCCAACGATAAACTAACCGAGGCCAACAAAATCAAGGATGAATACATTGCTTACTTTTTTAGTCAGAGTTCCGAGTTTATCGAAAAAATGGAGATGCTGCAAAAATGGGTAAACCGCAAAGTGGCTGCCAAACAGTTTGACGGGTTGAAAAATATTCCGCAAAACCTGAGTATTGCAAAAGAGCGCGAGGCTTTATTCGAACGGTTCGACCAGATTTTTTTGAAACTCTTCCCCGATTTTGTGCATGAGTTTAATAAACTGATGAAACCTGAAGAACAAATTCATCTGAAAAAGGGGGAGTTGATGAATACCGATTTGCGCATCTATGCATTGATTCGTCTCGGAATTAACGACAACGAGAAAATTGCCAGCTTTCTGGATTATTCAGTCAATACGATTTATGCTTACAAAACAAAAATCAAGAGCAAAGCCAATTGCCCGACCGATGAGTTTAAGCGCAAAGTGCTTGAGATTAAATCGATTTGAAATTTCGGAGGAAGAGGTTATTGCACAAAAACTTTCAGACTTCTGAAATCACCCCATCTTACAATGTAAATGCCTGAATTAAGCCCAATAACTTTTGCCTGGCCTGCCCTGATTAAAGTTTGAAATCTTTTCCGGCCCCAGAGATCGTAAACAGCAACAGCGGTATTGTCCTTTCCTGAGATATGAATTTCTCTTCCAACCGCAATTGCTTTTAAATCATTTTCCTTTTGCACCTGCGCCGAAACAATGCTGCAATCTTCAGTAAAAGTAAACGTTGCCGGAATTGTGCTAGTATTTACGCCAGCCCCGATGTTTTCATAATTGATGTTGCAATATATTCCGTTTCCTTTGGCTCCGCTGAAAAGAATGCCGTAGCGGCCGGTTCCGTGAATATTTATATTTTTTAATTGCAGATTTTTGATGGTTTTAGTTCCGCTGCCAATAAAAACAGCGTCGTTTTTTGAGTCGTACAAATCGATGTTATAGATTCTGATGTTTTGCAAATCGTATTGGGTGCTGCTGTTGATGTGCAATGCGCCCTGCTGGTTTCCCCACAAATCGCCGCCAATTCCGGCCACACCGCTCGCCACACCGCCTCTGTACACCGAAATATTGTAGAACTCGCTGTAACCTTCGCTGCTGAAAGGCATCCCCGGAAAATCGCAGGTTACGCGGAACCCGGCTTCCATGGCATCGGAAATCACAATATTGTGCGCTTTGTTTTGCTTTCCGCCAAAAAAGCCGAGGCCCGAAGCGCGCCAGTTGTTTTCAGAAGTGCTGTATCTGAAAATGTTGTTTTCGCAATTGCGGTCGGCCCGCGACCACGAAGCAATATCATCGTCGCCATTGTTGCGGTAGCTGCAATGTTCCACCACTGAATTTTTGCAGCCGTAAGCGAGGTTAATTCCATCGGCGTAATTGTTGCGGAAACGACAGTGTTGAATAGTCAGATTGCTGGCGCCTTCAATCCAACCGCCACATTCAAAATGTTCAATCCATACATTTCTGATGATAGAATTTGAACCGAAACTCCCCATCACGCCTTTTCCAACCTGGTAGCGCGAGTCGTTATTGTAGTATCGTTTGTTGTTTACCGTGTTCAGAAATACGCCTTCAAGAACCACGTTGTTGGCGTAAGTTTCAATACCGCGCTGGCTGTAGGTACTCCGGTCATCCGACGAGGCGTTGAAATAAATTTCGGTATGCCACATTCCGGCCCCGATAATTTTTGTGCTGTCGCCCGAAATAATAATCCGGCCATCCACTTCGTATTTCCCCGCCGGTAAATAAATGGCTTTCCCTTTGTTTTGCGAAACAAAATATTGCAGTTTTCCATTTTCGGGTGTGTACGCAATTTTGTTTGCATCCTGAATCGATTCATAGGTTACAGCTTCTGGAATCTCTTCAAGCTCTATAAAATCAATGGTGTAAGGAATGTCGTTTACATCGGCTTTTTCCAACCTGAGCACTGCGTTGGCGGGGATTTTACTTGCAAGTTTCAAATGTATTTCGTCGAAACGCATTCGCGGGAATTTGATTGATGCATCGGGCGTGTTGTCGGGATATTTGCTGCCTGTTTTCAGAATGTATTGCCATGCCCAGTAAGAGTTGAGCGTGATGTTTTGCACAATAGTATCGTTAACAAACAGCGTAAGAGTGCCTTGTGTTCCTTTGCCATCGTTGCTGTCGGGCAGCGAAAAACGGAGGGTTAATCCGTCGGCGGTTTTTTCGTTTGTCCACTGAATAAACGAACCATTAGTAATTAGCTGAACAGCTGTAAAGTCAGAGGCTTCGGTCTGAATTTGGCGTTGGTCTAAAGTGGGTTGCAAAATATTTCCATTGGTTTCACATTTTCCGGGTTCAGCTTCGTACCTTAAATAAGGGCGTTCAAAATAACCCCGCTCGCGTTCGTCATCCGGAAACGTAATACTTTGAGCCGTTGAATTCAAAAATCCACACAAAAGAAAGGCGATAAATAATAAATCTTTGCTAATCATTTTTCTGTTTCGTTTTATACGTAGGGTGAATGTACAAATTCAAATTGAACTACGGATTTTAGTGCCTTTCTGACCGCCAGTTTTTCCCTGTTTTTCAGACAAAATCAGGCGTTTTATATCCAATAAATCTATATTTTGAAGCGAAAAAATAGTTGTAATACGCATAATATCAGGCGTATATGTTTTGTATAAATCGATATTGCAGTTCGCCATCCGAATTATCCCCTGTTTCAGGCTCTATCTTTACATCAGTTATTAATTAAAAACAAAAAGACTATGAGAACATTTACTTTATCGGCTATTACTTTATTATTTTTTGTTTTTGGTGCTGCCGCACAAAATCTGAACAATCCGAAAGATGCCAACGGATTTTACATTGTAAAATGGGACTGTGCAACCGGCACGTGGGCCGCATCAAACGA
>DPCJ01000099.1 GCA_003516705.1 Prolixibacteraceae bacterium | reverse complement strand
GCTTTTAAACGAATTGAAAGAGCAACCTCGAAAATAATTTACGAGCTCGACAAAGGAGAAAAAGTAACTTTTGGCGAATTAGGTGTGTTCTTTTACAATGAAAACGGCGAAATTCAGTTTACGCAATTTCAGACTGATGAACCCGTATTATCTGCTGGTTTTGAACCTGTTTCGCTTGAAGATATCACAGAAACCCAGGAGGAAACGAAAGTTGAACAGGTGATTGCGTCCGAACCCGTGATTGTTGAGGAGCCCGGATTAAAAGCTGAAGATGCAGTTACAGAACAGGAATTACCAACAGAGATAGAAGCGATTAAAGAGGAACAAAGTGATGAAATAACACCGGAAAAAGAAAAAGTGATTTTTCAGAGTCCTGTCACAGGGCCCACAAAAGCGGAAATAAAAGAAAAGAAAAAAAGTTTTACGTGGTTGTGGATTTTACTCGCAGTGGGAGTAATTATCATTATTGTATTTTTCGTTTTGGCAAAAGAGAAGAAAGCTCCACCACAAGACACTGAAAGTCAGTCGCAAGATGTAAAAATAGAAACTATTCATCCCGAAGCGGTTGTACCCGACAGCATTCAACCAGCCGACACAATGACTACGGCAGCTTCACAACCGATTACAATCTCTTTAATACCAAAATTTCACATCGTTGGCGGTGGTTTTAAAAGTGAGGAAAATGCTGTAAAATATATTAACCGGCTCAAAGAAAAAGAGATTGAAGGCACATTGCTGGGACAAAAAGGCAAAATTTATCTTGTGGGAATTGCATCGTTTGATACCGAACAGGAAGCTTTTAATGAACTAAACCGAAGGATGCGCGAAAACCCGGAATGGAAACTCTGGATTTACAAGAAATAAAAACCAAAAATTTATGAAATTATTAGCTAAACTAACCTTAATCGGGCTTCTTATAACTATAATTTTGGGAGCCTGTTCGAAAAAAAACGAAACCATTACAACCGGCGGCCCCGAGGTAGTTGCTTTTAAAGCGATTCCTTTTCAGTTGAAAGACGTGAAACTGCTCGACGGCCCGTTTAAACATGCCACCGAATTGAACATTCAGTCACTGCTGAATTATGAACCCGACCGCCTTTTATCGAAATTCAGAAGCGAAGCCGGGCTAAAACCCAAAGCCGAACCTTACGGCGGCTGGGAAGCCATGACCATTGCGGGTCACAGCCTGGGACACTATCTCACCGCCTGCGCGCTGATGTACCAATCCACCGCCGACCAGCGTTTTCTCGACCGTGTAAATTACATTGTTGCCGAACTCGACACCTGCCAGATGGCCGACAGTACCGGCTACATCGGCGCTTTTCCGAATGGAAAAAGAATTCTGGAAGACGAAGTTGCCAAAGGAAATATTCGTGCGCAGGGTTTCGACCTCAACGGAATTTGGGTTCCGTATTACACACAACACAAAGTGATGTCGGGATTGTTTGAAGCCTACTATTTGTGCGGCAACCAAAAGGCGCTCGAAATCAACAAAAAATTTGCCGACTGGCTTTACACCATTGTTTCGCCACTGAACGATGAGCAGATTCAAAAAATGCTGCATTGCGAACATGGTGGTATCAACGAATCACTGGCTGAACTTTATGCAATTACCGGTGACAAAAAATACCTCGACATGTCGCATATCTTTCACCACAAAGCTATTCTTGAACCACTTTTACAGGGAACCGATATTTTACCCGGGAAACACGCCAATACTCAGATTCCGAAATTAGTTGGACTCGCCCGCAGATACGAACTCACTGCCGACAGCACCGACCGCAAAACAGCTGAGTTTTTCTGGGACCGTGTGGTCAACCATCATTCTTATGTAACCGGCGGGCATTGCGACCATGAATATTTTGGTCCGGCTGACTCCCTGCGCAACAGGCTGAGTAACGAAACCACCGAAACCTGCAATGTTTACAACATGCTCAAACTCTCGGAACACCTGTTTGAGTGGGAAGCAAAACCCGAAGTGGCCGATTTTTACGAACGCGCGCTTTTCAACCATATCTTGTCGTCGCAACACCCCGAAAACGGGCATGTAATCTATAATCTTTCGCTCGAAATGGGCGGCTGCAAAGAGTACCAGGACCCCGAATGGTTTACCTGCTGCATTGGTTCGGGCATGGAAAACCATTCGAAATACGCCAAAAACATTTATTATCATTCGAATGATGAATTGTACCTGTTTCAGTTTATTGCTTCGGAACTAAGCTGGGAAGCCAAAGGACTGAAAGTAATTCAGAACACACAGTTTCCTGACGAGCAAAAAACAAAACTCGAATTCGTTTGCGAAAATCCGGTTCCGCTGACACTGAAAATCCGTTACCCGTATTGGGCCGAGAACGGTATGGAAATAAAAATAAACGGCAAAAGCCAAAAAGTAAAATCGAAACCCGGCAGTTTTGTTTCTGTTGACAGGTACTGGAAAAACAACGATGTGATTGAAATCAGTTTTCCGTTTTCAGTTCGCATTGAAACCATGCCCGACGACAGTAACCGGATTGCATTGTTTTACGGGCCGATTGTGTTGGCCGGCGACCTCGGCCCTGAACACGACTCAACATCCGTTGACCCGATGTATGTTCCGGTTTTTCTGCCGGCTGATAATAATCCGGCTAACTGGTTACAACCGGTTGAAGGAGAAATCAACACATTCAAAACAATCAATATTGGTCAGCCAAAAGACATCGTACTGAAACCATTTTACAAAACCCACAACCGCAACTACTCGGTTTATTTCGACAGGTTTACACCCGAAAGCTGGGAAAAATTCAAGGCAAATTACCAGGCTGAACTGGAAAAAAAGAAACAAATCGAAGCTGCCACCATCGACTTTTTCCAGCCCGGAGAAATGCAGCCCGAACGCAACCACAACTTTAAAGATTTAAAAAGCTGGGTGGGTGAAAACAAACACCGCAAATTCAGGGAAATTGACCGTGGTGGCTGGTTCTCGTGCGATATGAAAACCGGCGGAGTACCTGTAAATCTGGTGGTTGAATACTGGGGTGGTTACACAGGTTCAAAAACTTTCGACATTTTGGTGAACGATGTAAAAATTGCCACCGAAAATATTTCAAACAAAAAACCGGGCGATTTTGTAGATGTTACCTATGAAATTCCTGCTGAACTGCTTTCAGGCAAAAAACAGATAACCGTGAAGTTTGTACCACACGAAGGTCACCGCGGTGGCCCTGTTTTTGGAATTAGGACGATAAAGAAATAACCACAGAAAGACAACTGTTCTATTAATTTGATTTTTGTCACCTCGACGACAGGAGAGGTCTTTAAGATTTCTCCTATCGTCGAAATGACAATCAATCAGGATATTTCGAGGTACTCTTTCAAGGATGTACCCAGAATGTATGTCCAGCCTGCAATAAAATTTTCAACCTTCAAATCGGTATTATCTGAAGGAAATTTTTCAAAACCGGTGAGAACCATTTTCTCACTGGTTTTTTATTGCTGGGTTCCGTAATTGCAAAACAATTTTCATGTTGATTAAAGTTTGTTGTCGCGAAATCAAGTGCCTTTGATTTTTGTAAATTGCAGACCAATTAAACCAACAAGAATAAAACTATGAATCCGTCAAGAAGAAACTTTTTAAGGAATTCGGCTGTGGCTGTTTCGGCTGCAACGATTATTCCGTCGCAGGTTTGGTCATCGCCGGTGGCCGCATCCGACAAAGTAAATGTGGCGTTAATTGGTTGCCGCAACATGGGTTTTGGCATACTGAAACACCACCTCGACACAGGAATGGTCAACTGTGTAGTTTTATGCGACGTGGACGAAAACATACTGAAAGAAAAATCGGAGACCGTAAAAAAGGATTACAACCAGTCGCCTGAACTGATGAAAGATTACCGCAAAGTACTGGAAAGAAAAGATGTGGATGCTGTGATTATCGGCACACCCGACCACTGGCACTGCCTGATTACCGTTGATGCATGCTCGGCTGGCAAAGATGTGTATGTTGAAAAACCGATGGCGAACACCATTGCCGAATGCAATATTATGGTAAAAGCGCAAAAACGTTATAACCGCATTGTGCAGGTTGGACAGCAGCAGCGAGATGGAAAAATTTTCAAAGATTGCATGGGCCTCATCAAAAACGGCGAAATCGGTACATTACGGAAAGTAAATATCTGGGCTAATTTTAATTACGGACTGGGAACGGTTCCTGTTCCCGATGGTCCGGTTCCGGCTGGAGTGGATTATGATTTCTGGCTCGGACCGGCTCCCGAACGGCCGTTCAACAAAGCACGATTTCACGGAAGCTGGCGCCACTACTGGGATTACGGCGGCGGACTGATGAGCGACTGGGGTGTTCACCTGGTGGACATGGCGCTGTGGGCCGGCGATATTGTGGAAGGACCAACTTCGGTGATGACTTTTGCAGCCAATTTCTCGAAGCAAAAAATGGCCCGCGAAACCTTCGACACCATGAACATCGTTTTCCCGAAAAAAGATTTTGTGATTAACTACGACCTCACCGCCGGAATTCAGCAGGGACCATACAACAGCGCATACGGATTGCAGTTTATCGGTGAAAAGGGAATGCTTGTGGCCGACCGCAACAAATACCATTTGTACCCCGAATGGGATGGCGAAAAAAAAGCCGGTAAAACCTCCGAAGTAAGCTGGGACAAAGGACAGGAATCGCACCGCGAACATGTTGATAATTTTCTAGCTTGCATCAAATCGCGCGAAACGCCTTCGTGCCCGCCTGAAATTGGAAGGGCAGCCGCAGTGCATGTGCACATTGCCAATATTTCGGCAAGGCTGGGTCAGCCGTTGCTGGAGTGGGACGATAAAAACAACCGTTTCACCAACTGCGAAAAAGCCAACGAAATGATCACCCCGGTGTACCGCGCCCCCTGGAAACTGCCGGAAGTGTAGAATTTTAATTCATGTGGCTGAAGCCAAAAGTCTTGCTTGCATTTTTCCGTTGGCTTAAGCCAACGGAAATGTAATAGCTTCCGATACGGCTTTAGCCTCATAAAAACAAATCAAAAATCAAATAAACTTAAAACAATGAATACACGAAGAGATTTTATAAAAACAAGTGCATTTGCTACAGCCGGAATATTGGCTGCAAGCCCGCTGCTTTCGATGGCTGCTGAAGGAAAAAACAAACTGAAAAACTTTGGCTTTATCTCCGGAATTGCCGGTGATGCCATGAAAGCCGACTGGAAAGGAACACTGAAAAAAGCTGTTGAATTTGGGTTTACCGAAATTGAGGGAGGCAGTAACCACGCCGCATCTCCAAAAGAGTTTTTAAGTTACTGCAAAGAAGTTGGTATTAAACCCATTGCAGGAGCGCTCGATTTTAAAACTAAAAGCGAAGACCTTAGTAAAGTCTTCGATAATTTAAACGAACTAAAGCTGAAGTATGCCGTGGTTTACTGGCCCTGGATGGGTGGCGGACCGTTCAAACTTGACGATTGCAAAAAATCATCCGAAATATTGAACGATTTGGGGGCCAAAACAAAAGCCAACGGTCTGCAACTGCTTTGGCATAACCACGACAAGGAGTTTCATGCCATGGAAGAAGGCCTGCCATTTGATTACATTATGAACCACACCGACCCGAAACTGGTTCAGTGCGAAATGGATATTTACTGGGTTAAAAAAGGTGGTGCCGAACCGCTTGAATTTTTAAATAAATATGCTGGGCGCATTCCGGTATTACATGTAAAAGACATGGCGGAAGGTGCTGCACAGGATTTTATTTGCCCGGGACGTGGAATCATCGACTTCGTATCCATTTTTGCCGAAGCTAAAAAACAGGGAATTGAGCACTACTTTGTGGAACGCGACAATGAACCAGACGGAATCGGCTGCTTGAAATCGAGCGGAGAGTTTTTGAAAAATATCAGATTTTAAGAAAGTCGGAAGACCGGAGTCCGGAGTTGGAAGATTTACCTTCGGACTTCGGACTTCAGACTTTAATTAAAAAACCATAAAACAATGTTAGACTTAGGATTTGTAAGCGCCATTCTGGCGGAGAAAAGTTTCAACGAGGTGATTGAATTTGCTTCGGAAAACGAATTTAAATGTGTGGAAATCATGTGCTGGCCGGTTGGCAAAGCCGAACGCCGTTATGCGGGGGTAACACATATTAATGTTGACGAATTGGACGACAAAAAAGTGGCCGAAATCAACGAAATTCTGAAACGAAACAGCATCTATATTTCGGGACTGGGCTACTACCCCAACCCACTGGATGCTGATGAAATACAGGCTGACTTTTTTATCAATCATATTAAAAAAGTAATTGTTGCGGCAGCAAAACTGGGTATTCCGGTGGTCAATACTTTTGTGGGTCGCGACCCGAAAAAAAGTGTGGATGCAAACCTGACAAAGTTTGCTGAAGTGTGGCCCGGAATCATTAAAGTGGCGGAAGAAAACAAGGTAAAAATTGGCATTGAAAACTGCCCGATGTGGTTTACCGACGACGAATGGCCGGGCGGCAAAAACCTCGCAACCACACCGGCCATCTGGCGCAAAATGTTCGAAATTATCCCAAGTCCGAATTTTGGCTTGAATTACGACCCGTCGCATTTAGTTTGGCAGCAAATGAACGAGGTAAAACCAATTTACGATTTCAGCGAAAAGCTTTTCCATGTTCATCTGAAAGATGTGAAAGTATTTCGTGATAAACTCAACGAAGTAGGAATCATGGCCAATCCGCTTGAATATCATTCACCCAAAATTCCCGGGTTGGGCGATGTGGATTGGCGTGGATTTTTCTCAGCGCTGACTTCGGTAAAATACCGCGGTCCGGTTTGTATTGAGGTTGAAGACAAAGCTTTTGAAGGCTCTGAAGAAGATGTAAAATCGGCAATTTTAACCAGCAGAAATTTTTTACATCAGTTTATTGCATGATTTAATCTTGGTTATTATTTAACCGGACATATACGATAATCGAACCCGAACCGGGTTCTTTTTTCATCGCGCACATGGTTCTACTAAAATCGAATCCCTGTCTGCCGCCAGGCAGGCGTACCGGATTCTTTTTCACTGTCAATCAATTCGAAATAAAGCGATTATAGTTTTCTAACCCAGTATGGGTTAGATTTTAGTAGCATGGGGATTATAGGAATGAGCCACAACCCGGTACGGGTTGGATAATAGAATAACCGGACTTCAGGGATAATCGAACCCGTACCGGGTTCTTTTTGCATCTCGTACATTGTTGCTACTAAAATCGAATCCGTACCGGATTCTTATATTTTCCGTTTTGCATTGGCTATTATAACCGATTTCGAAATAGATTTTTTTAGTTTGGAATCAATTATCCATTTCAGGTTTTTCAACCCGGTACGGGTTGGTTTTTAGTAGCACGGGGTTCACACAGAAGAAACACAACCCGGTACGGGTTGGATTTTTATTTCCTGATTTTGTACCTTTAAACGAAAAATGGTACCAGGAACATTCACTCAAATTTACCTGCAATTTGTAATAGCTGTAAAATTCAGAGAAACAAGACTAAAAGCAGAATACCAAAAAGAGGTTTTTTCTTTTATCGCAGGATTAATCAATTCAATAGGACATAAAAGTTACGCTGTAAATGGCATGTCGGACCATGTTCACATTTTTATGAGTTTTTCTCCTGCTCATTCACCTTCTGAAACGATTAAAGAGATTAAACGTGCGTCAACCAATTTCATTAATGAAAAGGGTTGGCTTGTGAAAAAATTTCAATGGCAAAATGGATTTGGTTGTTTTTCATACAGCCGGTCGCAAATTGATGATGTTGTAAAATACATTCTAAACCAGCAAAGTCATCATGCAAAACGGAGTTTCAGGGAAGAATATACTGAGTTTCTTCGAAAGTTTGAGGTAGAGTACAATGAGCAGTTTTTGTTTGAATTTTTTGATGATTAGTCTCAGGAATAATCGAACCCGTACCGGGTTCTGTTTGCATCTCGTACATTGTTTCTACTAAAATCGAATCCGTACCGGATTCTTATATTTTCCGTTTTGCTTTGGCTATTATTAAACGATTTCGAAATAGATTTTTTTAGTTTGGAATCAATTATCCTTGTCAGGTTTTTCAACCCGGTACGGGTTGTTTTTTAGTAGCACGGGATTTACGGGGGTGACAACAACCCGGTACGGGTTGGATTGATTTATGGTGTTTTATGATTATCAATCAATCTATGCAATAGCACTTTTTAATGCCATTCAGATGTTTTGTAACTTTAAAGCAAAAAATGACAGAACGGGAACTTGATTTAAGGGAACAAGAAGTTTTGGAAAAAGGTCTTTTACAATTTAGAACTTTTGATGACCATGTTAGAAACGCTCTGATTAATAATGAATTAATCTTTGGGGCAGCAAAGAATTTTAACGACCCTTTTGATTGTAATTTACCAATAGATTTAGATAATGTGTCAATTGATTTAATAAAGGATTACATAGAAATTGAGAATATAAAGTATGCGTTATCAGAAGTTGAAATAAACAAAAGAGCAAAAGATTATTTTGACAATAAAGCGAAGTTTGAGAAGGAAATTCGCAATGTTATTAACAATTACAGGAGATTTTCCTGTTTTCAAATAGTCACAACGAACAAAACACATAAAGACATTTTTTTTTGGGCTAATTATGCTGATAAACATAAAGGAATCTGTTTGAAATTCAATGGAAAAATTATTGATGCAAAAAATCATTTTGAGGGAATCGTGAGATCATTGCCAATTGAATATATTAATTGTTTAAAGAAAATACCAGAGTTTAACTACTTGAAATATCGAATAGAAAAATTTAAACTTGGATATGATCGTGCTAAAGAATTAAATGGAAATAGGGGAGCATCTGAATATTTCTTTGGCATTAAAAGTACAAAATGGAAATATGAAAATGAAGTAAGATTTGTAAGTGAGTCTTTATCAATGCCTTTTTTAGAACCATATGTAAAGTTGAAGTTTAATCCCAGTATGCTTGAAAAAGTTTATATTGGATGTAATGCATCCCTATCAACAGTTAACGAGGTTTTTAAAATTATGCATTTACCCAAATTTTCGCATGTCGAAGTTATTAAATTGGTCAGGGATAATAAAAGGTTTAAATTATTAGAAGAAAAATTAAAGTAAAAGCCGGCCCCTTTCCGGAACCGGCTTTCTATCTTTTTTCTGTACTCAATACTTTGTACTGAATACTCAGTACTTTTACTTAAACGCCTCAATCAAAATTTCCAGAATTTTCTTTCCGGCTGCGGCAACGCTGGTACCCGGGCCAAAAATGGCAACAGCGCCTGCGTCGTATAAATACTGGTAATCCTGTGCGGGAATAACACCGCCACAAATCACCATAATATCGTCGCGGCCCAGTTTTTTCAGTTCTTCGATAACGGCAGGCACTAAAGTTTTGTGTCCGGCTGCCAGCGACGAAACACCAAGTACATGCACATCGTTTTCAACGGCCTGTTTGGCAGCTTCTTCCGGAGTCTGGAACAGCGGTCCCATGTCCACATCGAACCCGATGTCGGCATAACCGGTGGCAACTACTTTGGCGCCGCGGTCGTGGCCATCCTGACCCATTTTGGCAATCATGATACGTGGCTGGCGGCCTTCCATTTCGGCAAATTTAGCTGCCAGTTCCTGAGCTTCCTTAAACTCGTCTTTTCCTTGTGCTTCCGATTTATACACGCCTTCAATTGTTCTGATTACTGCTTTGTAACGTCCTGCCACTTTTTCGCAGGCATCTGAAATTTCACCCAAAGATGCACGTTTTTTTGCTGCATCAATCGCCAGTTCAAGCAAATTGCCTTTGCCTGTTTCAGCAGCTTTTGTTATGGCAGCCAGCGATGCCTGCACTTCGGCTTCATTCCTGTTGGCGCGCAAAGTTTTTAAACGTTCAATCTGCGACAAACGAACAGCTGTGTTATCGATTTCGAGAATGTCAATCGGGTCTTCTTTTTCGAGACGATATTTGTTTACACCCACAATAGTTTGAGTGCCACTGTCGATTTTACCCTGAGCACGGGCAGCAGCTTCTTCAATGCGCATTTTCGGCACTCCGGTTTCAATGGCTTTTGCCATTCCACCCAGTTTTTCAACTTCTTCGATAAGCGCCCAGGCTTTTTGTGCCAGTTCGTGAGTTAATGCCTCAACATAATAAGAACCTGCCCACGGGTCAACCGAGCGACAGATTTCTGTTTCCTGCTGAAGATAAATCTGCGTGTTACGTGCAATTCGTGCCGAGAAATCGGTTGGCAACGCAATTGCTTCATCAAGCGCATTGGTGTGCAAACTCTGCGTGTGACCCAGCGCTGCTGCCATCGCTTCAATGGCTGTACGTCCCACGTTATTGAACGGGTCCTGTTCGGTTAACGACCAGCCCGATGTTTGCGAGTGTGTACGCAAGGCCATCGATTTCGGGTTTTTCGGGTTGAACTGTTTTACCAGTTTGGCCCAAATCATGCGTGCAGCGCGCATTTTGGCGATTTCCATAAAGTGGTTCATGCCCACAGCCCAGAAAAACGACAAACGCGGAGCAAAAGCGTCGATGTCCATTCCGGCATTGATTCCGGCGCGGAGGTATTCCAATCCGTCGGCCAGCGTGTAGGCCATTTCAATATCGGCAGTGGCACCGGCTTCCTGCATGTGATAGCCAGATATGGAGATTGAATTGAACTTCGGCATATTCTTCGAGGTAAACTCGAAAATATCGGCGATGATTTTCATCGAGAAATCGGGTGGGTAAATGTAGGTGTTACGCACCATAAATTCTTTCAGAATGTCGTTCTGAATGGTTCCTGAAAGTTGTTCGAGTGTTGCGCCCTGTTCAAGTCCGGTTACGATGTAAAATGCCAGCACCGGCAAAACTGCGCCGTTCATGGTCATCGATACCGACATTTTATCGAGCGGAATCTGGTCGAACAAAATTTTCATGTCGAGGATTGAGTCGATGGCCACACCGGCTTTTCCCACATCGCCGATAACACGCGGATGGTCGGAGTCGTAACCGCGGTGAGTGGCAAGGTCGAATGCCACCGACAAACCTTTTTGTCCGGCGGCCAGGTTGCGGCGGTAAAAGGCGTTTGATTCCTCGGCAGTGGAAAAACCTGCGTACTGGCGGATTGTCCAGGGTTGCATTACATACATCGAAGAATACGGTCCGCGAAGGAATGGCGCCACGCCGGCAGCGTAGTTCAGATGTTCCATGCCTTCGAGGTCCTCTTTTGTGTAAACCGGTTTCACCGGAATCTGCTCCGGTGTAATCCAGCTTTTCTCAATTTTGTTTTCGGCCATCCATTTGGCAGTGTCTTTCACTGCTGCAGCCGATTTGATATTTATGTCTTTAAAATTCGGTTTCATATTTTGATATTTTTGATACTGGATGCTTGATTAAGGATACTGGATTTTTGATACTTGATTCTGGATTTCTTATCCAGCATCTTGTATCCAGTATCCGATTTCCGTCATCAGCTGTTTTAAATTCCCAATAAACTTTGATATGCTTTCAATTCCTCCAGAATATTGCTTTTCATGCTGATGAAATTTGTAATTTCCTGTTCTTCAAGCTCTTTCTGACAGGCAGGAGCTCCGGCAATTACAAGAATTTCATTTTCAATCAGTTTTGCAGCAGCAGGAGCGAGTTCAGCATATTCTTCATCCGAACTGCATAAAACCACCAAATCAGCTTTGGCAGCGCGGGCTGCGGCAATTCCTTCTTCAACTGTTTCAAAACCGTTGTTGTCGATTACCTCAAAACCAGCCACTGCAAAAAAGTTGCAGCTAAACTGCGCGCGCGCCTTGCGGAAAGTAAGGTTTCCGATGGTAAGCATAAATGCCAGCGGTCGTTTGTTTGTTTTCGAGTAAACATCGGTTGTGTATCGCAATGCTTCGAAAGCCTGTGCCCCACGGTATGGTTTTAAGGTTTCAACTTCGGCATCACTGGCAGTTAAATCAACAGGTTCGAAAAGTGAGCCATCAAATTCAGCTGTGATTTTTTCGTTAAAGTTTGGAAACTGGTTGGTTCCCAAAAGATTTTCGCGGCGCAGTGCAATGTTTTTATCGCGGCTGGCTGCCATCTTTTTAATTTCAGCCTGAATAAAACCTTGTTTGAAAGCGGCAACAAATCCGCCTTTTTCCTGCACATTGAGGAACAGTTTCCACGCTTCGTTCACCAGCGAATCGGTGAGCGTTTCGATATAGTATGAACCGGCCGCAGCATCAGCAATTTTGTCGAGATGCGATTCTTCTTTCAGCAAAATCTGCTGGTTGCGCGCAATGCGTTCCGAAAAATCTGTAGGGTCTTCGTAAATGGCGTTAAACGGCAGTACGGCAATGGAGTGTGCACCGCCCAAAGCAGCCGACATGGCTTCGGTTTGTGTGCGAAGCATGTTTACATTGGGGTCGTAAACTGTTTTATTGTAACGGTTGGTCTCGCTGTGGGCAATTAATTTGGCTGCACAGTCGCACGCAGGGTTGTATGCTTTTACAATTTGCGCCCACAAAAGGCGGGCAGCGCGCAGTTTGGCAATTTCCATAAAATAGTTGTTGCCAATGCCAAAATTGAATTTGATTGCTTTGGCCACATCGTCGGCTTTCACGCCCATTTCAGTGAGGCGGGTTAAATATTCAGCGCCCACAGCCAGTGAAAAGGCAAGTTCCTGAACGATTGAAGCGCCGCTGTTGGCAAAGAATTTTCCATGAACACCAATAATGCGGAAGTTTTTGATAACCCTTGTTTTATCGATTGCAGGTTTTAATGCCGCAAGCGCTTCTTCCGACCATTTTCCTTTTAAAACAAATGTTCCAATGGGGTCGATGGAAGCAGAAGCTACCACATTTTCGTCGGCCCATTTTCCATTGGCAACAAATTGGGCAAAGACTTCGGTGCATTCTACCGAATCATCAGGGCAAACGAGATTGATTTCGGCAGCTTCCAGACAAATGTTATTCAGCAAAACACCCAGTGTTTCATTGTTTATTACAGTGCAATCACTGAAATAGAATCCGATTGAATTAACCCCTTTGCCCAGAATTTCGAGCGCTTTTTTGTTGGCGGCTTCAAAGTCGGTAACAAAAATGTTTTGCCTTATTAACCAGTTGTTTCCGGTTTTTTCGTTGCCGCGTACAAACGGAAATTCGCCCGGTAAAGTATCGAGATAACTTATGTTCGCCAGGTTTTCGGCGCGGTAATACGGGCGAACGTTAAACCCTTCCCAGGTTTTCCAAACGAGTGCCCTTTCATAATCTTTGCCTTTTAAGTCGGCATTGATTTTTGCTTCCCATTCATCGGTAGTAACGGGTGCAAAATCGGTAAAAAGCTTTTTATTGTTATTAGTCATGTTGAAAATTATTTTTTGAAAATCGTGCCGCAAAATTAACTGATTTGACACACTTACCGCCTGCACTTTTCAGGTTATTAAAACAGTATGAACAAAAATCATATTTAGGAAACACTGCCCAAACAGATTTCTTAACATTGAAAAAATGAGTTTAACAACTACGAACCAGACAGTAATCGAAAAAATTATATTTGATTTATAATATTAACATTAATTAACAAATTGTTGAATTGCCAATATTCATGGGATTAACATCGATTTTTATTCATTTTGTTTATGAAATAAATAATATAATGTAAACAAATATTAATTTATTTTGTCTATGTTTGCAGAACAAAACATGAAACAAAACAATTTCAGAAACAGAAAAAGAAACAGAATTCAGAAACAAAAGCAGATTAACAATTAAAAATTAAAACAAGATGAAAACAACAGTAAAAACAATGGCAGCGGGAATCCTATTAACCGCATCGGTATTTGCAGTAAATGCAAGCGAAATCACAAAAAGCATCGTCAACAAAATTGAAGTTGAAGATTACGAACTGAAAATCGAGGCATGGATGGTTGATGCCAACACATTTACAGCAGACAAATCAGAAAAGCCGGCTGGCAGTGTAGTTGACATAGCTGTGGCGAACCCTGATTTCAGCATTTTGGTTGAAGCAGTTTCGAAAGCCGGTTTGGTTGAAGCCCTGAGTGCAGCCGGTCCGTTTACAGTTTTTGCCCCGACCAACGAAGCGTTTAACGCACTCTTCAAAAAACTCGGTGTAACAGGAATTAAGGATTTAACAGCAGAACAGTTAAAACCAATTCTTACTTACCACGTGGTTTCGGGAAAAGTAATGTCAACCGACCTGAGCAACACATCGGTAGCCACTTTGAATGGCCAGAAGATAAAAATTGATTTATCGAACGGCGTGAAAATTAACGACAGCAAGGTGGTAAAAGCCGATATTTCGGGCAGCAATGGAGTTGTACATGTAATCGACAGTGTTTTGATTCCGAACTAAAAATTCAATTACACCATGACAAGCAAAACGCCGGTTCAGCAACGAGCCGGCGTTTTTATTTTACCTGTTAAAGATTCTAAAAAAACGCAAATATGGCTGAATCGATCTGTTTTAATAATTTTACCATTGACGATTTTTCATAAATTGCGTCCCCGTTTCAGAAAAAAGAGTGATGGAAAAGCTACAGTGGACGAAAGATATTTTTGGGTCGAAGCTTGAGTTGCGGCAGGGGACGGAACACATCGGAAAGATTCAATGGGAAAGCATGGTGAGTTCGCAGGCACAGGCGATGATTAACGGGAAACTGTTTACGCTGAACCGCGAATTTTTTCTTTCGAAGCTCGAAATTTACGATGCCAACGACCAGTCGCTGCTGGGTATGGTAATGGTAAATATTTTTAGTCCGCGCAGCGAACTTGTACTTAACGGCAAACGGTTCGAGCTCGAAATTCAGAACTTCTGGCAGTCGCGCTGGGCATGGAAATACAACGGTGCCGAAATCATCACATTTACATCCAACGAGTTTGTTACCAAAGACAAAGGTGATATTGAATTGCATACTGCCTGCAACGAGGAAGTCGAAATTCTGATTCTTCTGGGACTTTTTGTACGCAACCAGTTTATCCTTTTTATGCTGTTGATAATGTTAATTCTGCTGATAATTATTATCTGAACATATAAAAATGGGGAATTACGCCGTTTTAGTAAGAAAAAAAGATGAATTCCCGTTTCCACCTTTTCATTATTATTTCTGCTCTTATTGTTATTTTCTATTCCTGCAAAGAGGAAGATTTCAATACAGATATGAATGCCAGACTAATTTTCGGAACTGATACAGTAGCTTTCGATACCGTTTTCACTACAATCGGTTCAACCACCAAATGGTTCACAGTAAAAAATCCGCAAAAACAGCCGGTTCAAATCTCAAAAATATTTTTGGCAGGGGGCGACAACTCACGGTTCAGGCTGAATATAAATGGGGTTATGGCAAACGAGGATTTCGATGTTGAAATTGCGAGCGGCGACAGCATTTTTGTTTTTGTGGAAGTTACCATCGACCCAACCGGACAAAATAACCCGATGGTTGTTCACGATTCGGTGGTATTTAGTTTGAACGGAAATCAGCAGGATGTTGATTTGGTGGCTTTTGGACAGGATTTTCACCTGTTTAACGGTGAGGTTTTAAAAACGCAGCACTGGCAAAACGACAAACCGTACCTGATCTACAATTCGGTTTTGGTTGATACACTTGAAACACTGACGATTGATGCAGGTTGCAGGATTCACTTTCACAAGGGTTCAAGCCTGTTTGTGAAAGGTACTTTAAAAGCCGCCGGAACTTTTGAAGATAAAATAACTTTTTCGGGCGACCGATTGGAAAAAAGCTACGGCGATGTTCCGGGGCAATGGGGTGCCTTCACTGAATATAGCAATGGCAGCATTCTCGTTTACGGCGGCATTCATTTTCTGCTGGGAAGCAAGGATAATTTATTTGACTGGGTGGTATTGAAAAATGCCTACAAAGGAATCCAGATTGACAGCATGGGATTTTCTGCTAACCCTGCCCTGTCCATTTCAAATTCGCGCATTGAAAATATGACACTGAATTGTATCGATGCCAGAACAACATTTCTGAAAGCTTCGAATTGTGTTTTTGCCAACTCAGGTTCATATACTCTTGCGCTTTTATTTGGAGGCGATTACGAATTTAACCATTGCACTGTGGCCAACTTTTACAGACATGCTACCCGAAAGGAACCAGCCCTGATTATGAATAATTATTTTAAATACAATAAAGTTACATACAGTTTTAATTTCAGTGCATTGTTTGGGAATTGCATTATTTACGGGAATAATGCCAATGAAATTGTTTCTGATAAAGGAGGAACGGGTTCATTTTTGTATTCATTTAAAAACTGCCTGGTAAATACAAATCTGAAAGATGGTTTTGAGAATTCTGTTTTTAATAAAGACCCGCTTTTTGTTGATATTCCTGAAGATAATTTTGCAATCGATTCACTTTCTCCGGCCAGAAATATGGGGAATATCGAAATTGCCAGGTTATTCCCTCTTGATTTAGACAACCAGTCACGTCTCGATGACGAAGGCGCGGATTCCGGTGCACTGGAATGGATTCCTACAGCAAAAAGAAAAAAATAAAACCGCCCTCCCGTGGGAAAGCGGTTTGTTTATGTTGTGCAGCCTGACGACCTGTAAAAACAGTACTTCAGACTGCGGAAAAGCGCCGTCCCGATAACTATCGGGAGTCGCTTATATTTTTATTTCAGTTTTTTCTCAAAACAAATACTGTTTTCCATTTTAACATATTGACCGTAGTTGGGAATCAGCCAGTAACCCCGGTTTTCATAAAGCCGCACCGCATCGGGCAGTCGTTTACCAGTTTCTAAAATACATTTTGAATAACCAAGTTCCATCGCCCAGTTTTCCAGTTCAGTTAATACCTGTGTGGCAAGTCCTTTTCCCCTGAAATTTGCATCAGTAAACATCCGCTTTACTTCCATCGTTTCGGCATCGAATTCTTTGATTGCCCCGCAGGCAACAGGCAATTCATCGGAATAAGCCACAACAACATGTTTTATTTTGTCGATTTTATTGTATTGGTTGTAAAAATCATGTTCGCGACCATCCAGGTCGGCAAGCAATTTATCAAGCCGGGCAACCAGTTCAACAAAATCACTGTTCTCTGAATTTGTCCTTTCCGTTCGAATCATCTTCCTTTTCTTTTTCTCCCCCTCGGGGGAGCCAGAGGGGACCTTCTTTATTTTACCTCCGCCCCATTTTTCACTTTCTGGTCGGGCTGCACAATCGACAGCGAGCCATCGGCATTTTCGGCACACAAAATCATTCCCTGCGACTCGATGCCTTTCAGGTTTTTGGGTGCCAGGTTCACCAGAATTGAAACCTGTTTGCCAATCAGAGCTTCGGGTTCGTAATATTCGGCAATGCCCGAAACAACAGTGCGCTGGTCGATGCCTGTATCAATTTTCAGCTTTAAAAGTTTTTTTGTTTTGGCCACTTTTTCGGCTTCAATCACGGTTCCCACGCGAATATCCATTCTGCTGAACTCGTCGTATTCAATATTTTCCTTGGCAGGTGCAGCTTTAGCCTGTGCCAGTTCATTGGCTTTTTTTGTGTCGAGCAATTTCTGAACCTGCTTTTCAATTACATCGTCTTCAATCTTTTCGAAAAGCAATTCAGGTGTGTTCAGTTGATGCCCGGCTGCAAGCAGTGCAGTGTCGCCTAATTTTTCCCAATCCAGTTTCCCTAAATTGATAAAACCGCGCAGTTTATCCATACTGAATGGCAGGAAAGGTTCGAGACAAATGGTGAGGTTGGCGGTAATCTGCAAACTGATGTTAAGCACAGTTTTTACCCGTTCAGGGTCGGTTTTGATTACTTTCCAGGGCTCTTCGTCGGCTAAATATTTGTTACCCAAACGGGCCAAATCCATAGCATTTTTCAGCGCTTCGCGGAACCTGAAACTATCAAGACTTTTTTCAACTTCGGCTTTAATCAATGAAATTGAAGCAAGCGTTTCTTGGTCGGTGTCAGTCAGGGCGCCACAGGCAGGCACTTTGCCATCGAAATATTTTTGGGTGAGCACCAGTGCGCGGTTCACAAAGTTACCCAGCACAGCCACCAGTTCGTTGTTATTCCGTGCCTGGAAATCTTTCCACGTAAAATCATTGTCCTTGGTTTCGGGAGCGTTGGCCGTGAGTACATATTTCAGCACATCCTCCTTGCCGGGGAACTCTTCGAGGTATTCGTGCAGCCAGACCGCCCAGTTGCGTGACGTTGAAATTTTATCGTTTTCAAGATTCAGAAACTCGTTGGCCGGCACGTTTTCGGGCAGATTGTAAGTTCCTTCAGCCTTTAACACACTGGGGAAAATAATGCAGTGAAAAACAATATTGTCTTTGCCAATAAAATGCAGCATCCGTGTTTCCGGGTCTTTCCAGTATTTTTTCCAAAGCCCCTCTTCGTCTTTTCCTGTAGGTGAAAGTGTATTGAACAGTTCTTTTGTTGCTGAAATATATCCAATCGGTGCATCGAACCAAACGTACAGCACTTTTCCTTCGGTGCCTTCCACCGGAACAGGCACACCCCAATCGAGGTCGCGGGTAACGGCACGCGGCAGCAGTCCGCTGTCGATCCACGATTTGCACTGCCCGTACACATTGGGTTTCCACTCTTTATGACCTTCCAGAATCCACTCGCGCAGCCAGGGTTCGTACTGGTCGAGCGGCATGTACCAGTGTTTTGTTTCCTTTAAAACCGGCTGGTTTCCGCTGATCATCGAAACCGGATTAATCAGTTCGGTAGGGCTGAGCGCGGTTCCACAACTTTCACACTGGTCACCGTAAGCACGTTCGAAACCACATTTCGGGCAGGTGCCGGTAATATAACGGTCGGCTAAAAACTGATTGTTGGCCTCATCGAAATATTGTTCTGTGGTTTTTTCAATCAGTTTGCCTGTATCATATAATTTTCTGAAAATCTCTGATGCAGTTTCGTGATGGATTTTTGCCGAAGTACGCGAATACACATCAAACGAAATCCCGAATTTCTGAAACGATTCCTTGATGATTTTATGGAATTTATCCACCACATCCTGCGGGGTGATGCCCTCGTTTTTGGCTTTCAGCGTAATCGGCACACCATGTTCGTCAGACCCGCCAATCATGATTACATCCTCTTTTTTCAGCCTCAGGTAACGGACATAAATATCGGCCGGAACATAAACGCCGGCAAGGTGGCCAATGTGAATCGGGCCGTTGGCATACGGCAACGCGGTGGTTATCAGTGTACGTTTGAAATCAGTCATTTCAGAAATATTTAAATCGAAAAATTTGAGGGGCAAAGATAATTAATCCGGTTTTACATTTCTTATTTTTTTGTTTCTTATTCCTTATTCCGTTTTTGTAAGAAATAAAAGAATAAGCCTGCCTGACCTTACGGGCAGGGAATATCAAAATCAGGAATTTGGAAGGGTGAAAACGACTTGCACAACTGGCATGGCGACAAACAGCAGGTTTTGGTTTGCCATAATAAAAAGATTGAGAATGGATTGAAATCAGGCTGTTAATATTTGTGTTTAGTTTCAGTCGTTTCTTCTTTAATCAAACCTGCATTTTCAGCCGATTCCGCTGTCTGGTAAAAGAAAAACTCATCGGTTTTGTCTTTGAATATTTTGCCGTTTCGGCCATCGTTGCCCGAGATGCCAAAAACCGATGGGCCGCAACCGCCGTTGGCTCCGTGAATACCGGAGGGGTTGCCAAAGCCGCCGTTGGCACCTCTGCCACCACTTCCGGCGCTACCATTCGTGCCACCGCTGCCACCACGTATTTTTGTTGTAAACAGATACGCATATGGTTCAGCATCCTCAGTAAAATAGTAGTAAATATAGCCGCCATCGCCACCGGGGCCACCAATTCCGCCTCCGCCGCCATATCCGCCATGACCTCCGTTTTCACCAGGTTCCTGGTGGCGGATTGTCACATTTTCCTCAACCACTGCATCAACATAAACAGTTTCGGTAGTTTGAACATCCACTTCAATTTCTGTTGTATTTCCTTCGGAATCGGTCACCTGTTTTTTCTCTTTTTTGGTTACAATTTGTGAGCGCGGCTGTTTTTCTATTTTCTCAATAACAATGGTCTCAAACCAAACTTCGCCATCGCGGCCATTGCCGCCATCACCACCCCTGCCACCGTTTCCGCCATTTCCGCCGCTGCCGCCGTTGGCGTTGATTGCCACGCCTCCGTCGTCGGGATTCACCAGCAGAAACCGCTCGTCACCGTTCCATAAATTTTGCGTGTAAACATACAGCAGATTGCAGTTGATCAATGAGTCGTAATATAGGTCGGCCCAAACCCCAATGTCGGGTGCATTGTCACCCGGTTCTCCATCCTGACCAAACCCGCCGTCGCCACCGTTGCAACCAGTTTCTCCATTTGAACCGTTTGTACCCGAAAAACCACAATTTCCGCCAAGCGCGTTAAAATTGAGTGTGTAGTGTTGTTTATAATCGAGCAGCACTGAAAAAGTATCGGCTACAGAAGGATTCAAAACCGGTGTAACAACAAGTGAAGCTGTATGATTTTCAATGTTCATAAAATCGGGGTCAAGATTAAACTTTCCTTTTTGCCAGCGGCCACCCGAAGTTCGGAAACTGAAACCTGCGGTCTGGTTGCTGGTATGCAGTTTATCGGTAATTCGCGCAATTCCATTGTTGTAAGCCGAAACAATTTTGCCTTCAATTACACCTCCCGGCGATTTTGAAAAAGGTGTTTCGGGAATAAAAGCAACCGACATTTCGTAATTGAGCGGAATCAACATCCGTTCCTTTATTTCAGGGTGTTTTTTTAGCGAAACTTCCACTTCAATGTATTTCCCAACGGAAGGAACCAGTTTTTCGTTTACCTCTATTTTCCCGTTTTCAAACTGGCCACCAGCCACCGAAATATTGTAGCGCCCCCACGAAACATTTCCGCCGGGGGTACCGCGTGTTTTGCGCGCCTTTCCGTCGGGATGATACGAAATGATTGAAATACTAAATTTCTCACCGGGTAAAACAAGTTGGTTTTTGTCGTAATCTATTTTCAGCGAATCGATTTTAAAGGCTGAAGCAGTAAAAGCAGCAAGGGTGAAAAACAAGAGGATAATCGAAAATTTCAGAAAATAAAATGTTTTCATAGCTGCCGGTTTTTTAGTTTATGATAAATCGACAAAATCAAAAACCGTTCCACATCCTGGTCAATTTTGAACTATATTTTTAACCATTCAATTTTCTAATCATCAAAAATTCCGTTTTTCTAATCTTCTTTTTAAGGATATCTTTGAACACAAAAAAGCATGACCCGTTTTACCCACATTATTTTCGACCTCGACGGTACTTTGACCGACAACACCAGCGGAATCAGCAACGCCGTGCGTTACGCACTCCGTAAAATGAATGTACCTGAATGTACTGACGAAACGGTCAGGCAGTTTATCGGACCTCCCATTCAGTGGAGTTTTAAAAATCACTTTGGAATGAATGAACGCGAAGTGGCGCTGGCGGTAGATTTGTTTCGTGAATATTTTAACGAAAAAGGATGGCGTGAAAATGAACCCTACGCCGGGGTGAACGAAATGCTTGCAGCACTCCATGCCTCGGGCAAAAAGCTTTACTTAGCCACGGCCAAACTCGAAAAATTTGCCGAAAGAATTCTCCGTCATTTTGGGTTCGACAAATACATTATTGGATTTGTGGGAGCCGATTACAACGGGCACAAAGCCGAAAAGGATGCTTTGATTGCCTCGCTGCTGGAAAAGGAACAAATCACTCCTTCCGAAAAAGTGGTGATGGTTGGTGACACCATTTTTGATATCGAAGGCGGCAAAGCCAACGGACTATCCACAGTCGCTGTTTTTTACGGTTTTGGTGAACCCCAAGCACTCCAGGCTACCAACCCTGATTTTCAGGCCGACAGCGTGGAGGAGTTGTTTGAGGTTTTGAGTACATGATTTCTATCCACAGATTTATAGAAAAAATATCGATTGAAGATTAACGAATATTCATTGAAGATTTTTAGAAAGTAATTCTCGTAATCTTGAAGCATAAATAAAAAATCATTAGTATCCGGTTAAAACATATAGATTGCTTCGCAAAGCTGCCAATGACAGATTTTTGCAAATAGCTGATTATCTTTACAATTAGTATTTGCCAATTTTTAAGACCCTGAAACGAGTTCAGGGTGACGTTCTGATATACAATGTTAGTCAGAACGTCATGCCGAATTCATTTCGGCATCTCCCTGTTATTCACTCATTATTCCCAATAAAATTTGGTGAACTCTCGCAATGACGGAGAGTTCGTGATATTGTGTGTGGATGGGTTGGTTGGCGGTTGCGCCGCCAACCAACCCATCCACACTTTGTCAGCACTCATACAATGAGTCATTGCGAACGCAGTGAAGCAATCTGGTTTAATATCATCATATTTCATAGTCAACAGTAAGCAAAAATAAATCTGTGAATCTGTAGGACTATTTTAAGTTTACATCTGAGTAATTGAAACTTGTTTTTGTAATTTTCAACCCTAAATCTGAAAGATGAAAACACCATCATCCATAAAACCCGGAGATAAAATCCGCATTGTTTCGCCAGCCGGAAAGGTTGCTGAAAAATATGTAATGCCGGCGGTAGAATGGCTCACTCAGCAAGGTTATAAAGTTGAATTGGGAAAACATGTTTTTGATGCTCATTTCCAATTCGCCGGCACCGACGCTGAGCGGTTGGAAGATTTGCAAACCGCGCTCGACGACCCCGAAACAGCAGCCATCATCTGCTCACGCGGGGGTTACGGAACAGTGCGGATTATCGATAAACTTGACTGTAGCAATTATAGAAAACACTCCAAATGGCTGGTGGGTTTCAGCGATATCACCATTTTACACACCTGCATCAACAACCTCGGGGTGGCCACAATTCATGGCGCCATGCCACGTTATTTCTTCGACGACAACAATCAGCCCACCGAAAACCTTGAAACACTGATGCAAATACTTACCGGGCAACCGGTCCGATATAAAATCAAAAAGCAGGATTTTAACAGGCAGGGAATAACAGTTGGCGAACTTGTAGGCGGAAACCTTTCTATTATTTCGAGTTTGCAGGGAACCAGATACGAACTCGATACCCGTGGCAAAATTCTTTTTCTCGAAGATATCGACGAATTTTTGTACCACACCGACCGTATGATTTACCAATTAAAACTGTCAGGAAAACTCGAAAACCTGGCTGGTTTAATTGTTGGCGATTTTACCGATATGAAAGACAACGAATCGCCTTTTGGAAAAACAGTGCACGAAATTATTGCCGAAGCAGTGGCTGAATTTGATTACCCGGTTTGTTTTGGTTTTCCCGCCGGTCACGACAAACGAAACCTCGCTTTGGCTTTCGGGGAAAAATGGGAGTTGGAAGTTTCGGAACAGGAAGTGATGCTGGGAATTGTTGATTAACGATTAACGAATGTTGATTAACGATTTTTGATGGATAGGAATAACAAATAAGAAACTTTGAACCCGGAACCCGGAACTAAAAACTACCATGGCAACTCAACAGGAAATAGGAGAAAAAGGCGAACAATTAGCGCAGAAACATTTGCTCAGACTTGGATATAAAATCAGGGAAACCAACTATCAATATGGTCATCTTGAACTCGATATTGTGGCGCAGGATGGCGAAGAACTGGTGATTGTGGAGGTAAAAGCCCGCAGTGGCCTTCGTTACGAACATCCTTCAGAAGCAGTTACCAACCAGAAAATCAAACGGATTGTGGAAGCCGCCGACGGTTATGTGCAACGCATCAACTGGCAGGGCGACACCCGTTTCGATATTATTACTGTCATCTTTTTTGGCGATAATTTTGAACTCGAACATTTTAAAGATGCTTTTTACCCAACACTTTAAAAAAATGTTGGGTTCCTGCTGATTGTATGCTGAAAAAATTATTTTTACCCCTACTAAACTGAATATGTATGAATGCAGAAGAACTCCGTGAATATTGCCTTTCGCTGAAAGGTGCAACCGAAGATTTACCATTCGACGACGAAACGCTGGTTTTTAAGGTTGCCGGTAAAATGTTTTGTCTGATGAGTCTCGACGGGCCGCTTTCGGTCAACCTGAAAAACGAGCCTGACAAAAATATTGAACTGCGGGAACAATACAGCTGTATAAAACCCGGTTACCACATGAGCAAAATTCACTGGAATACAGTGGAAATTGATGGTTCGCTGACCGACGACATGGTGAAAACGCTGATTGATGAATCATACGACTTAATTGTGATGAAATTAACCCGGCACGAACAACAGTTATTGAAAAATTATTAATTATTGAAGATGAGAAAAATATTGTTTTTAGCGCTTTTGCTTTTCATGGCCGCAGACGTATTTGCACAAGCCGATAAAGAGGTTTTCACACTCGAAAAAGAGATAAAACATTTGCCGGTAATCAGTCAGGGCAGCACCGGAACCTGCTGGAGTTTTGCAACCACCAGTTTTATCGAATCCGAAATCATCAGATCGGGCTTACCGGAAACCGACCTCTCCGAGATGTTTTTTGTATATCACGGCTACCTGAACAAGACAAAACAATACCTGATGTACCAGGGAAACAACAACTTCGGACAAGGCGGACAGGCGCATGATGTTTTTGATGTGCTGAAAACCGAAGGCGCAGTGCCGCAATCGGCTTTCGAAAGTGAGAAAGTTGATGGTAAATACAAACACGGAGAAATGGTTGGCGAACTAAAACCGAAAATCGATTCGCTCAACAAAAAACGAAAAAACTTTGATGTTGAAGATTTAAGTTCGTTTGAATCAATTCTTAAAAAACACATGGGGAAAGTTCCGGGCAAGGTTAAAACCGACGACGGAAAGGAAAATCCGGTGGAGTTTTTTCAGCAGTTAAAAATCAACCCCGATGATTATATCGAAATCACATCTTACTCACATCATCCGTTTTATAAGTCTTTTGTGCTCGAAGTACCCGACAACTGGGCACACGCACTCTATTA
This sequence comes from Prolixibacteraceae bacterium, assembly GCA_003516705.1. Lineage (GTDB taxonomy): Bacteria > Bacteroidota > Bacteroidia > Bacteroidales > Prolixibacteraceae > Draconibacterium. The sequence continues at coordinate 14,251 of DPCJ01000099.1, read as the reverse complement.
CAACGTGCCTTTAAACGAGTTGATGGAAATAATGGATTACGCACTCAACAACGGGTATTCAGTTTGCTGGGATGGCGATACAAGCGAAAAAACATTCACCCATAGAAAAGGCAAAGCCGATGTGGATGAAAAACTGGTTGGAAAAGTTGACCAGGAGCTGCGCCAGAAAACCTATTTCGATCGCACCACCACTGACGACCACCTCATGCACATTGTCGGGTTATCGAAAGACGGCAGCGGCAGAAAATGCTATTACACAAAAAATTCGTGGGGAGAAACAAGCAACGAATTTGGCGGGTACCTGCACATGACAGAAGATTATGTGCAGCTAAAAACCATCGCCATTATGGTGCACAAGAACGCAGTTCCAAAACACATTCAACAGAAACTAAAATGGTAACACGTACTTTTAAACTGAAGGATGAATACATTGAGCTGATGAAACTCCTTAAATTACTGGGAATTGCCGAAACTGGCGGTCATGCAAAAAACATGATTGATGATGGTGAAGTGATGCTCAACGGTATCCGCGAATCGCGCAAACGGGCAAAACTCAGGCCCGGCGATAAAGTGGAAATGGCAGATATCACAATCCTGATTGAAGCAGGAGATTAATACACAAAAAAGCCGGAACTTTAAAATTTCCGGCTTTTTTATCTTAAAAATCACGCTTTTTTTCAGGCTGATTTTCCGAGGTACTTTATGGTTTTTTCAACATTTTCAAGCTTTACCAGTTCGTCATCTTTTATCGAAATGTTAAACATTCCTTCTAGATAATAGGCAAATAACGACCAGTCGATGGCATCGAACTGCATGTCGCTGGTAAACGATGAGTCAGGTGAAATATCCCGTTTCTGAACGCCGGTCTTCCGCAAAACCCTGTAAAGGTTTCTTCTGATTCTTTTTTCTTCCATTGTCTATAGCTGTTCTGAAAAGCCGAACAAAAAGTTCGACGGGTCAAATATATGAATTATTTAACGCCTGATATTTCTGCTTAACACAATTTAACGCCGGGCAAATACCGTAAACAAAATAATATCAATACATTACATCGAATATACCATTTGCTGTTTTATGGAATTTAACATTCATTTAATTGAGAGGCGCCGACAGAGATTAGTTTCAACTTTTTATCTTTACGCCGGGTTCAGCTAAAAACCTGTTATAAATTCAGAATATATAATAAAGAGGTTCGTATGAAAAGAGTACAACTTGTTGTTTTAATAATGCTGTTGATTACCGGAATTTCGTGTGGAGGAAGCGACAAAACGAATGAGAAACTTGTGGTAATCAAAACCGAATTCGGCGACATCAAAGTAAAATTATACGATGATACTCCAAAACACCGCGACAATTTCGTAAAACTTGTGAGTGAGGGTTTTTATACCGATTTGATGTTTCACCGCGTAATCAACAAATTTATGATACAAGGCGGCGATCCGAATTCGCGCACTGCCGCGCAGGGAGTACAGCTCGGAAACGGCGGCCCCGGATATACAATTCCTGCCGAAATTTTACCGGCGCATTTTCACAAAAAGGGAGTTCTGGCAGCTGCCCGGCTGGGTGGCCCGAAAAACCCGATGAAAGAGTCGAGCGGTTCGCAGTTTTACATTGTGCAGGGTGTTGTTTTTCGTCCTGGTCAGCTCGATACGCTTGAAATTACCATGAATAACCGGCTGAAAGATCAGTTGCTCCGCGAGAGTTTTGAAGCTGCAAAACCACAGCTGGCGGAGTTTCAGGCAAAGAATGACAAGCCGGGTTTCGATTTATTTGTAGCCCGAATCCGTGAAAAAACCGATAGCATTTATGCCACAAAACCACAGTTCAAACTTACTCCCGAACAGCGGCAGGCATACACAACTGTTGGCGGATATCCATCGCTTGATGGCGAATACACGGTTTTTGGAGAAGTGGTTGAAGGACTGGAAGTAATTGATAAGATTGCCGTTGTTGAAGTTGATGGAGCGAATCGACCCAAAACCGATGTGCGAATGAAAATTGAACTGGCAAAATAGGATGGTAAAAGCGGGTGTATTTCTTTATTTTTTGCTGTTGACGGGGTTTATCGGATTTACGCAATCAAAAACAGTTGAAATTTCCACCAACCTTGGAACCATGAAATTCAGGTTGTACGATGATACTCCCAAACATCGCGATGCTTTTGTACAATTAGCGCGCGATGGTTATTACAATGGAACATTGTTTTACAGGGTTATTGAGGATTTTCTGATTCAGGGAGGCTCAAAAAGTTCGCGCGATGCAGCACCCGGAAAGCGAATCGGGTATGGCGACCCTGACAAAACCGTTGACGATGAAATTTTGAAAAACTATTTTCATAAAAAAGGGGTTTTGTGTGCGCCCCGCCAGCCCGACGAAATCAACCCCTTTAAACAGTCTGATATTTCACAGTTTTACATTGTAGAGGGCAAAGTTTTCAGCAAGGGTGAGCTTGATACAATGGAACTCGCGGTGAACCGCCCCATCAGAAATAAAATTGTAAACGAGGTGATGACACCTGCAGTGCGCGAAGAGCTTAAAAAACTGAAGGAAGAAAAAAAGGTGGCCGAGTTCAGGGAGCTGGCGCAACAGGTAAAAGATAAAATTGAAGCTGAATACAGTCTCAACCCGAATGTGCTTGTTTTTTCGGAGCAGCAGCGCGAAGCCTATACTACTATTGGTGGCTACCCCGATTTGGATGGTAAATTCACCATTTTTGGCGAATGTATTTCGGGTTTTGACGTGATTGATAAAATTGCGGCATTGAAAACAGACAAAAACGACAGGCCGCTTACCGATATAAAAATTACAGTTCGAATACTGAATAATTAAAGAATGAAACAAACGGTTTTACTGGTTTTTCTTTTTCTGTTGCTTTTTTCGTGTGGACGAAAAGAGGAGAAAAAACAAGCTGAAGCAAAACCTGTTGCTATACCAGGCGAATCGGCTGTCGATGCCGGCTGGGAAAATATCAGGGGCTCGATTGTGAAATTCGACTCGTTTGATGGCGACCGGATTCTTGAAACAGGCCAGGGATTTTTTATCGATAATAACCTGATTGTGACCACTTATTCGCTGGTAAAAAACGCCACAAAAATTATTTTTTCTCCTTTAAACGAAGAGAAAAAATACACAGCACAAAAATATGTTGCCATCGACAGGATTAACGACCTTGTGATTTTGCAGTGCGACAGCATCAGCCGCTCGCCGCTCGAACTGCACTTCGATTCGGTTCCGCAATCGGCAAAAAGTATGTACATTCTGGCCGAATCGGGCAAAACAGTGCAGCTTTTTACCGGCAAAGTATTAAATAGGGCCAAAGTAAAAGGCAACGAAGTTTTCAGGATTACGAACAGGGTTCGGAAATCATTTTTCGGGATGCCCATTTTCCTTTCGAACCGAAAAGTGCTGGGTACAGCATTTTCGGCAATGGAAAGTTACGAGGAGCAAAGCTTTGCCATTCCGGCTGATTATATTGACAATCTGTACAAAACCCGGAGCAGAACGCCTTTTAGTCTGGCTTCTCTGAGCAGGGTTGACGAGAAAACTGCAGCAGAAAACCGCAACATCAAAGGTCTTGTGCTCGAAACTTCGGCTGGTAACATAACGATTCGTCTTTTTAACGAAACACCCGAATACCGCGATAATTTTATCAGGCTTGCAAAGGAGAAATATTTCGACGGACTTTTGTTTCACCGTGTAATTGCCGAGTTTGGCATTCAAAGCGGAGCGCCCGACTCGCGAAATGCCGGAAAGGGCGATGTGATAGGTTTTAAAGGCCCGGGCTACACGTTGCCGGCGCATTTTATTCCATCGTTGTACCACAAACGCGGAATGATTGGCTCGCCCCGGAAACCCGACAACAAAAATGAGCGGTTGCGGTCCGATGGGTCACAGTTTTACATTGTTACAGGCCGGAAATACAACGACATTGAACTGGACCAACTGGAAAAACAAAACAAGTATAAATTCAGCGCTGAACAACGCGAATACTACAAAACCATTGGCGGAGCGCCACATCTCGACGGTTCTTATACCGTTTTTGGCGAAGTTGTTGAAGGGATGGAAATTGCCGACGAAATCGTAAAAGCTGAAACCGACGACGAGTGGCGCCCGGTAAAAGATGTCAGGCTAAAAAAGGTGAGAATTCTGAAATAACCGGTTAAAACAAATCAGCCACTTCCATTCCCTCCTGCAACCAAAAAGTTTTTAATCCCGCTGCCTGCGCGCCTGCAATATTCTTTTCAAGGTCGTCAACAAAAAGCGTTTCGGCAGGATTTACCCCTGAATGTTCAATCACTTTCAGATACGAACTCACATTGGGTTTACTGTCGTGAATTTCGTGGGAGTGGTAATCTTTTACAAAAAGCGATGAAAATGCAAAGCCATATTCGCGTTGAAACGCCGCGTGCAGCCGTTCAATGTGAATTTGGTTTGTATTGCTGAAAAGATAAACGTTGTATGATTTTGCGAGTTCCTGCACTTTTTTTACCCGGTTTGCGGGAATGTCGAGAATCATCGCGTACCAGGCGTCTTCAATCTGTTGGTCTGAAATACCTGGATTTTCTAATACTCTTCGCACACCAGCGCAAAATTCAGCGGGGGAAATTTTACCTGTTTCAAGCGCATAAAAAACAGGGTCGGAATAAACAAGGTGTTGGTCGAGCACATCGGTTTTTAAACCTAATTGCTGAAATGCTTTAACAGATGCATTAAAATCGAGATTCAGCAGCACCCGGCCCAAATCGAAGATGATGTTTTTTATATTTGTCAAATCAGGTTTCATACACAGCTTTTGAGGCTGCGAAAATAATGATATAATTTGGCCGACATTGAAAATACAAGACAAACATTATCACACCATCTGGGTAAAGGAGGGCGACAACCGGGTTGTACAGGTAATCGACCAGCGTAAAATTCCGTTTCAGTTTGAAATTTTTGACATCGAAACTGTTGACGAAGCCTGCTTTGCCATCAGCGAAATGGTGGTTCGCGGTGCACCTCTTATTGGTGTTACAGCTGCTTTCGGAATGTATCTTGCCGTATTGAATTTTGATGAAACTGATCTCAAAACTTACATTGTCCGGAATGCTGAAAAGCTGAAAACCACGAGGCCTACTGCTGTAAACCTGGATTTTGCAGTTGACGAAATCAGTAATTTCATCCTGAAAAATAAAAGCAGTAATATCCTGTCTGAATTGGTACTCGAAAAGGTTGAAGCATTGAAAATGCAGGAAGTAATCAATTCAGAAAAAATAGGCGAATACGGCCTGACTTTGATCGAAGAAATCTATGCCCGTACAAAACAAACTGTTAATATTCTTACCCATTGCAATGCCGGCTGGCTGGCATGTATCGACTGGGGAACTGCAACTGCACCCATTTACAAGGCACATCTGAAAGGAATTCCTGTTCATGTTTGGGTTGATGAAACCCGTCCGCGAAACCAGGGCGCCCGGCTTACCGCTTTCGAATTGGGAGAACAGGGCGTACCACACACAATTATTCCTGACAACACCGGCGGTCACCTGATGCAACACGAAATGGTGGATCTTGTAATTGTGGGTAGCGACCGCACCACTGCTAACGGCGATGTGGCCAACAAAATTGGAACCTACCTGAAAGCGCTGGCTGCCGCCGACAACAACATCCCTTTTTACGTCGCGTTGCCTTCTTCAACTTTCGATTTTACAATGAGCGATGGAATTCGCGAAATTCCCATCGAACAGCGAAATGCAGCGGAGGTGGCCGAAATGGAAGGAATCGCCAACGGAAAAATTCAAACCGTACAGATTATTCCGCGAAAAAGCCCTGTAGCCAATTACGGATTTGATGTTACTCCGGCCCGGTTGGTTACAGGTTTGATAACAGAACGCGGAATTTGCAAAGCAAATAAAGAAGGCATTCTGGAACTCTTTCCTAATAACTGAAACTCCAAAAATCAAATAAAATAAAATATGAAAATTGCAATCATCGGTGGTTCGGGCTTTGAGAACCCTGATTTATTAAAAGAACAAAACGAAATACAGGTTGAAACGCCTTACGGAGCGCCATCCTCGACATTTAAAACCGGAAAAATCGGCAATATTGAAGTTGTTGTTCTTTCGCGCCACGGCCGGGACCACGCGATTCCACCCACGCAGGTAAACAACCGCGCGAATATTTGGGCCATAAAACAATTGGGTTGCACTCACATTCTTGCCACCACAGCTTGCGGCAGTTTGCGCGAAGAAATAAAACGTGGCGACCTTGTAATTTTAGACCAGTTTATCGATTTCACACGCTTCCGTAAGGCGAGTTTTTTCGAAACTTTTGAACAAGGCCAGTTAAGCCACACACCAATGGCCGACCCTTTTCATGCTGAATTAAGGGAAAGACTGATTGCACATGCAAAAAAGTTAAACCTCAGCTTTCATCCGAAAGGGACTGTGGTTACTATCGAAGGTCCCCGGTTTTCAACCCGCGCCGAATCAAACATGTTCCGTCGGTGGGGCGCCGATGTAATCAACATGTCGGTGGCGCCCGAATGTATCCTGGCCAACGAATTGCAGATTCCGTATGCAGCCATTGCGCTCAGTACCGACTACGACTGTTGGAAAACCGATGAGGAACCAGTAACCTGGNNCCTCCAACCCAGCCCCCATCAACTGCATACACCACAAAAGCCTTGTCATTCCGATCCCGAGCATTAGGGAGAGGAATCTCATTAAATTTTACCGGACAGTAATGATATCAAATCAGAATTTTAATATCCTTAATTTTGTGGCTGTGGCACAAAATTTGTAAAAATCTGTTTACTGTTTCAAAGCCATGAAACAATCTGTATCAGTACTTAAAGTTCTGCATATTTTAAACTGGTAAAACCGGTTCATTATTCCTGGCGGTAATTTCACAAAGTTACCGCCACTTTTTTGTAAGAAATGTGCTGAAGATTTGCAATAACTTCTGTTACGATGAAATAAATTGAGTTTTAAATCATTTGAAAAAGTATTTTTATCAAATAAACAGATACAAATTATCGTTTTCAGTTTTAGATTTGTGGAGGAAAGTTCAGATTTAAGTTATTAACCTTTAAAATAGCGAGTTATGGCAAAAGGAATGGATGTTAAAAAAGCTACAAAAAAGGAGCCATTGAAAACTGCCAAAGAAAAAAAAGCAGAAAAAAGGGAAAAGAAATCGAAGTATTAGCGATCTCCTTTATCGTACGGAATACCCATGTTTGCAGCAGCTGCACATGGGTATTTCTTTTTTACAGCAATTTTTTCATCATTTTGAAATACTTAAACGGAGCATATTTAAACGGGAGGTCAATCCAGGTTGGGGTCTTTACAATTGCCCGTTGATTGCTGAAAGCCAGGAAGCTGAATTTACCGTGATATTTTCCAAGTCCGCTGTTGCCAACTCCACCAAAGGGCAGATTACGATCTACAAAATGCATTAAAGTATCGTTAATACATCCTCCTCCCGAAGTTGTTGCCAAAAGCATTTTTTTTGCCGATTTGTTTTTCCCAAAAAAGTAAAAAGCCAGTGGTTTTTCGTTTTTGTTTACATACGAAACCACCTCTTCAATTTCAGTAAACGATAGCACAGGCAAAATCGGCCCAAATATCTCTTCCTGCATTACTGGGTAATCAGGTTTAATATTGTCGATTATTGTAAAGTCGATGAATTTTTGAGTACGATCGATTTCACCACCAAAGATAATTTTCCCGTGTTTCATCAGACCTTCGAGCCTGTCAAAAGCCTGTTCATTTACAATATGTGGAAATATTGCGCTATTTTTCCTATCGTTACCATACATTTCGTTCACATATTCACCAATCAATCTTAGCAATTTGTCCTTTACCGCTTCGTGTACAAAAAGATAGTCGGGTGCAATGCACGTTTGACCGGCATTGATGCATTTTCCAAAAGCAATTCGCCGAGCAGCTACCTTAATATCAGCATCCTTCTCAACAATACACGGACTTTTTCCGCCAAGTTCAAGTACAACGGGAGTAAGATTTTCAGCGGCGGCTTTCATCACCACTTTTCCAACCTGCGGGCTGCCTGTGAAAAAAATGAAATCGAAACGCTGTTCCAGCAAAGTTTCGTTCACTTTCCGGCTTCCCTGAACCATTGCCAGATATTCGGGCGCAAAAGTTTCAGCAATCATTTCTTCCATTGCCAAGGCAACACCAGACGTGTAAGGCGAAGGTTTTAAAATTGCTGTACAACCTGACGAAATAGCACCTACCACGGCATCCATCAGCAACATAAACGGATAATTCCATGGCGCCATTATCAATGTCACTCCCAGCGGTTCATAAAAAATCCGGCTCGATGAAGGCTGCAAAACCAAAGGAGTTCTGATTCGTTTTGACTTTGCCCACTTTGTAATGTTTTGAATGTGATAATCAATCTCGCCAAGCACGATTCCGATTTCGGTTAAATAAGCTTCTTCATACGATTTGTGAAGGTCGGTCCAAAAGGCTTCGGCAATGTTTTTTTCGTGTTTCAGAATTGCGTTTTTTAACCTTTTCAGCATTTCGAGCCTGAACCCGATATCCCTGGTTTTCCCGGATGCGAAAAAAGCACGTTGTTTTTCAATCAGCGATTCAATAGTAACACGTGATGTATCTTGCATAAAATTAATTTAAACAGGTATTCAGATCAGAATCCCGATTTTTAAGTGATTATTAAAACCCTTTATGAAAGGGGAACTACGGCAATGATGAGACTCAGAAAAACGACACTAACTGGTAATTCACTGAAAAAGAGGTTCATTCAAATCAGGATATTATACATTCAGGAATGCATAAAAACAGGTTTAGTTGTTTTTGCCAGTGTCAGCAATTTTTGTGTTTCACTGTCGGTAATGGGCTGGTAGTCGTTCATAAATTCAAGCCCTTTTAAAAACAGGGTATTTTGCCCTGGTGGCACTGCCGCGGTGATGTTTTTAGATAAAGTATATTTCAATGCCATTTTCATCACTTCTTCGTCGGCCACGGGGCGATACCACACGTTTTTATACAATTTTTGTTCTCCTTGCTCAAGGCGGGTTAATGCCATAGCTTTAAGTGCGAGAATACCCATGCCCCGTTTTTCAGCCTCGGCAAAAACCTGTGGCCCGAAATTTCCCGAATGCCAGCAAGCAAAATTAATGGGAAATAAAATTGAATCGAAATCAAAATTCTTCATGGCCAGCAAAGCTGCATCTACCGAGTGAGCCGAGAAACCGAGGTATTTTACCTTTCCTTCTTTTTTCGCCTTTACAAAAACCTCCATGGCACCACCCGGAGCAAAAACCTGTTCAACTTCATTAACAGAACTCAGGGCATGCAACTGGTACAAATCGAAATAGTCGGTTTCAAGTTTTCGCAGCGAATCTTCGAGCTCTGCCTGTGCTTCGACAGCATTTCGTTTTTGTGTTTTACAGGCCAGAAAGCAGTTTTTGCGATACGGTTTTAATGCCGGACCAAGTCGTTCCTGAGCATTTCCGTAGCCCGGAGCAACATCGTAATAATTTACGCCGAGTTCGTATGATTTGGCCACCAGCTCGTTGGCAAAATCCTGCGGGTTGTCGTTGAGCATAATTCCGCCAAAACCAATTACCGAAAGCTTTTCGCCGGTTTTCCCCAGTACACGACGAGGCAAATTATAGTCGGGTGAAAAATTATTGCCAAAACTGCGGATTGCGGGAATTGTGAGCGCCAGTGTACCCAGCGCACTGTTTCTGAGAAAAAGTCTTCGTTTCATCGGTTCGAGATTTTTAAATTTCTTTAAAATTATAAATTCCTTTAAATTGATATCCAGTTACAACCATAAAAAATTTCTTTTTACATTTAGGCTGACATTAAAAGCTTTTTCAGAAATTAATCATATAACCAATTAAAACTAATGAAATGAAAACAACACGCAGAGATTTTATTAAAACAAGTGCAATTGCAGCTGTTGGTATTTCGGCGCTGGGACAAACAGCCTGTGCAACCAAGGCAGTGGCTAAAAACTGGGATGTTGCAGTTCAATTGTATTGTGTGCGGGATGAAATGATGGCCGATCCGCAGGGTTCGCTGACCAAACTGGCCAAAATGGGTTACACACATGTTGAACATGCCAATTATGTCGATCACAAATTTTATGGATGGACAGCCACCGAATTCAAAAAAGTGCTTGGCGATTTGGGATTGAAGATGCCTTCAGGTCACACAGTTCTGGGGAAAAACCACTGGGATGCCACCACCGGCGATTTTACCGATGCATGGAAAAAAACAGTGGAAGACGCTGCCCTGCTTGAACAGCAGTTTGTGGTTAGTCCGTGGCTTGACGATAGCCTCAGACAGACCTACGACGATTTGTTACGGTTTATGGAAGTGTTTAATAAATGTGGAGAATTGTGTCAGAAATCGGGAATGCAATTTGGTTACCACAATCACGATTTTGAATTTAGCGCAACACTGAATGGAGAAAAAGTTTTCGACCTGATAATGAAAAATACCGATGCCGATAAAGTGGTGATGCAGCTTGATATGGGAAATATGTACATTGCCGGTGCGCTTGCCAAAGATGTAATTGGACAATACCCTGGCCGTTATGGAACAATTCATGTAAAAGATATGATAAAAACCAGCGAAGGCGAAGGTTTTGAAAGTACAATTCTTGGCAGCGGGCTTGTTGGCTCAAAAGAAGTAACTGACCTCGCCAAAGCATCGGGGACAAAACTGTTTGTGATTGAGCAAGAGTCGTACCAGGGTAAAACCCCGATGGAATGTATGGAAGAAGATTTGAAAGTAATGAAGTCGTGGGGATATTAATCCATTGACAACAAATTAAAAGAGGCTGAAATTCAATATTTCAGCCTCTTTTTGTTACACCCGGTTACCCTTCGTATTTGAATGACACTTTTAGTTTAGTACGATAAAATTCAATTTTACCGTCTTTCAGATGCATGTCCATCTGCGTAACTTCAGCAATCCGCAAATCGCGTAACGATTTCGATGCCTTTGTAATTGCATTCTGAGCAGCCTTTTCCCATGACTCGGGACTGCTTCCAACCAATTCGATAATTTTGTACACACTTTCAGGCATATTCTTCTGTTTTAACGATTTAGAAACATCTTATGTATCACACAATTTTGCAAGTTAATTTGCCTCTTTTACGTTTTACGTTGGTATTGGGTTCTAAAGATATTACCCTTTTCAAGGGAGAAATGAAGCTGAGTTACTAAAAGTAAATCCGTACCGGATTGAGAAATAACAATCACTTTGTTTCGAATTGATTAACAGTAAAAAGAATCCGGTACGGATTCGATTTTAGTAGAAATTAAATGTGGATTGTGAACAGAACCCGGTACGGGTTCGATTATGCACAATTTTGTGTCTTTCCTTTTTATCTAACCCGTACCGGGTTATGGTTTTCATGGGATATCTTATTTCTACTAAAAGCCAACCCATACTGGGTTGAGAAAAATTAAGGAAGCATGATTCTTTAATAAAGGATGAATCCGTCACGGGTTTGAATATTCTTTTTACAATCCGTCGAATGCACTCCCCAACCGTCGCAATGCTTCTTCCAAAATGTTTCGGGGGCAACCAATATTCAGGCGTAACCAGCCATCGCCGCCGTTGCCAAATTTGCCACCGTTGTTTAATCCAACTCCGGCCTTTTCAACGGTGAATTTCATCAATTCTGCATCCTTCATTCCGTAGGCGCTGAAATCGAGCCAGATAAGATAGGTGGCTTCGGGTTTCATCACTTTTACCTTTGGCAGGTGTGTGGCAAAAAACTTTTCGAGTAAAAGGTAGTTTTCCCATAGGTAACCGAGCAACTCGTCGAGCCACTCGTCGCCGTGGGTGTAGGCAGCTTCGAGCGCCACACTTCCAAAAATATTGCCCATGCCCAAATGGCCAACACCAATTGCCCTTTCAAACCTCGCCATTTTTACTTTATCGGGGATAATCACCAGCGACGACGACAACCCGGCCACATTAAACGTTTTGCTGGGCGCCATCGAAATCATACAGTTTTTGGCAATTTCGGGAGAGAGTGTAGCCAGCGGAATGTGCCGGTGACCTTTAAAAATCAGGTCAGAATGAATCTCGTCAGCAATAATCATAATTTTGTTTTCGAGACAAATGGCGGCTAATTGTTCCAGTTCGTCGCGGGTCCACACCATGCCACCAGGGTTTTGCGGGTTACTGAGCAACAGCAGTTTTGTACTCTTTGTAATCTTCAATTTCAAATCATCAAAATCGAAAGTATAACGGCCGTTTTCAATTTTCAGCGGGTTTTCAATCATTTTTCTGTTGGTTCCTTTTACACAATCGAAAAACGGGAAATATACCGGCGGTTGCACCACTACTTCGTCACCGGGTTTTGTAAAAGCTTCGATGGCGAAGGTTAATCCTGCAACCACACCCGGACTGAATGAAATCCACTCTTTCTGAATCTCCCAATTGTGGCGGCGTTTCATCCAGCCAACCACTGCATCGAAATACGAATCGCCACGGAAAGTATAGCCATAAATTTCATGTTCAGCGCGTTTTTTTATGGCATCGACAATAAACGGCGGGGTTTTAAAATCCATGTCGGCCACCCACAACGGTAAAACATCAGGATTACCAAACATACGTTCGCGGCCATCATATTTTATACAGTTCGTACCTTCGCGCGGCACTATTTCATCGAAATTGTACTTTTTCATATATTTCTTTCTTTACGTCATGCTGAATTCATTTCAGCATCTTTCAATTGAAAAGATTCTGAAACAAGTTCAGAATGACGGTTCAAATAATTTAAATTTTTATTTTTCGGAGGTAATTCAGCTCGTTTTCACGCTCCACTTTCAAAACAAAATCAAAACGGTTCAGGTCGAGGCAAAGTTCAAAGTCGGCCTGTGGCGACCAGCTTTGTTTTTCAGGATCAAACAACCGCGCCCCCGAACCATCTCGAATAATTTCAACCATTTCAGCAAAATTTTTGGATTTCTCGCCTCCCCCTGAGGGAAGGTTGTGTGGGGTTTCCAGTTCATTTTTAATCCATTCGGCACACAGCGTGTCTTCGTCAGTGGGATACTCGCAGGCATAACCCATGCAAACCAACGAAACAACCGCCGGATTTTGCTGCCTGATGTAACGCACAATTGCACCGGAATTTACAAAACTTCCGGTGATGATTTCGGCGGCATTTGTTGCATTGGCGATTCCCTGTGTACCCGAACTTGTGGTGTGTACCAGCGTTTTCCCCGCTATTTTTTCAGTTACAAGCAACGAGGGTGAATTACCGAAATCGAAACCTTCGGGTTTTTGTTCGTTGCGCTCACCTAACAAAATATAATCCGGGTTTTGTTCCTTTAAACGATAAGCAAAGTCGATGCTGCCCACCGGGATAATTTTTACAGCCCCCGAATGATAAGCGTAACAAGCAGTAGAAAAAGCTCTGAAAACATCAATGATTACTGTTAATCCACGGGCTTTACGCGCACCATCGAGCAATTGAAGGATTTGAATTTCCATCGAAAAAATTTTCGCGAAAGTAGCTATTTTCGTCTTTCAAGCCCAGGTTTATTTCCATTTTCAAGCTTGGTCATTAAAAAGCAGTTGTATTTTCATCGAAAAAAAGTGACTGTTCATATCCCGGAAACGGGTGTTGGGCAACTAAATCGTTGAGCGCTGTAACGTGACGATGTATTTTCATGTCAATTAGGCTGAAAACAAGAAAACAATTACAGCTATGAAAACAAGAAATTTATTTTTTGCATTTGTTGCGTTGCTGGTATCGGCAACGGGTTACGCCACCGAAACTCCGAAAACGGAGATTCTTTCAGCACAGGATGACAAAATCCTTGTAAACTACGAAACAGATAAAGCAGTTTTGCTTGAATTAACCATTACTGACAACGATGGAGTGATTCTGCACGAGTGGAAATCGGAAACTCCGCAAACCGCTGTTAAAAAGATTTTCAGTTTGAAAGAACTGGAAGACGGAACATACCAGTTCTCGCTTAAATCCGGTTCAAAAAGTCTGAATTCGGTTTTAAGCATCGATGGAGAAACCATTGATATCGGGCCGCTGGTTGAGATGTATGAACCCTATTTTGCTTTCAAAAATGATAAGCTTTATGTGTCGTTTTTAAATCAATCGATGAAAAATGTTTACTTAAAAGTTTACAAAGATGGCGAACAATATAACGGTTTCAACTTTGGGAAAAATTTTGATGTTCAAAAATGTATCGATTTCTCGATGGCCAAAAGCGGAACTTATGATATTGTGCTC